>JBIIEC010000497.1:0-4044 GCA_044238045.1 Pirellulaceae bacterium | reverse complement strand
CCGAACTTCCCCGTTTCGGGACCTGGGGCGGATCGGTAACAATGGGCGGCTGGTTCCCTTCCGTTGACCCGACGATGCGTCGCCCATGAAATCCTCCCCGCTCACTCCGCTGCTGCGACTGCTTGGAGAGTCCCTGGCCGCCGGTGGACGCCGCCGACTGTTTGCCGTACTGGCCATGGTGGCACTGGTCGGACTCTTCGTGTGGCGGCCCGAGTTGCTGTCGGACGGCCGCTCCAACGGCCCCGCCGCGACCACGCGCGGGGAGCCGCCTCGCGGTGAACGTCTTTCGCCGCCGGGGAGGAACGCTGGGGTTACCACGGAGGACCTGGAGGACGCGGAGGGTACAGGGAGCGACTTGTCGGTGGCGAAGCCGCCCAGCCGGACTTCGGCGGGGGCTGGTGCCTCATCGGCTCCGGCTTCCTCTGGCGAAGCTTCCGTCGCGCCATCTCCCCCACGGGTCACGACTCCCCCGCAAGTCACGATTCCCCGCGGTGGCGAACCGTATCACTCACCGGCCGGACTCGTCTACACTCGCGGCAGCGCGCAGGGGCATCGGTTGCGGCATGTACTGGAGCATGCGGCGGATGTGCCGGACCGTCCCGGATCCCATGGCGTGTTCCAGTCGAACGATTTGAGTGAGATCGTGGCGTTGATTGACGAGGCGTACGAGCGGTCCCGGCAGGGCCGTGGCGTGCAGCGGCGCGAGGAAGAAGGACGCACGGTGCTGACCGTGGACATGGGACGCACCGTCGGTTACATCGGCGGCCAGTCGGGCAATCGTCGCGGACGACCGAAGGCCAAGCACCTGCGCCTGGTGCTGGATGACTCGCGGGTGATCACCGCGTATCCGATCGTGCCGTAAACGCCCAGGTCGAGATTGCGTTCGGGCGGGAACGGGGCGATGCAGCGGCGCGTCGGGCAGGGGGGAGGAGTGCGTGATGGGGAACATCTTTTATTGTGTCGGTTACTGCCCGGTCTGTGAGACGGGGCCGCTGGGCGCGCGTATCTGTGGAGCGTGCGGCCATGCCTGGGTGCAGTGTGACGAGTGTGAGTCACTGTGGGCCGACCCGGATCGAAACAAGGTGCAGAGCGGCGTCTCCGAAGCCGGGCCGAACCCCGGCGCGGACGTCGACCTCCCGTGTCCCGCCTGCGGCCGGTCGCTCTGGGAGCCGCCGTCGCACTGGGCTTCGCTCGATGAACTGGAACGCCTCGGTTGGCACGATCGGATCGTCGCCCAAGGGGCCGCGCTGCCCGAAGCCTCGCGCGCAGCGGACGAACGGGAGGAGACGCCCTGGGCGCGGCCCGCCGAGCCGCCGCAGGCGAAACGGTCGTCCCGCAAGCGCCGTGGCAGACGCCGGCCCGATTGAACACGGGCCCGATTGAATGCGGGCCCGATTGAACGCGGGCTAAGAGGGGCCTGCCCGCCGTTCGAAACCGCCATCGGTTTCCCCGCCTCTTACCCGACAACGCTGGAGACTTCGTCGCCCATGTCCACGCCACGCCGATCGATCAAGCTGCCCATCGCCTTGGCCGTCGGCATGATCCTGCTGCTGCTGGCGCTGACCGTCGGCTGGATCTCGATGTCCGCCGTGGCCGCCCTCGACAACGCGCGGAACGCGCCCCTGTACTGGACGCTGCTCTCCGTGGGCGCCGTGTTCTTCGTGCTGGTAGTAGTGGGAGTCGTCGTCTACCTGACGCTCTCCATCAAGGCCATCAACCTCTCGCGCCGGCAGTCGAACTTCATTGACAGCGTGACCCACGAACTGAAGTCGCCCATCGCCTCGCTCAAACTCTATCTCCAGACACTGACCCGTCACCAGCCTTCCGAGGAAGCCCGGAAGGAGTTCTACCAGCTGATGCTGGAGGATGTGGAGCGACTGGACCAGCTGATCAACCATGTGCTGGACGCGGCGCGACTGGATCGTGTCCCCGACACGCAACCGCAGCTCGTGCGGCTCGATGACCTGCTGCGCAATTGCGCTGCGCTCGTCTGCCAACGCCATCGCCTGCCCGCGACGACCGTAAGCCTCGATCTGCGCCCGTGCACGGTCGTCGGCTGGCCCGTGGACCTCGAACTTATCTTTCGCAACCTGATCGACAACGCCATCAAGTATGCGGGCCAGCCGCCCGAAGTGTCCGTATCGCTGGAAGCCGATGCGAAGGCCGGGCAGGTGAGGGTCCGCGTGACCGACAACGGACGCGGGATTCCCATCAAGTTCCGCGACAAGGTCTTCGGCCGCTTCGTACGGCTCGGGACCGAACTGGAGCGGGAACAGACGGGGCTGGGGCTGGGCTTGTATATTGTGAGGACGCTGGTGGCCCGCCTGCGAGGACAGGTCCGCGTCCGAGGCCGCGGCAACACGGCCGGGACCGCCATGGAAGTCGTCCTGCCCGGGTCGCTGGTCGTGTCGGCAAACGCCTAAGGAGCCTTACCTAGCCTAAGGAGCTTGCAGCCCGACACGCACCCGACCCCCAAGCCTTGTGGTTGTCCCTGTATTTCTCCGTACTCGCCGTGCCCTTTGTGATTACCCCTCCCGCTCTCTCCAGCTGGAAGCCCGCAAGCGGCGGGCCTGTTTTTCGCCTGAGGATCGTCCGCATGACATCTGGCCTGCCGCACATCTTGATTGTGGAAGACGAGGAGCACCTGGCGCGCGGAATCCAGTTCAACCTGGAGGCGGAAGGCTACGAAGTGACGGTCGTGGGCAACGGAACTGCGGCGGTGGAAAAGGTGGAGGGCGATCCGGAATCCGTCGACCTGGTGATCCTCGACCTGATGCTGCCGGGGATGAGCGGCTATGCGGTCTGCGAGCGGTTGCGCGAGATGGGCGCGGAGATGCCCGTCCTGATGCTCAGCGCCCGCACGCTGACCGAGGATCGCACGCGCGGGTTTGACGCGGGAGCGGACCAGTACCTGACGAAGCCGTTTGAGCTGGACGAGCTGTTGGCGCGGGTCCGCGGACTGCTGGTCCGCCAGGGACGCCGACAGTCACTCCGCGTTCGCTCGTCGATCGGACTGCCCAGGACGCTGCAGATCGGCGAAGCACGCGTCGACTTCGACACGTTTGAAGTGCAGCGGGAGGGTCGCAACCAGCTGATGACGCCGCTGGAACTGCGACTGCTGCAGTACCTGATCCAGAGCGAGGGACGCGTGGTGTCGCGGCAGGAGCTGCTGGAGAATGTCTGGGAGCAGCCGGGCTACCTGCAGACCCGGGCCCCCGACCAGTTCATCCGCCGCCTGCGGAAACTGATCGAAACCGACTCGGCTCAGCCACGCCATCTTTTGACCGTCCGCGACGCGGGATACCGTTTTCTGGTCCGCCCCGAAGAGTCGCAGGACGACACGCGCTGAAGCGGAAATGGTGGCAGGTTCCATTTCCGCGGGCCACTCCTCAAGGCTCGTTAGACGCGGGCCACCTGGGCTCGCTTGCCGCGTCGCTTCTTGCCGTGCGAGCCGGCCGACGCCGGCTTGTCTGCCGCTCGCTTGTAGTCGACGACGTCCCAGGCCAGGCCCATCATGCGCATCAGCCGGATGGTCATGTAGGTCACGTCGACTTCCCACCAGCGGTGACCGTGAACGGCCATGCGCGGATAGGCGTGGTGGTTGTTGTGCCAGCCTTCGCCGTAAGTGATCAGGGCCACCCACCAGTTGTTGCGACTGTCGTCGGTCGTCTCGTAGTTCCGGTAGCCCCACATGTGGCTCGCGGAATTCACGAACCATGTCGCGTGCAGCACGAAGCAGAGGCGGACGAACATGCCCCAGACCACCATCGAGGTCGCCATGTAGCTGCCGCCCATCCAGTAGCCCACGCCCGCCAGCACCGCGGCCAGGGCGAAGTGCCAGAGCAGGAAGGTGCGGCGCAGGAAGACCATCATCGGGTCGCGCACGAGGTCAGGAGCCCAGTGCGACTCGTGCTGGTGAATGGTCGCAGCCGGATGGTCCCAGAGGATCCACGTGATGTGGCTCCACAGCCCGCCGTCGTGCGGCGAATGCGGGTCGCCGTGCTGGTCGCTGTGCGCGTGGTGCTTGCGGTGCGTCGCCACCCA
>JBIIEC010000209.1:0-10067 GCA_044238045.1 Pirellulaceae bacterium | reverse complement strand
CCATTCGATGGCCGAGCCTTCGCCGGAAAGACCGCCGAACAGGCCGAGCAGGAATCGCACCGGCTTGTAGGTCTTGAATCCCGCATGCGTCAGGTAACGATGATAGCCGAGGCAGACGCCCAGGCCGCCGGTCATCCAGTGCAGGACCAAGCACGCTACCAGACCCTGCCAGCTGAAGAACCAGGGCGCCGCCAGGGCACCGACATGCAGCATGCCGATCCAGATGATCGACTGCCATGCCGGGTTGCTGCGGCCCGCGTCGTGCAGGAAGGTTCGGCCCGCCGTTGCCGTGGGGCCCGCCGTTGGAGTCGAATGCGAGTGGGTCTCCGCACCACCGGGTGTGGTCGCGGACAACTGGGGGGCGAGGGATGCGTCGTTGCTGGGTCCCATGTTCCGTGGTGCCTCCTAAGGTACCGCTGGCCCGTCTCGAGAGCCCCGGTGATGATGGTAGGTGTCGCCCGACATTGGTTCGGCTCGGGAAAGGCACGAGAGGCAAGGGCGAAGACGGTTGGTGCTCGCGTCGCCGGGCTTCCCGCTGCAGTCGCTAGTCCTGAGCATGCGGTGATTCTACGAAGTAAATCACTTGAACGTGTGAAGACCCTGTCGAACTCGTGTAATAGTTGTGTAATTGATCTAAAGTGTTATCCCTTTTGGGTTTGCGGCGTTTGGTGTGGGGCGGAAAAGTCGCTCCGGGGCTTGCGGTGTCCGGCCTGACGCGGCACCGCGTCTCCGGAGCGGACTGAAACTCCTTCGCGACCCCGGGCCCTCCGGCGGCTGTCGGCGAGGTGAAGGGGCAAAGCTCATCGGCGTCGGGAAGATCGAGGAATCCATGCCAAAACACCGGACGTTCTGCTGCGCATCGGGCCCTAACGCGGCTGCGATGTGCCAGCGCGGCCGCGCGGCGATCGCTGGCCGCGCCGGAAACCGTACACCTGTGCCGAGTCCGGGCCTGCTGCTTGTTCTTCTTCTGCCGCTCGGTCTGGCAGCGGCCGGCTGCAACGCCCGCTCGAATCCTGCCGACCCGGGAGCTGCCGCTCCGGCGTCGAACGCGGCCGACGACTCCTCCTCGTTGGCGGTGCCGCCGGTGGTGGTGACCGTCGCGTCCGCCCAGCAACGCGCGGTGGAACGCAGGATTGCCGTTGTCGGCACGCTGCGGGGGTTGGATGTGGTGACGGTGACGCCACGCGTCGAGGGACGCGTGATCGCCGCGCATGCAGAGGTGGGGGAGCGGGTGAAGCCGGGGCAAACGCTCCTGGAACTCGATCCGACCGACTACCAGTTGGCGGTCAATGAAGCGCATCGGTCCGTCGACCAGGAACTCGCGCGGCTCGATGTGTCCCAGCCGCCGGGCGACGAGTTTGACATCGAGCAGTTGCCGACCGTGGAACGTGCGAGGCTGTTGCTGGAGAATGCGCTGCGGCAGTTCGAACGCCAAAAGAGCCTGATGGCCACGAACGCAGGTTCGCGGCAGGACTATGAACGGACCGAGACCGAGCTGAAGGTGGCGGAAGCGGGCGTGCGGCAGGCGCGGCTGGAAGCGCGGACGGCGCTGGCCACGTTGCGGCATCGGCTGGCCGTCCTGGCGGCGGCCGAGGAGCGTCTGTTCGAAACACGCGTGGTTGTGCCGCCCCTGTCGGTCGCCGCCGCCGATATCGCCACGGAGGCCGCGCGCGATGCCGCTCCGGACACGCTCGCGTCCCCCCACTTTGTCGTCGCCCAGCGGCTCGTCTCCGTCGGCGAAATGGTGCGAGCCTTTCCCTCCACGCCCGTCTATGAGCTGGTCGTGGACGATGTGCTGAAGGTCGCCGTGATGGTGCCCGAACGTTACCTGGCCTTGATCCGGCTGGGGCTGGACATCGAACTGCGCGTGGACGCTTATCCCGGGGAGACCTTCCGGGGCACGGTGATGCGCATCGACCCCACGGTGAACCCGCAGAGCCGCGCGTTCCGGGTCGAGGCCCGCGTCAAGAACTTCGACCATCGCCTGCGCCACGGAGGTTTCGCCAAGGCGGATGTCATCGTCTCCCGCTCCGCCGAGGCCACCACCGTGCCGATCGTGGCCGTCACGCGTTTCGCCGGAGTGTCCAAGGTGTTCCGGGTGCGGGGTGACAAGGCGGAGGAGGTGGAGATCCAGATGGGGACGCAGGGCGCGGACTGGGTGGAGGTGCTCCACGGACTGTCGGCGGGCGACGAGGTCGTCACCAGCGGACAGTCGCGGCTGGCCCAGGGCACGCCCGTGCGGATCCAGCCCAGTCCTGCGGAAGCTCCGTCGATGGACGCCCGCCCCAGCCAGCCAGCGGGGGCTCCATGAAAATCTGGGAAACCTGCATCCAACGCCCGATCTTCACGCTCATGCTCGTCGCCGCCCCGGTGGTGCTCGGCCTCGCCGCCTATGCCCGCCTCGGTGTCGACCTCTTTCCAAACGTCGACCTGCCCACGGTGGTCGTCACCACCACGCTCAAGGGCGCCAGCGTCGAGGAGATGGAGACCTCGGTGACGAAGATCATCGAGGAGGCGGTCAACACGATCTCCGGCATCGACGAGCTGCGTTCAACCACCAAGGAGGGATACTCCCAGGTGGTTGTCGCGTTTCATCTCTTCAAGAACGGCGACGTCGCGGCGCAGGAGATCCGCGACAAGGTATCAACCATTGTCAGTCGCCTGCCGGTGGGTACCGACCCGCCGCTGATCGACAAGTTCGACCTGGACGCCGCGCCGGTGATGACCATCGCCGTGTCGGGCCGACGCAACTTCCGCGAAGTGACGGAGATTGCGCGGAAGCAGATCAAGGAGGAGTTGGAGACCGTGGGGGGCGTTGGCGCGGTGACGCTGGTGGGTGGCCGGCAGCGGGCCGTGAACATCTACCTCGACACCGAGCAGCTGGCGGCTTACCAGTTGAGCGCCGAGGACGTGCGGCAGGCGCTGCTGCGGCAGAACCTCGAACTTCCCGGCGGGCGCGTCGATCTGGGCTCGCAGGAACTGGTGCTCCGCACCATGGGACGGATCGACCGCGTCGCCGACTTCCTGGACCTCATCGTGGTCGATCGAGAGGGACAGCCGATCCGCATCCGCGACCTGGGACGGGTCGAGGATTCGGTCGAAGAACCCCGCGGCCTCAGTCGGCTGGACGGCGAGAACGCCGTCAGCCTCGTCGTCCAGAAGCAGTCGGGCACCAATACCGTGGCGGTGGTGCACGCCGTCAAGGAACGCCTCGCTCAAGTCGCAGCCCAGCTGCCCGCCGACTTGAAGACCGTCGTGATCCGCGACCAGTCGCGATTCATCGAGGCGTCGATCCACGAAGTCAAGTTCCACCTGCTGCTGGCCGCGGTCCTGGTCAGCCTGACCATCCTGCTCTTCATTCGCGACTGGCGGACCACCGTCATCGCGACGCTGGCCATTCCCACCTCGATGGTGCCCACGTTCGCCTGCATGGCCTACATGGGCTTCACCCTGAACAACATCACGATGCTGGGCCTGATCCTGGCGATCGGCATCGTCATCGACGACGCCGTGGTGGTGCACGAGAACATCTTCCGGCACATGGAAGAGTACGGAAAGTCGGCCATGCAGGCGGCGCGGGAGGCCACGGCCGAGATCGCGTCGGCCGTCGTGGCCACCACCATCTCGCTGCTGGTCATCTTCGTTCCCGTCGCCTTCATGGAAGGCCGTGTCGGCCGCTTCTTCAACAGCTTCGGATTCACCGTCGGCTTCGCGATCCTGATGAGCATGTTCGTGTCGTTCACGATGACACCCATGCTCTGTTCACGCTTCCTGAAGGCTGGCGAGTCGGGGCACGGCAGCAAGTCGGGCGGGTTCTCGCGACTTGTCGACAACGGCTATTTGGGTATCCTGGGATTCTCCATTCGCCACCGCTGGATCATCGTGCTGGCGACGCTCGCCACGCTGGCGGTGACACCCGTGGTGTTTTCCTGGATCGGCAAGGACTTCGTGCCGAAGGACGACCAGAGCGAGTTCGAAGTGGTGATGACGCTGCCCGAGGGGTACACTCTGCAGCGAGGCGATGAACTGCTGCGCCAGATTGAGCAGCGGCTCGGCCAGCTGCGGGGCGTCACCCACGTCTTCACGATCATCGGTGACACGACCGGCCGCGTGGCGAAAGGCCAGGGCGACGTGACGGAGGTCCGCGTCTACTGCCGGCTCATCGACCTCGCCCAACGCGACTATTCGCAGTTCGACATCATGGCCGATGCCCGCGCGCTGATGGCCGACTACCCCGACCTTCGCGTCGCCGTGCAGGAGGTTCAGGCCTTCCAGAGCACCGGGTTCCGCCAGGTCGACATCGATCTGAACCTCGTCGGCCCGGACCTCAATCGGCTCCAGGCCTATGCCGACCAGATCGCCGACTGGATGCGCCAGCAAGGCACCTACGTCGACGTCGATACCAGCTCGTCGCTCCGCAAACCCGAACTGCGGGTCGTCATCGACCGCGAACGAGCGTCCGACCTGGGCATCCCCGTGCAGACGCTGGCCGCCACGCTGGGGATCCTCGTAGGCGGTGAGCCGGTGGGCAAGTACAAGGAGTTCGACGAGCAGTACGACGTGTGGCTGCGAGCCGATCGCTCGTTCCGCGACGATCCGGCCAGCATCGACTCGCTGACCGTTCCTTCCCCCGGACTGGGCCTCGTGCAACTCTCCAACGTCGCGCGGCTCGAACCGGCCCTCGGTCCCACCTCCATCGACCGCTATGGTCGCCAGCGCCAGATTGTCGTCCTGGGCAACCTGAAGGGCGTGGCGCTCGGCGAAGGCATCGCCGCGCTGGACCGCTATGTGCGGTCGCTCGAACTGCCGACCGGCTATCGCCACGAATTCATCGGCCGCGCCAAGCTGCTGCGCGAATCGAATGCCAACTTCCTGCTCGCGTTCCTGCTGAGCTTCCTGTTCATGTACATGGTGCTCGCGGCCCAGTTTGAGAGTCTCTCGCACCCGATCACGATCCTGCTCGCGCTGCCGATGACGCTGCCGTTCGCCTTCCTGTCCCTGTTCCTGCTGCGCACGAACCTCGATATCTATGCCATCTTCGGGCTGTTCATGCTCTTCGGCATCGTGAAGAAGAACGGTATCCTGCAGATCGACTACACGAACGTGCTTCGCGAACGGGGCATGGAACGTGACGCGGCGATCCTGGAGGCGAACAAGACGCGGTTGCGTCCGATCCTGATGACGACCCTCATGCTGGTGGCCGCCATGGTGCCGATCGCGCTGGGCCAGGGCCCGGGCGCCGCGTCGCGGGCGAGCATGGCGAAGGTGATCATCGGCGGCCAGGCGCTGTCGCTGCTGCTGACCCTGCTCGTGACGCCCGTCGCCTATTCGCTCTGGGATGATGCGGCGAGATGGACCGAGAAGCTCGCCAGTCGGAGCGGATCACGGCGAGCCGAATCGACCGGCCCCTCGTCGGTCGAGTAGACGCTCAGCCCAAGGCCCTGCGGGCGGAATGCCGTCTAACGCGCGGCGATCGCCTGCTGCAGGGGCCGCAGCACGTGGTCGGCCACGCAGTCGTCGACGATGCCGCAGCACAGGTGCGTCAGCCGCTCCACCATCGAGGCCATGGTTTCCGAAACCGGCAGCGACCCGAAGTGGCGGGCCGTGACGTAGACGCTGATCTGCTCTTCTGGAAACTCCCGCGCGCGGAGATGCAAGGCCGTGGTGCGGTTCTCGATGCTGACACGCACCTGGACCCGGAAGTCGTCATCAAACGACAGCGTCACGGATGGCTCGTACGACACCACCCCGGCCCCCGGCATCTCCAGCAGTCGCTCCATCGCCGGACTCAAGCCCAACGCCTCGGCCACCAGCTGGTTGTGGTTGCCTCGATAGGTGTAGTCGAAGCCCAGCATGACGTTCAGCGATTCGCAGTCCAACGGGCTTGCCGCCAGGGCATACGGAGCGATTTCCAGCAGCGTGCGATGCAGCACCAGGGCCTCCTCGATGGTCGACGGGTTCACATGCCCGGCCGACAGTCGCTTCGCCTCAAGGCTCGCCCAGCGGTAGTGCCCCCGGTCTTTCTCCTCTTCAATTACAAATTCCGATCGCTCGCGATTGTAGAAGTTGCGCATGGAGGGGAATTTGCGCTGGACCTGCTCGAAGTAGTGGACGAGCGTCTCACGACCGGTGGGGAGATCCATCTCGGTCGTCAGGTTCATGTTGAGGTAGTGGTCGTCGCTGAGGCTGCTGTAGCGATTCATCGTCGCCGATTCCTCGTTCGGAAGTGTTCTCAGGGGCGGTCGCCGACGGTTTCGCCTGGAAACACGCAGGTTCGGGGAGATCCCAGCGCCGCGTGCAGTCAGCACGGGCCGCGTGGTTTTCTGCCAGGCCAAGCCAGCGACACGGACCATCCTCCCGCACGAGCCTGCCCGGCGACCCGCAGGTTGCAGTATAAAGGACCGCAATCGAACCTGTCAAAGTAACGAACGACCGATGCCTGAAGGACGAGTCCACCGCGGCGGGCCGCGAGCACTTTTCTTCGGCACTGTGCGGCTGCGGGACGCACCCTAATGGACGGAAACCGAGAGTGGGAAGCAGCGGTGGACGTGTTCTCCACAACGCTCGGCTGGATCGCCCTGATGTGGACTCAAGCGGGCTTGTCGCGCCTGACGTTCGGCCATCACTCCGCGGAAGCCGCCCGGGTGACGTTGCAGGAGTCGCTCGCGCGTGAGTCGAGTCGCCCGCGAACGCAGCGTGCCTCGCTCCTTCGTGCATCTTCGATTGATCGGCTGGGGGCGCGCAGGACGCTTGAGCTTTACGCTGCCGGCAACGGACCGCTGGACGTTTCGGTTCCCCTGGATCTGGACGACTGCACGGAGTTCCAGCGACGCGTGCTGCAGCAGTGTCGCCGCATACCTTACGGAAGAACGCTCGGCTATCGTGAACTGGCCGAATGCGCCGGATCACCGCGGGCCGCACGCGCGGTGGGCGGTGTCATGGCGCGCAACCCGATTCCTCTGTTCGTACCGTGCCACCGAGTGCTCGCCGCCGGCGGCCTGCTGGGCGGCTTCTCCGCTCCCCAGGGGCTCGACATGAAGCGCCGTCTGCTGGCTCTGGAGGCGGCGCATCTCGCGCGCGGTTTCTGAATGGACCGCCCGCGCGCCGCGGCTGGCTTGCCGATTCAGCAGCACCTGGGTTCCACGCGCCCCAGTTCAAATGGCACCAGCACGGTCTCGTCATTCATGAGAAACGTCGCTCCGCCGGTCGCGAACCGCGGCACATCGGCCACGGCCGCCTGGCCTTCGGGCGACGCCAGGATCGCTTCCATCGCCTCCCGCGTCTCGGTGTACAGCCCCACGATCAGGTAGTAGGGCGGTTTCTCCCCGGGTTGCACCGGCTGGCATTTGCCAACCGTCCAGCCGCGGATGCCGCGCATCTTCCTCGCCAGCGGGATGTGCACTTCGTGGTAGTAGCGGTCGAATTCGGCCGGATCTTCAGGGTGTCCGTAGAGGACCGTCAGGCGAAACACGCGTGTATCTCCCGTCGCAGGAGGTAGGCTCGGAATCGTTCGGGGGCGCGAAACACGTCGGAGATCCGCCGGGTTCGCCACTGATTCTAACCTTGGCGCGGCGGGCGGATCCAGTGAGGCAGGCGTCTGTCGCAGTCGAGAGAGATCGACCGGTAGACCGATTCGCCACGGTCGTCAGCTTGGATTCCGTTCCCAGGCCGCGTAGCATGGCAGTCGCGTCCCGGACTACTCGCGGCCCTTCATCGCCGGCGACGCGCACGAGGAGGCCGGGACGGTCGCTTCGCCAACGTGCTGGCGAAAGACGACGTCACGCAGCCCTTGCATGGGCCGTCGGTAACAGGAGCGAACAAGTGAAACACAGAGGTCATCGACGCGACTTCCTGGGCTGGTCGCTGGAAGCCTTGGCAGCGGCGGGCATGATGGGCAACCTGCCTACAGGCGCCGGAGAGCGTCCGCCGGTGGTGTCGCCGCGGGCCACCGATGGGGACCGCGCGTCGGAGCCCGATTGGGCGGAACGCCTGGTCGTCACGGTCGGTCCACGCGAAGCCGACCTGGTCGGACATGACGACCGAGTGCTGCAGGCGGCCATCGACTTGGTCGCGCGTCGCGGAGGCGGCACCGTCCATGTGCTGCCCGGAACGTTCGTGCTGCGCAACGCCGTGCAACTGGCTCCCCATGTGCGCTTGCTGGGCAGCGGCCCCGAGAGTGTCCTGACGAAGATTCCTTCTCGGTCGGTGTCCCTCGCGGAGGATTCCGACTGGTACGACCAGGAGATCACGCTGCGCGATGCGGAAGGATTCCGTGTGGGCGATGGCGTGGTGCTGCAGGCCAAGAACCCGCACGATGGCGGTCCGACCGTCATCAAGCGGACGCTCGTCGCGCGTTCCGGCAACCGCTTTAAGCTCGATTCCGGGCTGCGCGAAAACCTCTGGCTCTCCGGCGAACCCACCTGCGCGTCGCTGTTTCCGCTGTTGACGAGCGAGCGGACGAGCGACCTGGTGGTGGAAAACATCACGCTCGACGGGGACGCCGCCAACAACGCCAATTTCAATGGCAACTACGGCGGCTGCATCTTCCTGCAGGACTGCCAGCGCGTCGTGCTTCGTAACGTCACGGCCCGCAACTACAACGGCGATGGAATCAGCTTCCAGATCTGCCACGAGGTCGTGGTGGAGGATTGCCATTGCCATGATAACCGCGACCTGGGACTGCACCCCGGTTCGGGCTCGCAGCGGCCGGTGATCCGCGGCAATCAACTCGAACGCAACACCATCGGGCTGTTCTGGTGCTGGGGCGTCAAGTACGGGCTCGCCGAGCAGAACCGGATCGTGGGCAATCGCTACGGCATCTCCCTTGGCCACAACGACACCGACAACGTGATGCGTGGCAACGAAGTGCGCGACAGTGGGGAGGTCGGCGTGCTGTTTCGCGACGAGAACCGTGGCGTCGACTTCTGGGCCAATCGGAACGTGCTGGAGGGAAACCAGATCATCGACAGCGGCGGCCCGACGGGAATCGCCATCGACATCCAGGGCAAGACCCATGACGTCGTGATCCGCGGGAACGTGCTTCGCGAAACGCGCGAGCCGAGCCAGCGGATCGGCCTGCGTTTGGGCAAGGAGACTCGCGATATCCGCTTGGCGGAGAATCGCCTGGAGGGATTCCACACGCCCGTCGCCGACCTCAGGAACGGCTGACACGCGGGGCAATGCTTCCCGCGCGGGTCACGCCTTGGACGTATCACTGCTTTTGGCCCGGGAAGTCCGCGGGCACTTCGACGCCCAGCGCGCGGACGAGGAACGACAGTTGATCGGCCGCGTTCTCGATGCGTTTCGAAGTCGGCGTGCCCGCTCCGTGGCCGGCGCGCGATTCGATGCGGATCAGCGTGGGAGCTGGACCGCGCTGCGCGTGCTGCAGGGCGGCGGCGAACTTGAAGCTGTGCATGGGCACCACGCGATCGTCCGTGTCGGCGGTGGTGACGAGCGTGGCCGGGTAGTGCGTGCCGGGCTTCAGGTTGTGGTACGGCGAGTACTTCAGCAGCGCCGGGAACTGTTCGGGGTTCTCCGCCACGCCATACTCGTCGACCCAGAAGCGGCCGGCGGTGAAGCGTTGGTAGCGCAGCATGTCCATCACGCCCACGGCGGGCAGGCAGGCGCCGAACAGTTCGGGCCGCTGCGTCATCACGGCGCCGACCAGCAGGCCGCCATTGCTGCCACCCTGGATGGCCAGCTTGCCTGGGCAGGTGTACTTCTCGTCGATCAGCCATTCGGCCGCGGCGATGAAGTCGTCAAAGACGTTCTGCTTCTTGAGCGTCTTGCCGGCCGCATGCCACGCTTCGCCGTACTCGCCGCCGCCCCGCAGGTTCGGCACCGCGACGACGCCTCCCATCTCCATCCAGAGGATGTAGGTCAGCGAGAACTGGGGCGTCAAGGAGATGTTGAACCCACCGTAGGCGTACAGCAGCGTGGGTAGCTGGCCGTTCGGCTTCAGGTCCTTGCGATGCGCCACGATCATCGGGACGCGCGTGCCGTCGCGGCTGGTGTAGAACACCTGGCGCGTTTCGAAACGCGACGGGTCCACGGCCACTTCGGCCTGC
>JBIIEC010000490.1:0-4098 GCA_044238045.1 Pirellulaceae bacterium | reverse complement strand
CGTCAACTGGTCCACGTCGCGGTCGTCCAGATCGCGATCGCGATCGACGTCGCCCATCTGCCAGGGGCGTGTCGTCCTCACGCGACGCACATAGCCACCATCGTGTTCAGTAACCAGCAGGTCGCCATTGGGCGCTAACGAAACGGAACGCACTTCGCTGACATGTTTCCCCGGTGTTCCCAGCGGCAGTCCATCGCCGGCGTGGACATCCTTGTCGTTTCCGTCCAGCAGCAGATGAATCACCTGCCGATCGTCGACAAACCACACCTGGCTGCCTTCGTGCGTCGCGAGGAACATGCCGCCCTCCGGATGGAACGCGATGCCGCGCACCTCCTCCAAGGCCGTCTCCACCGCCAGCGAACCATCGCCGCCTCCCGAGACCGTCTCGTTGCCCGCGATCAGGACGCGCGTACCATCCTCGCGCACCTTGTAGACGCCGTGGGAGCCCCGGTCGGTGACGACCAGCGCGCCGTCGCGCGGATCGACATCGAGGTTGCCGAGTTCCACGAAGCCCGCGGCGTACGTCTCGATGCCGTTGGCCTTCGTCCAACGCCGCACCTCCGTGCCCGCCGAATAGAAGATCGTCGACTCATCCGGACTCACCCACAGCCCGCGTCCATGCAGCAGAGGCTGCGGATCCTCGACGATCGTGGTCAGCTGTCCGTCCAACGACAGACGGCGGATCCGGTTGGCCGCCAACTCCACAAGGTAGCTCACCCCGTTCGGGAACGTAAAGAGTCCGTTCGGCTGGTTGAGCTGCGTGGCCAGCGCGGGACCATCGCCGTTCGTTCCGGCCTCGCCCGTGCCCGCAAACGTGTGGATGGTTCCATCGGGCCGCACCTGCCGAATGGCTTGGCCGTCCTTGTCCGCGATGAACAGATTGCCGCGCCAGTCGGCGGTCGTCATGTGCGGCCGCGACAACTCCGCCGCAACGCCTGGCCCGCCCTCCATCCATGGCTCCCAGCCGTTGACCGTGTCGGAGCGAATCAGCGCCGTGCCCGCCACTGTCTCCAGCACGCCGTAGGACGCCAGCAGCGTCTCGATATCGACCGCCGAAAGACGGCCAGCCTGAAGCACGACGCAAGCGGCGACCAGCATCGCCGCGAGCCGCGTTACGTTCCCAGCGCGCTCGCATGTTTCACGCGTTCTAAATCCCACCATCTCGTCCGCCCGCCTTCCCCGCGTATCGCCGCCGCTGTCGCCGAGATTGCCGCCGAACATCGGCATGTCGGACCTTCAATGTACTCGCTTCCGCGACGGACACGCAAATTCAGGAGGCGGCTCTCGCGCGCCGTTGTGGATAACCCCACACCCGCTAGGGCGCCGCGTTCGCTGGTTCTTCCAGCGTCTTGCGCGGCATGAAGCCCAGCGATGTTTCCAACCATGAACCACAGCTGCAGCCGCCGCCGCCTTCAGGTGACAACAACATGCCACCGGCGGGGATGGTGCTCAGCCAGCAGTCGGGCCGCAGGCGACTCCACTTCGTATACTGCCCCGCGCGCTGGTCCCAGACCGCCGAATCCTGCCCGGATCCGGATCGAAAGAAGAGCGCCTGCTCGGTGGCCGCATACGTTCCGCAGCCGCCGACGGGAATCTCCAACGGCAGCTTCTCCCCCGTCTGCAAGTGATAGACGGCGGGGCGCACGAACAGCTTGTCGCCCACGATCGCGGGCCGCGACAGATGCGAACCATGGTCGGCCTTCCCCTTGCCCCACCCCAGTTCCGTCTCCCAGCTCCGCTGCCCCGTGGCGGCGTCGTGCACGTAGATCCGATACTTGACCGCCGCGGACGATACCAGCACCACCTTGCCGCGTCCCTGGGACGCATAGAACGCCACCGTTCCCGGCTCCACCTGCAGCGGCGTCTCCCAGGCCAGTTCGCCCGTCTGGCTGTCGAGGGCCACCATCCACAAACTTGACCAGAATGCGTCCCCACCTAGCCGCCGGCGATCCGCCGGCAACTGCTCGCCGCGCGACTCGACAAACACCACGCGGCCCTCCGCGACGGTGATCGACGAATTGACAATCGCACCGCGCTGGTAGGTCCAGATACTTCTCCCCGTCTCTGCATCGAGCGCAAAGAGCGACTCGCTGCAGACCTTGTCCGTCACCGGTCCCTCCGTGCCGTCGTACCAAGCCTCCTTGCCCCAGTATCCGCCCCAGCTCGCGCCGCGACCGACGCGCGATCCCAGCAGCAGCTGGTCGTGGCGAGCAACGAATCCCCAATCAGACGCTTGGCCTGCGGGCAAGTTCCCTTCGGCCGCATCCTTTCCGGATACCTGGCTCTCACTCCCGCCTTCGTCGCTCGCTCCGCGATCTTCCTGCGACGCGTCTTCCAGCGATACAGTGCCGGGCGCCGCGCCGTTCACCGACAGCACCTGCAGCAGCTGGCCATCCCGCGCCGACAGCTTCCAGCATTCGCCATGGATGGCCACATACACATGCGCGTCATCCGCGCACCAGTTGCTGCAGTCGCGCGGCATGTTGTAACGATCGAGTTCGGGAAGTTCCAGCGACCAGAGGATGGTGCCGTTGTACTGGTCGAGCGCGAGGATGCGGTGCAGGCCCTGCAGGAAGATACGACCGCCGGTGGCCAGCGGAGAAGGCTTGCGTCCGTTGCGATCGGCCTGGTACCGCGCGCCTGGATGCCCAATCCACTGCACGGCCAGTTCTTCCGCCGTCCGCACACCCGCCAGCGACTCGCCGCCAAAATGGCTGTTGTCCCCCGCTCCATAGATGTGCGTCCACTGGCCCGCGCCAGCAATCGACGGTCCCACGCGGCGAATTTCCGGCTCCGAGTCGGTCGCCGCGGCCGCAGTGGGCCAAGGCTTTCCGGCACGATCGACCACGCGACCACAGGCTTCGGTTCCGCGGGCCAGCAGGGCGATTCCGCCCGGCGCCAGCAGCCGCATCACCTCCGCCTCCTCCAAGTATCGCTGCCCCACGTCCGACGTCGTCTCCGGCAGCTTCTCGTCGCGCCACGCGTAGCCGGTCACCACCAGGTTCGCGACCTTGCCCGTCACCGGCAGGCGGTCCATCGACTCCACCGCGTGCACGGTGACGCGCGTGCCGTAGACGCCGCCCTCGGCAAGTCGCCGGCGCAACGTTTCCACGCGACTCGGATCGTCGTCGAAAACCACCACGCGCCACTGCGAGGAGGCGATGAGCCGTTCCACGAACGATCCATCGGTCACGCCCAGGCAGAAAGCCAGCCCCGGGCCCTGGCCTGCCTCGGCCAGCACCCAGTCGGCTCCGCGACTAGATCCGTCCGAGCGTTTCTGGGCCTGCAACTGCCAGTCCAGGTCCAGACGCGGCAGGGCATAGTTCATCATCATGTCGCACTCGTACTCGAGCGTCCGCACGCGATGTCCTTCCGCGCCGTGCTCGATCGTGTATCCATACGTCAGCTGATGGTGGAGGCCCTCGAGCGCCACTTCATGCTTCACTCCCACAGGCGTGGTGATCACATTGGTCGACACGCCTTCTCCGCGGAGCGTGAGGGTGGTCGAACAGGGTTCCTGCGTCCAGTAGACCAGCGTGGCCGAGGTCGCCGAAGTGAAACGCAGGATCGGACCGCGGGCCAGTCGATCGCCGTGGGCTTCCTGAATGCGGGGAACGATCGCCTTCAGGACGGCCGCCCGTTCGTCGAACTGGCCCTGCAGCTCGTCCGCTCCCAACACGCGATCGTAGATCCGCACTTCGTGCAGCCCGCCGAGCACCGGATAGCTTTCGTTGTCATCCAGGTAGCCGCCGAGCGCGAGAGCACCCTTGGTCGGATAGGCGATCGGGCCAGACTCCTTGTCCGAAGTCGCGACGAGCTGACCGTCCACGTACAACTGAGCGTTCCGACCATCGTAGACTCCCGCGACGTGGTGCCAACTGCCCGGCGCGTAGTCCTGCGGGGCCACGGCGTAGGACAGGCCGTTGCCATCTCCCGACGCGCTGATGCCGAAACAGAACTTCTTGTCCTGATAGCCCAGCAGCCAACCGCGTTCGTAGTCGCCATTGTCCTGCAGGCAGCCCACCATCGCGCCTTCGGCCGTGGGTTCATCGACACGCACCCAGGCGGTGGCCGTGAGGCTTTCGCGCGGCAGTTCGG
>JBIIEC010000113.1:0-14152 GCA_044238045.1 Pirellulaceae bacterium | reverse complement strand
CCTGATGGGACCGGCGATGGCCGAGCTCATCGACGAACGCCGGGCTTACTCCTATCGGCACCAGGGCTTCTGGAGCTGCATGGACACCTACAAGGAGAAGCAGACGCTGGACGAGATGTACGACCGAGGCAACCCTCCCTGGGAAGTCTGGAAGCACGCCGAAACGCACAGCGGCACGCCATCGTCGGCCGAGACGGCGAGCGGGCAGGGCTCCGGATGCCAGCCGCTGCCCGTCGACCAGGCCTCCACCGTGCAGGTGGCGGCCAACGCCAACTAAGTTCACTCCAGCGATCCAGTGCACGTTCCCCGAGGGTCCGAACCATCATGGCCGCCTTGCGTCTCGAACCGGCTCGCTCCCTTCTCTGCCTCGGCGCGCATGCCGACGACATTGAGATTGGCTGCGGCGCGACCCTACTGGGCTGGCTGGAGGCGACCCCATCGCTGGAGGTGACCTGGGTGGTGTTCAGCGCGGCGGGAGTGAGACGCGACGAAGCCGCCGCCTCCGCTGCGGCCTACCTCCAAAACCATCCGTCATCGCGCGTCAAGATCCTCGACTTCCAGGACGCTTACTTTCCCGCCCACTGGAAAGCCATCAAGGACACGTTCGGGCAACTGGCCCGTGAGGTGCGCCCCGACCTGGTGTTCACGCATCGCCTGGAAGATCGGCACCAAGACCATCGCGTCGTCGCCGAACTGACGTGGAACGCCTTCCGCGACACGACGATCCTGGAGTATGAAGTGCCCAAGTACGAAGGCGACCTCGGGCAGCCCAACCTGTACCAACCGGTGCAGGCCCGGCATGCGGAGCGGAAGCTGGACCTGCTGCCGCGATGCTTCCCGACGCAGGCCGAAAAAGATTGGTTCGACCGCGAGACGTTCGCGGGCCTTCTGCGGCTGCGTGGTCTGGAGTCCCGCTCGCCCAGTCGACTCGCGGAAGCGTTTTACGCGCGGAAACTGGGGCTGGCCATGGCCTGACGAGCAGGAGGCTGCGTCGCTTGCGCGCCTCCCGCGTCGCATTCCTCCACCGTGCGTGCGGAGGTCCATCTACCCCGCCGTGGGCACCCAGGCGACGGCGACCCAGCGCACATCGACATCGGTCTTGCGCGGCGCCAGCTCGATCGACTCCACGGGCAGCGTCATCGGCTCCAGCTGATCGCTGATGGCCTGCGTCTCTTCGGCGAGCTGCGTTTCCAGCTCCTCCAACTGCTGCCGGTGCGCCTCGAGCGTATCCTGCGCGCGACGCACCTCCTCGGACTGCCGCGTCATCTTGCCATAGCCGCGCGCCGTCGTGGTAGCGCGGCCCAGGCTGGTGGTGGTCAGCTTCTTGCGCCCCAGCAGCGCGCCCAGCACCGTCGCGCCGAACGTGATCGCCGTCTCCAGCTTGCTGGAATCGGCCTGCTGCTGCTGGCGGTCCACCGTCTGCTCGGCCTTGCGCACCCGTTCCTGCAGCGACGTCAGCTTCGTGGCATACTTCTGCCGCATCTTGGCGACGCGCAAGTCGCGTTCCTCGCGGGCGCGATCGGCAAGGCGGATGCGGAAGTCGCGTTCATCCTCCCCCGGCTCCGAAAAAGCGCCGAGCAGGTCACAGCGGTAGACCAGATGACGCTGCGAGCGGTAGAGGTATTCGGCCAACTGCTTGGCGGAGTCGTTGACCTTCTTGGACTGCGCGAGGACGGCGGGCAGCCGATGATAACGCGAAGGCTCCTGCGGCTCCCGACGTAGGTCGCTCTCCTCCAAGTCCAGCACGCGCGACTGCGACCAGTCGAGGGCGAGCGAGTTTTCGTCGACGGGCAGTGCGACGAGCAGCGAGTTGTCGGCCGAGAGACCCTTGCGCTGGTCGACAAAATGGACCTTGGCGAGCGCCAGCAGTTGCGGCGAGTAGACGAGTTCGGTGGCGAAGAAAGCACCCTGCGGCGGCAGGAACACCTGCGGGATCTCGGGTGGCAACGCGGGGCGCGTGGCCTGCAAGCCGTCTGCGGTGCCCGTCGTGGATGCCCCGGCGGGAGATCCCAGCGTGACGTTGAAATTGGGGAAGGACGGCACGGCGCCGCTGGCCGATGCCGCGCCCGGGGTATTCGCAAAGATCGAACCCGGCTCCGAGCGAGCCGCCGAGCCAGAGCCCGGGTCCGAGCCCGCAGCGGTCGCGGCGCGGCGGACCTCGCTGACCTGCTTGATCTGCGTCCGCGTCATCGGTCCCGTCAGGTAGGACAGAGTCCAGCGCGTCTCGAACACCACTGGATGCGACTCATGCACGTTGTGCATCAGGAACACCCGCTTGCCCAGGTTCGACAACACCTCGGAAGCTCCCGCGCGATCAAAGACCTCACCCCCCTGCGAGGACGCGCCCTCCAGGCCGGCCAGCACGCGTTCCTTGTCCCGTTCGGTCTGCAACCGACCAATGAACCAGGTGCCCGTGTTGGCGAGGCCCTTATAGTCCAGGTCGACCGGGTTCTGCGTGGCCAGCACCACGCCCACGCCGAAGGCCCGGGCCTGCTTGAGCAGTGTCAGCAGCGGCTTCTTGGACGGCGGTTCGGCGACGGGCGGCATGTAGCCGAAGATCTCGTCGATGTAGAGCAGGGCCCGCAGGCTGGTCGTGCCCGGACGTCCGCGCATCCAGCCGATCGTCTGGTTGAGCAGCAGCGACATGAAGAACATCCGCTCGTTGTCCGACAGGTGCGCGATCGAGAAGATGGCATGCCGCGGCTTGCCAGCGGGCGTGTACAGCAGTTCGTCGATGTCCAGTGGCACGCCGCGCGTCCAGGCGGCGAAGCTGGGCGATGCCATCAAGTTGTTGAGCGACATCGCCAGGGCGAAACGTTCCTTGGCGGGAAAGAACGATTCGAGGTCCATGACGCCCACCTGGCGGAAGGGCGGGTTCTGCACGAGCTGGATGAGGGAGCCGAGATCGAGGCCCTTGCCTTGGGCCCACGACTGGTCGAAGAGCGTCGTCAGCAGGATGTGCTCGCGCGACCGGAGCGGATCGGCGCTGATGCCCAGCAGCGCCAGCAAGCTCGTCGCCATCGACGAACTTCGCTCCCGCATCAGGTCGCCATCCACGCGCACCGATTCCGGTGGCGCGTCAAAGGAACTCACGATCGAAATCGGCACTCCCGCATCGCTGCCGGGCGTGTAGATGGTGTATTCGACGGCGTCCGCCAGGCGATGGATGCGTTCGCCGCCCTGGTGCCACTGCTTCAAGCCGTCCTGCCACTTCTGCGCCTCCTTCGCGGCCAGCTCGGGCGGCGCAAGCCCGGCACGCCGCGCGTCATCGGCATTCACCCACGGCTCGAAGTCGCTTGGCCGCAGCTCGGGGAATTGCAGCAGCAGATTGCTCAAGTCGCCCTTGGGGTCGACGATCAGCGCGGGAATCCCATCGATGGCCGCTTCCTCAAGCAGCCCCACGCCCAGACCCGTCTTGCCGCTGCCTGTCATGCCCACGATCACCGCGTGCGTGACAAGGTCCTTCGAATCGTAGAGCAGGAACTCGCCCGTCCGCTGTTTCGTGCCGAGGTCGTATTCCTTGCCCAGGTAGAAGACGCCAAGCTTCTCGTAGATGTCCGTTAGCGGATCCACCGTGGTCTCTCCTTGCACCATCTCCAATCGAATCGTGGCCCGAAGCCCATGAGTTCGCCAGTGTACACGATCCCCCCTTGGACTCCCACTCCAGCCTCCGTCGCCGGCCATTCTCCAGGCCATGTGGCGATACCGGAGGCTCGACCGCCCTCAGCGTGCGTCGTCGAGCCGCTGACGAGCGCGGGCGAAGACGGCATCGAGCATCGGTTCGGTCAGGCGGCCGGTGAACGTGTTGCGCGGACTGGTATGGTAGCAGCCAAGGACCCAGAACCCGGGAGCCGCCTCGACTTCCAAGCCGTGCTGAAAATCGGGCAAGCGTGCGTTCGAGCGACCGACCGTGGTCAGTGCCCGGCCCAGGCCGTCCCAGGCGATGCGCCCCAACGCGACACAGACCCGCGCGGGCACGATCTCCAGCGTTTCCCGGAGCCAGTCGCGGCAGGCGGTCTGTTCGTCGGGTGTCGGACGATTGGCCGGCGGGGCACAGTGGCAGATGGCGGTGATGGCGCAGTCGCGGAGCCGCAGGCCGTCGTCGCGCGAGGTGGAGTCGGGCTGGCTGGCAAACCCGGCGCGGTGCAGGGCTCGGTAGAGCCAATCGCCGCTGCGATCGCCGGTGAACAGTCGCCCCGTGCGGTTGGCTCCGTGCGCGGCCGGCGCGAGTCCGACCAGCAGCAGGCGGGCGCGCGGGTCGCCCAGATTCGGCACGGGGCGCGCCCAGTAGTCCCATTCCCGATACGCGCGCCGCTTGGCACGTCCCACCGCTTCGCAGTACGCTCGCAGTCGCGGACAGCGGTCGCACTGAACGATCTGCTGGTTCAACTCCGCAAAGCGTCCGCGGCCCATGCGTCTTCTCCTGCAAGCCGATGGAAGGCACTCCGGGCTTCTAAGGTCGCAGCGCAGCGAACTCCCGGATCCGATTGGTGATGGCCGGTTCCACCGGCAGGCGCTCCATGCTGCTCGCGCCATAGAATCCCACGATGCCCTCGGTGTGGTCGAGGATGTACTGGGCGTCCTCCGGTTCGGCAATGGGACCGCCGTGGCAGAGCACGAGGATCTCGGGGCGAACGCTTTTCGCCGCGTCGTGCATGGCCTGCACGCGCCGCGCCGATTCCTCCAGCGTCAACGCCGTGTGCGCGCCGATCGTTCCCTTGGTCGTGAGCCCCATGTGCGGGATCAGGATGTCCGCTCCCGCCTCCGCCATCGCCGCCGCCTCGTCGGGGTTGAACGCGTAAGGGGTCGTGAGCAGGTCGCGTTGGCGAGCCAAGCGGACGAGATCGACTTCCAGGCCGAACCCCATGCCCGTCTCCTCAAGGTTCGCGCGGAAGACGCCGTCGATAAGTCCCACGGTGGGAAAGTTCTGGATCCCCGCGAAGCCCGCCGCTTCTACTTGCGCCAGGAAGAGGTCCATGCGGCGAAAGGGATCGGTTCCACAGACGCCCGCCAGCACCGGCGTGTCGCGAACGATCGGCAGGATCTCCTGCGCCATCTCGAGGACGATCGCGTTCGCGTCGCCGTAGGGCATGAGTCCGGCCAGCGACCCGCGACCGGCCATGCGGAAGCGGCCGGAGTTGTAGATCACGATCAGATCGATGCCGCCCGCCTCCTCCAGCTTCGCACTCAAGCCCGTGCCGGCGCCGCCCCCAATGATGGGCTGGCCCGCCGCCACCTTCGCCCGAAGTCGTTCGAGAATCTCCTGCCGCTGAAACCGCTTCATGGATCCCGCTCCTCGTCTCGTGTTCGCCTCGCTTCAAATCCCGTCAGGCTTCGACGCGTGCATCAGTTCCAGCAGCGTCCGCGCGGCCAGCGCGCCGAACCGCGGGTCGTTTAGATGCATGTCGACTCGCTCCACCTGCCCGGCGGGCAGCCCCTGCTCGATGGTATCCAGCAGAACCTGCCGCGCCTCCGGATCGTCGAACGGCTGTCCGGGCGCGTCAAGTGCCGAGACGCCGCGTTGGGGCAGCAGCACCCGCGCCGGCCCCGTGGCCGCCCGGACCTTCCCAGCCAGTTCCTCACCGATGCGCCGACACTCGTCGGCCGTCGTCCGCATCAGCGTCACGTGCGGATTGTGGGCATGGAGCCGCCGGTTGCGGAAGTGCGGCGGCACCGAATCGGGAGCCCAGAAGTTGACCATGTCGGTCGCGCCGACCGACACGACCTGCGGCACGCCTCGGCGACCGGCCGCCGTCAGTCGATCGGGACCGGCCGACATGACGCCTCCCACCTGGAAGTCGGCCAGTTCCGTCGTCGTGATGTCCAGCACGCCCTCCACCCAGCCGTCCCGCACCAACGCCTCCATCGCGCGACCGCCCGAGCCCGTGGCGTGGAAGACAAGCACTTCGTAACCGGCATCCTCCAGCACCCGCCGCGCCGCCTCGACACACGGTGTGGTCACGCCGAACATCGTCGCCGCCACCAGCGGCTTGCACGCGCCATCCGGCAACTGCGCCGCCGCGTCCTCGCCCCGCCGCGCGACCATGCCCGCCATCGCTCCGACGGCTTCGCCAAGAATGGCCCGACTGATCCGATTAATGCCCGCGATGTCGACGACCGAGTGCAGCATCAGGATGTCGCTCGCGCCGACAAACGCGGCCACGTCGCCAGAGGCCAGCGTGCTGACCATCAGCTTGGGCAGGCCAACCGGCAGCTCCCGCATGGCCGCCGTGGCGATCGTCGTTCCCGCCGATCCACCCAACCCCAGGATGCCCGTGACCAGTCCCTGCTGATGACGACGGGAGATCCAGTTGGCCGCGCCGCAAGCCGCGTGCTTGACCGCCTCGCCGCGATCGCCTCGAGCCGCGATCGTCGCCCAATCCTGATCGGCCGCCGCGAAGATCTCACTGCGGGAAACATCGGGCGACACCAGCGATTGCCCAAGGCACCCGGTATCAACCAGCGTCACCGCGACTCCCGCCGCCTGCAGTTCGCGGCGAACCCACTCCGCCTCCGACCCCTTGGTATCCAACGTAGCCAGCACATGGACGCTCATGACACCTCCTCTTCCACGGACCGCACGATGGCCGGGCAGAACGCGATGCATCCACCGCGACTTCACCCGGCCAACCTAGTTCTAATGGCTTCCCACACGGAAAAACAGTTCCCGCAACCGCGCATAAACAACCCACTCTACCCAGTCAACCATCGCCGCATGCCAGTGGCCACGACGAGCGGTTCACGAGGCGTGATGAGTTGGCAAAAATTCCAAGCAGGGACAAGGTTTTCGTTGCGGTGAACCACCAGGGCCGGCACAATGCTAGCGTTGCTTGCGATCCACTTCCGCGAGCATCCGAGATTAATCAGCGGGCAGGGAGCCGAACCGGGGCAAGCTGACCGGCGCCGTGCAGGGCGGCCGGTGGTGGACCCGAGGCCGATCTGCGTGCCCGCCCAGGAAAACAGGCCTATGACCATGCATTCTGCCGGCCGCAGGGATGACGGAGCATTGGAAACCGGAGCAGGGCGTCGCTGGCTGCGTCATCGTACGCGGCAGACCCCCGGTCGTCGGCGAGGCGTCAGCCCGGCGGCCGACCTTCGCTCGCGCAAGTCCTGGCGGACTCGCTCGCGGCACTAATCGCCCCCGCCGCTGCTCTCCACAGTCCACCGGCCAGGTCCGGTGGTCTTCAGAGCAACCTTGACACAGCGGACGAAATTCGGACAATCGCCGCTCAAGTTGAAGCCGCGCCAAGACCCAGGAGCGGTTTCAAGTTCGTTTCCATCGTCTGCGGGAATACTTGGTCGGCTTGCACGTGGCGACACCTGCTGGCCGGCTTGGTCGATGACCGGCGGAAGCGATTTCGGATCGTCGAGATCACCCCCAGGATTTCGCACGACCAGCGTTCGTGGACACCGCGCTCAACCAGGAGGGTTACGGCGCGGTGATCAATCAACCACTGCGGTTCCAACCGCACTAGGGCAAGGAGGCCTTAGGAGATGCCACTCTCGCATTCTTCGGCGCACGGACTGCGCCTGTCCCAAGTGATCACCGGTGGTCAGTGGTTCTTCGCCGACGAGGAGCCGCGCGTTGGATCGTGCAGCTGCCGCGCGGACCAGTGCCAGCCCGGCGACCTGTTCGTCGTTCTGGACGACGATGAACTGACGACCCAGGAACAGATCCAAGAAGCCATCGACCGCGGCGCAACGTCGCTTCTGTGCGAGCGTCCGCTGCCTTGTGCCATCCCCCAGTACCTGGTGGACGACTGCCGCGTGGCCTTCGGCCAGCTCTGCCACGCCCTGGCCAACTCGCCGAGCCAGTCGCTGCGAACGATCGGCGTCACGGGCACCTACGGCAAGACATCGGTGCAGATGCTGCTGCAGGCAATGTTCGCCGCTTCCCAACAGACGTCGTCCAGCCTGTCGGCGGCCACCGTGGAAAACTCGGGCCCCACCCAGGTCGCTCGCTGGCTGGCCGAAGTACGGGCCCAGGGCGACCATGTCGCGATCCTGGAGGCCTCGAGCACGGCACTCAGCCGCCACCAGCTCAGCGGACTCCAACTGGATGCGGCCGTGATCACGAATGTGCGCCGCGAACACGCCTCGGCGCACAACAGCTTGGCCGCCTATCAGTCCGCGAAAGCCCGCATCCTGCGTTACCTGAAGCCGGGTGGAGTGGCCGTGCTGAACGCCGATGATCCTGTCTGCCGGTCGCTGCTGGAACGATTGGAGCAGCCCACGCTGACGTTCGGCATGCACGGGGAAGCCAACCTCACGGCAACGGTGCTGGAACGCCATCTCAGCGAACAGACGTTCCTCATCGACGCTGGTGACGAGTCGCTGGCCGTGCGAACTCCCATCATCGGCGATGGCCACATCGCAAACTGCCTGGCCGCGGCCGCCGTTGGGCTGGTCGCGGGCTTAGACCTATCCGACATCGTACGAGGCTTGGAACGCATCGAAAGCGTGCCGGGCTGCCTGCAGCGACTGGAATGCGGACAACCCTTCGCCGTGTTCGTCGACCACTCCACGTCGCCCCACGCCCTGGCCAACCTGCTCAGTACGCTCCGCCCGCTCACCAAGGGCAACCTCACCTGCTTGCTGGGCGTCGACCATCGCCAGTCCGATACGACGCGTGCCCAGGTGGGGCGCACACTGGAACGCTGGAGCGACGCGTCCATCCTGACCGGCAGTCGGCTGGATCGCAAAATGTCCCTCAACGCGGCCCATGACGTCCTCGACGGCTTCGACCGTCCCGCGCAAGCCCACGTCATGCCGGAACGAGCGCGGGCGATCTGCTGGGCTCTCGACCAGGCGGAACCCGGGGATGTCGTCGTGCTGGCCGGCGCGTTACCGACGAACCCACGCGACGCGGAAGCACTCACCGACGAGGATGTCTCGCGGTACTGGCTGCAGCAACTGGACGGCGACCGCAACTGCCCCTGGATGCCCGCCTGATCGACCTCCACGTTCCTCAACGTGCCGCGCCCCACTCCGGCCGCGGCACGCCCTTGCTCCTGATGGCGGGAGTCGCCATCTCGGGGCGGAAACGTAAGGGTTCACCCCAACTACTCTTCTCACGTCGGCCAAGCTGATTCTGACCGCGGAGACCACCGAGGTCACGGAGAATCGAGAAGCCCGCCGACTGCTCCGGAAAAGCGGCCTAGCCGCCGCTTCCCGAACGCTTCCCGGCAGCAAGAAAAATTCGCCAGATCGACCTTGGCAAGTTTTTTCAGGCCGGATATAAGCCGCCCACACGACGCGGGGACGAGTTCAGCGGACGCAAGAGTCGGCTGGACCGAGTCCTCGGTCAGCGTGGCAATGAGCAACGAAAAACTCCATCGTCCATTGGAAGCTTTGTCGTCCGTGTCGCGGTTGCGGGATCGCGACACACCCTCCCTCCTGGGTAGAAGCAATTCAACTGACCGGGTTTGCGGTTTCTGGGTCAACCGTTCCGGCCGGTGCTTCACGACAAAGCTTAGACTGAGTACCGGGAGCGGGGCTGCTCCCGGTACTCAGGGAACACCGGGGGCGGGCTGTCGACAACGACGGCCCGCCCCTTTTTCTTTTGCTCGCGTGTACCCCTCGAACGAGCAGTCCGCTTCCCAGCGACCTACCGAAACGCATTTGCTCCGGGTATCCTGCCCGTCCAGCGGCGCGAGCACCCTCCCTGCGATCCATCAAGGAACCATGCCCTTGAATTCACCTGCTCCGGAACAACGGGTTGTCCTGGTCACCGGCAGTTCCCGCGGTATTGGCCGCGGCATCGCGGAGGAGCTCGGGCGTCTGGGCCTACGTGTCGTCGTCAACTACGTGCGCGACGCGGCAGCGGCAGAGACGGTGGTCCGAGCCATTGTGGAAGCCGGTGGCGAGGCGTTGGCCGTGCAGTCGGATGTTGGCGCGCTGGCCGACCACGAACGCTTGGTCGCGGCGCCGCTGGAGCGTTGGGGGCGTCTGGACGTGCTGGTGAACAATGCCGGCATCACGTCGGTCGGTCGACTGGACGCGTTGGAGGCGAGCGAATCGAGTTGGGACCAGGTGATGGCCACGAACCTCAAAGGTCCGTTTTTCCTGACGCAGCGAGTGGCGCGTGCGATGTTGGGGCAGGGGACCTCGCCGCGGCCCGCCGATGCGCCGGGACTGGTAGTCAACATTTCGTCGATCTCCGCCTATGCGGTCTCCTTGAATCGCGCCGACTACTGCATTGCCAAGGCGGGCATGGGCATGATGACCTCCGTCTGGGCAGCTCGCCTGGCCGACCTGGGCATCCAGGTGTTTGAGATCTGCCCCGGCGTGATCGCCAGCGACATGACGGCCCCCGTGCAGGCGAAGTACGACGCCTTGATTGCGGAAGGCCTGAGCCCGATTCGCCGCTGGGGCACTCCCGAAGATGTGGCGCAGGCCGTGTCCGCCATCGTCCGCGGACATTTTCCATTCAGCACCGGCATGCGATTGCACGTCGACGGCGGCTACCACCTGCGGCGACTTTGAAGCCGACAGGCTGCTCGAAGAACGGCCGCATCCCGACCGGCCAAACACGGACTCGACGCCTGCCCCACGGCAGCGTTCATCACTCCCCGTGGGGCCAGTTCCAGCCGTCGTGAAGGATAGCTTCCTTGGTGATCACGCCGATGCCATCGCTGATCGCACAGTGCTCCCACGCGTGGAAGCCAGCCAGGTTCGACGGCGGCACGATCTTCACGTTTTGACCGATACGGACATTCTTGTCCACGATGGCTCGTTCGATGTGCGAGTTGGCGCCGATTCCCAAGGGCGGCCGGTCCAGTCGGAGGTCGGTGGCGTGTTCGCGTTCCGTCTCATAGAAGTCGGCACCCATGATGATCGAATCGCGAATCGTCACGTTGGGTCCGATGATGCAGCGCAACCCAACGACGCTGTTTTCGATGACGGCCCCGTCGCCAATCTGGCAGCCATCGGCGACCAGACTCCGGCGAATCGTCGCGCCGTCGATGCGGGACGGGGGCAGGAAGCGGGCGCGGGAGTAGATCGGATCTTCCTGCGAAACCAGTTCAAACGGTGGACGGTTCGAAGCCAGCTCCAGGTTCGCCTTGTAGAAGGCCTGGATCGTGCCGATGTCCTCCCAGTAGCCGTCGAACAGGTGCACCATCACGCGTTTCGGATCGATCAGCGACGGAAAGACCTCCTTGCCAAAATCCTGGTAGGTCGACTTCCGCAGTACGTCCAAGAGGACATCGCGATTGAACAGGTAGATGCCCATGCTGGCCAGGCACTCGCGGCCGCGACTGGCAATGCCGTGGGCGTCGATCCAGCGAGGATCCATGAGCACGCCAGCAAGGGCGTCCTGGTTCTTGGGCTTCTCGACGAACCCGCGCACCCGACCTTCGTCGTCGACCCGCATGATCCCCAGCGCGCTGGCTGCCTGGCGGTCGACCGGAATCGTCGCAATCGTGGCATCGGCCCTCGATTCACGATGCGTGCGCAGCATGTCCTGGAAGTTCATGCGATACAGCTGGTCGCCTGACAGGATGAGCACGTAGTCGATATCCGACTGTTCCAGGTAGCGGATGTTTTTCCGCACGGCGTCGGCCGTTCCTTCGTACCAGTCGGTCGTCTGCTCCATGGTCTGCTGCGCCGCGAGAATCTCGACGAACCCGCCACCGAAGGCATCGAAGCGATACGAGCGACGGATGTGGCGGTGCAAGCTGACCGACATGAACTGGGTCAGCACATAGATGCGGTTGAGGCCACTGTTGATGCAGTTCGAGAGCGGGATGTCGATGAGCCGATACTTGCCGGCGAGCGGGACGGCGGGCTTGGAACGGTATCCGGTCAGCGGCAGAAGGCGGGATCCACGACCACCACCCAGCACCAACGTCATCACGTTCTTCATCGCGTCTCTCGCCTTCCCACTGTGTTCGCCACACGGCCTCGCCCGGTCCGCCGGATCGACTCCGGCCAGCCAACCTCCTCGGTCGACTACAGCCTGAAGCCACCCTGGGGTGGACATCTCCAGCTACCCGGGCTGCCAAACCTCGGACTGCCGAACGCAGTCCGGCAAGCCACCGGAGCCCCTCACCCGCAGGCTCGCAGAATAACACGCTCTTGCACGCATCGACAAGCCGAGGGGAAGGGTGAGATTGCCGTTCGGCGGGATGGAGGTCGTTGCCAGAAGCGACAAGCGGCTCGCACCCGATGCCGTGGCCCGCAGCCTCATCAGCGGCCGCAGCAGACGGTCGACCGTTCTCGTTATCGCGGTCGGCCAGCGACCGTTCAGCGGAGCGTTGCCGCGGCCGAATGTCGCTGGCCCTGCCGTTCGTGGTCGTTCAACGCCGCCATGCGTTCGCGAAGGGCCGGCTGCGTGTCGAGCAACGACACGATCCGCTGCCAATCGAGCTGGTCATGCCCCAGGGCCTCCACGATCTGTTCGGCGTGTTCCCAGTCGTCGCCATGGCGCACGGAGAGCCGCAGGTCATCGCGGTCGAGCAGGGCGGGCAAGGCCAGCAGCCGAATGTGGAACTCATCGGGGCGCCCCGCAAGGAACTGCCCCGGATTGCGTCGCGATTCGCCCGCCGGTGCCAAGCCATTCCATCGTCGCAGCGCTTCCACCCGCAGGTACTCGGCCATCAAACCGATCTGCGCATGCACGACAGCCCCCTCACGGGCGGAACGATAAGTGGCGTAGTCGGCCTGCGCTTCGCGGTCTGCCGAGATCACGAGGCGATCAAGCAGGCAGGGATCGACGAAGGGGCAGTCCAGACGCAGTTGCACGAAACCGGTCACAGCCTCACGCCGCTGCTTCTCCAGCCACTGCTGGCAGTCGAGCAGTCGCGTCCAGGCGTCGGGGGCGTCACTGACATGCAGACAGACGTTGCCGGGCAAGGCCTGCAGGAACGCGGTCGACGCGTGTTCGGGCCTCGCGGACACGACCAACCCGCGCAGCTGCTGAGCTTCCGACGCGCGTCGCAGGACCCAGTGCACCAGCGACTGGCCAGCCAGACGCCGCGAATTCGATCGCTCGCCCGCAGCTTCCTTGCCCCGGACCTGGGCAGCATCGCCGAGCCTGGTCGCTTCGCACTCTTCCCCCAGCAACAAACACCCAAACGCACCGCTCATGATCCATCCTCCCTGATTGCAAGCCGTCTCGACTCCTAGCTCCCTGGCACACTCTGGAAGCGACTGCGACTGCGAGCCATCTCAGCTGGCCCCGCGCAGGACAGGAGCGGCAATTTACGCAGCGTCCCGGCGCGGGTCAAGTACGCGACGGCTCCGCAGCGCGACGGCTCCGTACCATCCCGTGTTCGCGCTCCCAACTCGCTGGCTCCCCGCGCATGCGCATCACACGTCGGATTCTGCCGGCCTCAGCAGTTCCAGAATCCGCGGGTCGTGCAGCGACTCGGCGATCCAATGAGCACTGGGGTAGTCTGGGTTGAGCGTGTGGGGGCCGGGGATGGCGACCACATGCGCCTCGGCCTGCTCCGCCGCGCGGCAGCCAAACTCGCTGTCCTCCAGCACCAGCATCTGGCGGGGCGCGACGCCGAACCGTTCCGCGGCCTTCCGGTAGATCTCCGGATCCGGCTTGCCATTCCGCACGTCATCCACGCTGAGCAGGAAATCAAACTGGGTCGGCAACCCGGCAATCTCCAGCACCCGCTCCAGATACCTCCGACCGCTGTTGGTGGCGATCGCCTTGGGGTAGCGATGCCGGTCCAGGTGCTCCAGCAGTTCCAGCAGGCCGGGCCGTGGAGCCAGCCGGGTCAGCAGCAGTTCCTGGAACAGCTGACTCGTCTCCGCCTCCATCTGCTCGGGCGTGTCCGGCAGCTGGTACCACTCGATGATCATCGGGTAGACAATTTTCGCCGGCCGCCCTTGGATCCGGTGAACGATTTCCGGTTCCAGCACGCGCCCCCGGCGTTCCAGCAGACGTTCCGACACCTCGATATACAGCTCCTCGGTGTTGAACATCAGGCCATCGAGGTCGAACGCGACCGCTCGAATGTCCCTTTCCGCTCCCATGCGCTGGCTCCTCCGCTGCTTGGCGTCTTTCCCCGATTCCCGTCGCTTAGGATAGCGTATCCGCAAGACTTTCCGTCCGGAAAGACCTCTCGGGGCCTCGGGAGGGGGTTGGTTCCTGCGATCAAGAAAACATGGCGAGCCGGGGGCAGGCCCTGGGAACCGC
>JBIIEC010000489.1:0-4107 GCA_044238045.1 Pirellulaceae bacterium | reverse complement strand
TTATTGCCCTCGACTGCATCCTGCGGCGACAGGGATTTGGCGAGTTCATCGATGACATCGGTCAGCCGATCCTGTTCGCGTTTGAGGTTGAGCAGCGATTGCGCGAATGGCTGCAGCCAACGTGCTTCCACCAGCGACTCGCCGGCGAGGCCCATGAGGCGATTGAGATTCTTGGCGGTCACGCGGACCACGCGTCCCTGGGCATCTTCCGGCTCGGCCGCCGAAGCAACCGGGGCCTTGGGTCGATCACTGCCGACAGGAGCCACCGAAGGCGTTTCGGCAGCGGGTGGTGGAGGCGAAGCCGGCGACGAGGGCATCGCCGGAGTTGTCGGTGCGTCCGCGGGGAGATCCTGGGTCGGAAGCTCTCCCGAAGCGGGCGTCGGCGTGCTTGTCACTTCGGGCGCCGTCAGCGACTGGAAGACACCATCAATCTCCTTCGTCAGCGTTGCCACCGTCTCCTCATAGTTCCCCCCCACGGCGTCCGCCAGTTGCCGCTGCAGTAACAGAGTCCTCTCCAAGGTCTCGGCTGTGGCTGCGGAGAGGGCCCCTGTTCCGGCCCCAGCGGCCTGCAACTTCGTTTCCAGTGTGCTCAGCAGCTTGGCAAAGGGCTCCACGCGCAGCAGCATCGCGACTCCGCGCATCCCCTTGATGGTCGCCACCGCCTCGGCCACTTCGTCCGCAGACAGCGGGCGTATCCGCCAGGCCTCCAATGCGGTCGTCAACGCACTCAACCCCTGTCCGACATCCGTCCGGAACATTTCCAATGCCGCGGGGTCCATGGCGGCCGAGACAGAGGTTTTCCACGAAATGGGTTCCACGGCGACCTTAGGAGCCGCGGTCACCGAGGGTTCGGCAGTCGGTTTGGCCGCTGCAGTGCTTGTAGCTACGGGGGCGGTTGAGCCCGTATCTTCACCGCGGAGTACGCATTCCAGCGCTCGGATCATCTCCGCGATGGACGCCTGATGCGGCTTGAACCAGTCCTCAAATCCACTGCCGGCCGCTTCACCGAACTGCCCGAGCCAATCGGTACCGGCAAGCAGTACATCAATTCCGCTGGGCTTCAGCTGAAGGCTGCCTTGCTGCACGGCCACGAGGCAGTCCTCCATGACGTGCGCCAGCTTCACGGCTGGATCGACACCAATGAGCCGCGCCGCGCCCTTGATGGAGTGCGCCGCGCGCATTAGAGGCTCCACCTGGCGCGGACTGGAACTGCGTTCCAATTCCACCAGTCCCTGGTTCAGGACATTCACCTGACCACGAACCTCCTCGCGGAACAACTCCAGCAGCGAAGAATCGATCTCAGGCATGTTCATTGAAAACCTCTCTGCAACTCGGCGAACACACGATCGGCGTCCAAACGACAAACGTACTTCCCAGCCCAATCGTAGACGTCACGCGAAAAACACCTGGAACTGCGTCGCAGCGTGGCGGGCAGTTCCGTACGATCCCGCGCCGCCAAGTGGTGAACGCCCGACACTTCATCCACGGGAAACACCCAACGCTGCCTGCCATGCTCGGCGACAAGAAAACGCGGTGGCTCGGATCTGCCCGAATCGTTCCCGTCTGCGGTTCCGATGCCCAGCAGTCGCGCGAGCGAGACGCACAACTGCAACTCCCCGCGTATGTTCACCACACCTTCCAGGTGGCTCCCCGTACGATGGGGCACGCGATGCACGACCCGGGGCTCGGCCACCTCCAGAATTGAACTGACTCCCAGCGCCATCCATTCCTCGCCCAACCGGAAGATCAGCACGGTGATGGCATCGGATTCCAGCCGGGTGTCGAACTCGGCCAGCCGCGTCTTATGCTCTTCCAGCCATTCCTGCGGGGGTTCCCGGTTGAACAGACGCGCACCCGCATTCACATAGACGGGACAATTATGGCAATGGACGACCTTCGGGATCTCCGGACAGGTCCGATCTCCCAGGACGCCGATCAGGTTCCAGCAATGGTTCGCTTCGTCCCCCGAATCGACCACGACCAGCGACTGTTCAAGGCTTGTAAATTCATTCATGGCTTGAGGGTATCCCGTGCTATCCGATCCAACCGGCGTTGATAGTTGGCTGCCTGCGCCGCGTTGCCGTTGTTTTTCGACAGGAGCATCAAGTGCGTGAGCGCCTCCCGGTGATCAGGCACCACGAACAAGGCTTGCTGAAAAAACTGCTCCGCGGCGTGCATCTCCCCGCTGGCCTGCTTGATCACTCCGCGCAGGCACAGCACATCGGGATCGAAGCGATGCGTGACCTGCAGTCGCTGGCAGTAGGACTCCGCTTCCTGCAACAGCCCCCGATCGGCCAGGTCCCGGGCCTTGGCAACTCCCTCCGCAATCCCCGCCACCTGCGTCTCTGGCGACTCCGCGACCTTCGGATCGGCCACTTTCGGATCGGCCACTTTCGGATCCGATGCCCTGGCCGCTACGGACGACAATCCGCTGGACGCTGACGGTCCAGTCGACCAAGGGACCCCGGGGGTTTTCGCCACCGGCAGTGCGTTGCCGGAAGGCCTCCGCGCATCGACTTTCGCTGGCGACATCGGTCGCTTCGGCGTGCTCGAGGGACGGCTGAAGGAGGCCGGGAACTGACCGTGCCACGACACGAGTTCCATCTGACGCCCATGCCGGCACTCCGAATGCCCGAAGTAGAGGAGGCCACCGGTAGCCAGCAGTCGTCCCAGGTGACTCAAAGCAACCCTCCGTGCCTCGTCGGTCAGGTAGATCAGCAAGTTCCGACAGAAGACAACATCGAACGGGGCCTCTCCCCTCAGAAAGTCGACGGCCGACAGGTTCTCGCGGCGAAATTGGACCAGCCCGCGAATCGACGCATCCAATCGTCGTTCGCCTCCCTCGACCTGGAAATGCTTCTGCTCCAGGCGTTCCGCCATCTCGGTACGCTCCCGAAACGCCAGCGACCGATACAGGCCCCGCTTCGCCACATCGAGGGAGCCGCTGCTGACATCGCAGCCAACAATCTCAAACTGCTGCGGCGTCAGGCCCATATCCAGTAGCGTCATCGCCATCGAGTACGGTTCTTCGCCGCGACTGCAAGGAACGCTCAACAGCCGCAACTTCCTGCGGCCCGGGTCCTCCGCCAGTCGTGCTCGGACAAAAAGGCGCAAGCACTCAAACGGCGTCACCTCACGAAAGAACCACGACTCGGGAACCACCACCTCGTCAATGAAACACTGCAGCTCCCGCGGCTCGGACTGCAGCTTCCACAAGTAAGACCGCGCATCGGCCACCGACAACTCCTTCATGCGATGCTGCACCGCCTGCTGGAGCGTCCTTCGTCCGACCGACGCGGAACTCAAACCGATGTTGCTGCGCAACAACTCGGCGATTCCTTCCAGCGCCACCTGATCCAACTCGGCCATGCCCAGCATTCCTTCGCTTTAATACGCGGAGACCGGAAAGACCTGCGACTGTCGCTCCGGTGACAACACGCGGTCCATATCTACTCGACAGTACGTCCCGAACTCGTCGATCATCGTCGGTCCCCAGGACCAGACCTGCACCGGCTCCATCTCCCTCGCCGTCCTGCTACCTTCGGACACCTGCACGGCCTCGGCGCGATCAAAGAGCAGCCCCACCTGCCGACACTGCGCGTCGTGCGGCCACTGGATCACGATCACGCGGCTGCTCCAAAGCGACCGCGCCGTGCCCAACTGCGTCAACGCGCTGAAGTCGATGACCGGCGTCACCACGCCTCGGTGCACAAACGCGCCCGCCAACCAGTATGGCGAAGATGGGATCGGATCGAAGACGGGGCGTCCCACCACCTCGACGACGTGGTCGATGGGAATCGCGAACCGTTTTTCCTCCGCGTAACACATCAGCATCAACATGGATTACCCCGACACCTTAAATTGCGACACTTCTGCCTGCAGTCCTCCGACGGAGTCGCGCATGTTGGCGGCCGCCTGGTTGAAGTCGCGTGCGGCATTCGCCACATGACGCACTCCCCCGACCAGTTGCCCCATCGCGTCATCGATCTGCCGGGCGCCAATCGACTGCTGCGCCACTGCTTCGCGAACTCCATGAAACTGCCGCGTCAGCGAGTTGACTTGGTCCAGAATCTGCGTCATCTGGTCGGAGATGCTGGAAGTCTGGTT
>JBIIEC010000488.1:0-4110 GCA_044238045.1 Pirellulaceae bacterium | reverse complement strand
GGCGTCACCTGGACACCGCGGGCGGAGACGAGCAGGTCCTTGCCCGCGCGGAAGTTCGAGGCGTCGCGGCTGAACAGTCGCACGGGACCCTTCGACGATACGGTGCGCGAACGCGTGCGTCCGTCAGCTTCCAGTCGCAGGTGGATCTGCGCGGGGTCCTCGATCAGGTCAACGTGCAGGTCGGTCCAGGTGCTGTTCTGGCCGCGCACCTCGGCACCCAGGATGTTGTCCCGCACTTCCTGCTGGCTCGGCTCCAGGGCAGGCAGCAGGTCGTTGAGCAGGCGTTCGGTCACGACCAGCCGCAAGTTGGCGTTGCGGTAGTGCGTTTCGAGGGCCGACTGCAGGGAGCTGGCAGAAGCGTAGGGTGAGTAGCGCAGGGCGTCGGCGGTTGCCTGCACACGACCGGCCACGGTGGAAGTCTGCTTCGTCTCGAAAAGCTCCAGCGCCGCCACCAGGGCGGGAACGTCCGTGGGCTGTGCCGACCACGACGTCAGGCGATCACGCAGCGGTGCAACGGCGGGCTGCGCGAGGAACTGCTGCTGCGCGGGCGTCAACGTGGAGGCGTCCATGCGTTTCAGGACTTCGCGGGCCACGGAACGCCGCACGTCCGGATTGGTGACCCACGGTTCGGAAGCCACGCGACGCAGGGAGTCCAGCATCAGGTAGTCACGCCACGAGGCGCCGTCGGCTCGGCGGGCCAGCCAGGCGTGCAGCGAGTCCAGCGTGGGCAGGTCGGCGGCGGGGTCCACGGCGAAGGGAGACTGCAGCTGTTCCCCATGCAACCGCGCAGCCAGCGTCCACAGGGCCACGCGACGCTCGAGGCCGTAACGGATGCGACGCAGGAGGATTTTCTCGGGGCCCGTCGCGTACGTCTCCAGCCGCTCCGTGACCTCCGCCAGCTGCGACAACTGGCCCATGCGCTGTTCGACTTCGTCAAGATCCTCCATCGGCGTCGGCAACAACGCGTTGAGCGTGAGCTGCACGTCGTTGCGCCAGGCAGCCAGTTGGGCCGACTTCGGATCAAGCTGCGCGAGGAGCTGCTGCAGTGTCGGGCTGGTGGGCCAGTCGGAAGCGATCGGCGCCATCGCAGGACTCGGCGACGCCGGACTCGCCGGCGTGGGCTCGTTCTCCGCGCCGAGCGGCTCAGCCGATGGCGATGCGGGAGCGGCTGGGCTCGCCACCGTCGAGGAGGACTGCGGCGACGGCGACTCACGTTCCGCAAGGTCCTGGGGCACGGGCGGCAGCGCGGTCGGCTGTCGCGTCGCCACCAGGCTGGAGGGTTCGGAGGCGACTTCCGACGGACCGTCGACCATCGTCGGCTGATCGCTGGAGGACGCAAAGGCCGCGCTGGTTTCCAGGGAAGTGGAGCTGCGGAGCGATTCCGTTCGCTTCGGGCTGCCGGACGTCGGCAGGTCGACGGGCAGGGTCGGCGCGGGCGGATCCACGATGGCCGCTGGGAACGAGGCCGTGCGGTCCAGCATGTCAGGCGAGGTGAAGCCGGGTTCGGCATCGACGGCCACGCGCCGCGTCGGCGGTGCGGGCGCAATGCCCACCACGGACGACGGCGAGGCCCGATCGTCACGCGCTTCGGTCGCGGCATCAGGTCGAGCCGCCATCGGTTCCGGGGACGTTCCGGCTGCTGGCTGCTGGCCTTCCCGCGAACGCGACTGGCCTTCCCGCATGCGGCTGGCGGGCGCCACGGCAAGAGCAACGGGCGGTGCCACCGAAGCCATCCGAGCGGCGGTCCTCGTCGGAACTCCCCGACTGGTATCCGCATGCGAACGTCCGCCGAGTCGCGTGCTGGTCGTTGCTTCCCGAGACGATGCGGTTGGTGAAGAAGCGGAACGCGGTGTCGTCGATTCCGCCAGTTCGCCAGCAGATCGCCGGCTGTTGGCGGATCCCGGGCGTCGAGTGGCGGCGAATCGCGTCAGCGAATCGCGGATTGCGGAACGCGGGGACACGGCCGTGGCCCAACGCGTGGGTGCAAGCGTCAGGCGGCCTTCGTTAAATGCCTGCGGAGGAACCGTCACCGCAACGCCGAACAGGGCCAGCACGACAGTCAGGTAAGGCCAGGTCCTGCTCGGTGGATATGCTTGCATGCGAAATGTCCGATAGCCGTCCATTGCCCGGTCGCCGATCATCCTTGCTCTGCGTTTCGCCTGGCCCTTTCTAGATCGGACTCGTCCGTCGAATGCGTGGATTCTGATTTCGTGGCAAGCCACCATTCGGGACCGTCACGCCGGTGTTTGGTCGCTGTGTGCAGGTCAGTGAAAGTCTGTGGGCGCCAAGGCCCGGGCCGGTCGAACGGGACGCCGATCCGCCAGAGCGGGTGTCGGAACACGCGGTTGTGCGGGCGCGAGCAACGCTAGCAAAAGAAAAGCCCGCAGGCTGCTCGTCACAACCTGCGGGCTTCCCCGGCACCAACCAACGCTTTCGAACAATTCGAGGGAGTAGGCCGCGCGCCTACAGGGCGTCAGATCCTTTCTCGCCGGTTCGTACACGGATCGCATCGGAGATCTCCGAGATGAAGATCTTGCCATCGCCGAGCTGGCCGCTGCGGGCCACGCTGGTGATCGCGTCGATCGCGTCGTCGACCTTGGCGTCGTCGACCACGATCTCGATCTTGGTCTTCGGCAGGAAGTCGACGGTGTACTCCGCTCCGCGGTAGGTCTCCTTGTGTCCTTTCTGGCGTCCGAATCCGCGGACTTCGGTCACGGTCATGCCCGCGAAACCGCGTCGCGAGAGTTCGGCCTTGATGTCTTCTAGCTTGAAGTGCCTTACGATTGCTTCGATCTTTTTCATGATAGGTATTCCGAGGCGAAGGTCCGCCAGGCGGGGCGTGTTCGTTGCATTGCCGATCCGTTCCGTGAGGCGACCTTCGCGATTGGTGTTTGGTTATGAGTCCGCTGTCTCAAGTGGGCCCCGGCTGGCGGCGGCCCACTTGGTTGCCTTGGGTCTTCGAGGACGATTACAGGCCTTCGACGAACTGGAAGCCGTGGTAGGCTTCGTTGCCGTGCTCACCGATGTCCAGGCCTTCACGCTCTTCCTCGGCGGTCACTCGCAGGCCGATCGTGTACTTGATGGCCATGAAGAGGATGAAGCCAGTCACGAGCCCCCAGGCCATGACCGCGATCACGCCGATGAACTGGGCAATCAGCTGGGTCATGCCGCCACCGTAGAACAGGCCGGGCATCGGAGAAGCCGTGCCCGTTCCCGTCGAGAACAGACCCACCGCCAGCGTGCCCCACACGCCGCAGACGCCGTGCACCGAGATGGCACCGACCGGATCGTCGATCTTCGCAACCTGGTCAAAGAAGATGACCGACAGCACCACCAAGACGCCTGCCACGGCGCCGATGATCATGGCTCCCGGGATCGTCACCCAGTAGCAGCCAGCGGTCACGCCCACGAGGCCGGCGAGCACGCCGTTGAGGGCCATCGTACCTTCCCACTTGCCAAACATGATCTTGGCGGTGATCAACGCGGTGATGCATCCCACGGCTCCAGCCGCGTTCGTCGTGCAGGTGACGTGAGCGATGTCGGCTGGAACGGCCGCCATCGTGCTGCCGGGATTGAAGCCGAACCACCCCAGCCAGAGGACGAAGACGCCGAGGCAGAGTACCACTAGGTTGTGGCCGGGGATGGCGCGAGCCTTGCCCGTGACCGGGTCGTACTTGCCGATGCGGGGACCGATGATGAGTGCACCGATGAGCGAGAGCCAGCCGCCGAGGCTATGAACGACGGTGGAGCCGGCGAAGTCCCAGAAACCCGTGGGTACCGAGGTTACATACGTCCCCAGGTTGGCCAGCCAGCCGCCGCCCCAGATCCAGTGGCCCGAGATCGGGTAGATCAAGAGCGACACGAAGAAGCTGTAGACCATGTAAGACACGAACTTCGTGCGTTCGGCCATCGCCCCCGACACGATCGTGGCCGTCGTGGCGGCGAACACCAGCTGGAAGAAGAACTTCGCCTCCAGTGGTACGTTGGCCCAGGAGAGCGAGGCATAGGTGACGTTCGGGTCCTCATGCTGCAGCATGAAGCCCGACTGGCCCATGAAGGCAGTACCGGCACCGAACATCAGGCCGAAGCCGACGAGCCAGTAGGCGACCG
>JBIIEC010000487.1:0-4117 GCA_044238045.1 Pirellulaceae bacterium | reverse complement strand
GTTGGGGAGCCAGTTCATGCGCGATCACCGCCCCGTAACTCGGATGCTCCATGTTCGGGCTCGGCACATACCCGGTGTGCATGTAGTAACGCCCGCGGCCGTGATCGGCCTCCTGCGTGCTCATCGAGCGAACGACCGACAGATGGTGCATCTGCTGCGCGATCATCGGCAGGTGTTCGGAGATCTGCACGTCGCCGCGGGTGCTGATCGGCTTGAACGGCCCGCCCGTGGCTTGCCCTGGCTTGAGGTCCCAGAGGTCGATCGTCGACGGCCCGCCGCCCATCCACAGCAGGATGGCCGCCTTCTGGTTCTTCTTCAACTCGTCCGCATGCGCCTGAATGCTGCGCGTCAACGACATCGCGGGCACGGCCAGCGCCGACGTCGCCGCCAGATGCTGCAGGAAGTGTCGCCGTCCCCAACCGCGAGAACCTTGGGGATTCAAGTCGCCCGTTCGATCCGATCGTGTCATGAAGTCACTCTCCGAGGATCCCGGGGGATCCGGCTGGGGACAACCGCCGCTTTGCCGCCCCGAAACGCGGCGGCCTGCTTCGTGCGACGGGGGGAATCGGCTGTGGTTTCCGACGATGGTTTCCGACGATGGTTTCAGCCGGCTGCCTCGCGCGCCCATCCGGCCGCGACCGAACCGCAGGCCTCAAATCATGCACGAGGGAGTCGTAAACAAGGGATCGTCAGAAGTTGAGGATAAACTGATTGCTGTTGAGCAGCGCCCACCAGAGGTCCTGGAGCGCGGCGAGTTCGTTCTGCTGGTGGTAGACCAGCAGCTGCTGGTACATCTTCATCTCCAACTGCGTAGGTCGCCGCGCCAGCGCGGCCAGGTACAGCTGCTGCACCTTCGCCACCGGCTTCTTGCGACTGTCGTTCGAAACGCGATGCAGGAAGCTGCCCGGATCGCCCGACGTCGCTCGCTCGATCAACTCCCCGTTGAACATCATCAGCGTCTGCGTGATCGTCCCGTCGAACGTCGTCGTCTCGTCGCCTTCATCCGTACCGAACGCGATCGTGAACTGCTTCAGCCACTCCCGCTGGGCCTCTTCCCGTTCCTCCGTGGACGCCTGCGTCTTGTCCGCTTCGCTGGCCACCAGCAGGGAACGATAGAGCTGTTCGGCCGTCATCTGCCGCACGTAAAAATGCGTGAACGCCGGCGGCTCCCCCAGCGTCGGATCGTCCTTGCGATTCCCCGCCGTCGAGACGCTCGACAGGCCGTAGGGTTCGCTGAGCACGATCCAGGCCATGAGCTGTTTGAGGTCGTGGCTGTTCTCGCGCAGCTGCGCGGCCAAGTAGTCGAGCACTTCGGGCAGTACTGGCCGGTTATGAGGCCCCATGTCGTCGATCGGTCGCGTAAATCCATAGCCCAGGAAGTGCGCCCACATGCGGTTGACGATCGCCGTCGACAGGTAGGGGCTGCGAACCATCAAGTCCGCCAGCTCGCGCCGCCGCTTCACGTCCTCCACGAAACCGCTGGGCTTGATCGCCGCCCCATCAAGAAAGACCGGGAACGCCGTTTCCAGCTTGCCGTTCCGCAGCTCGTAGTAGATCCGCGCGTTCTCCGCGTCGGCCGGCTGGTCCTCACCCGCGAAGTCCTGGTCCGTCAACTCCACATAGGACACATCGTTGGTACCCGGATCGAACCGTCGCAGCGCCACCGTCTGGCGAAAGAAGGCGTTCAGCTGCCAGAACTGATTCTGCTTCGCTTCATTGAACGGATGGTTGTGGCACTGCGTGCACTGCACCTGCATGCCGAGGAACAGGCGCGCGGTCTGCGCCGTGGCCTGCGTCGCACGGTCGTCCAGCTTGGCCGCCAGGAAGTTCGCCGCGCCGTTGAAACCGGGCGCGCCCGGTTTCGTCGTTCCCTCCGCCGCCACCAGGTCGTGCACCAGCCGGTCGTACGGCAGGTTCTGGGCGAAGCTGTCCCGCAGATACCTCTCCATCCCCCCGCGGTCCACGCGGCCGTTCTGGTTATCCGCCGGTCGGCCCACCAGCAGGTTGGCCCAGACCGTCGACCAATGCGTCGCGTAGTCCTCCGCATACGCCTCGTCATGCAACAGGCGATGCACCAGACGCGACTTGCGGTCCGGTCGCTTGTCTCCCAGGAACTCCTGCAGCTCCGCCACCGAAGGAATCCGGCCGATCAAGTCCAGATACACCCGGCGGCAGTATTCCGCGTCGCTGGCCGCCTGCGAAGGCGCGATCTGGTTGGCCTTCCAGTTCGCTCGCACCAGTTCGTCGATCCGCGCCACCTGCGGCAACGTCCGCCGCCGATTCGTGCGACCGTCGACCGCAGCCTCCCGAGGCTCCTTCACGGCCTCCGACGACGCCTCGTCATCCGAAGCAGCCTCTTGCTCCTCGATCGCCGACTCACCGGAGGACCTGGTCGCAGCCACCTTCCGCGTGGCACTGTTCTGGGCTGAAATGCCGGCCGAACTGCCGTTCGCACCACCCGGCGTCTCCTCGGCCACGGATCCACGGCCCAAGGCAACCAGCAGCATCAATGCCGCCAGCACCGCCGCTATCCAGCTTCCTACCTGAGGCTTCCGCATGTCCGGCCACCCATCTCGAGAGCGTCTTTAAGAAAAGAACTCAGGACCCAGTCCACCTACCCCCTCACTCCCAAACGTCCCCCGACCGTTCTTTGTACTCAGATTACCCGCCACTGAATACAAGAAAACTCCGGCGAGATTCTTGGCAAGCGAACTCATTTCCTGAGGAATCCAGATCCGAACCGACCGGCCACCATGCAGCAGAACGCTACACATCAGAAGCCACTGCTGCGTTTTGATACATCCAAAATGAAACAGGCGAGCCGGGACACAAGGTCCCAACCCGCCTGTTTCGAGCGGTGGTTGCTTTCGCAACGCGTTTGATTTTGCCTCGAAGGTCTGTTCCTACCTCGTTCCCTGTCTTTGGGTTAAGACTAATCAGACGTTACCGCGGATAGCTCGAAAGCCTCTTCTGAGCCGACCCCGACGAATTGCCTCTTCTCGGTCCCAGCCCCCAAGTTCTCTCTCTGAGCTGTCCGACTCTGAATGCAACCGTCGTGCCAAAGACCATGATCACCACGGGGCAGCTTCGCGAGACCCCGGCTCAGGCGTCCATCGCCAGCGAAACTCCCCCCTGCTGGGCCGACCGCACGAGCGTATCGAGGATGCGTTGGGTCTGCAGGGCGATGCGGCCCCAGTGCGGGTCGATCGACGCCGACAAGACATTCTGAGCGAACGTGCGAATCATCTTGGACTCTTGGGCGTTCGGCGTGTTGTTGCTGTACTCCGACACCCGGTGCGTCTGCCGGTGGGGCTCCATGTCGAAGCTGCAGCCGTGGAAGTGGTACTCGGCGTTCGTCGTCTCGAACGTCAGCTCGCTGCCGAAGTAGGGCAGCACGAAGTCGTCGATGCGAAGGTGGCCGCGGGTGCCGCTGATGCTGACCCATTGCTGATGCTGCGTCCGGAACGACGTATAGAACTCGGCCGTAACCCCACCCGCGAAGTACAACTCGCCGCAGAACTCGATGGGCACTTCCTGCGAGCAGTCGGCCCGCCGGTGTCCCTGCAGGAGCTGCCCGCGCACGCGTTCGGGCATCTGCCAGTCCATGGCCCAGGTGGAGAAGCGGACGGTGTACCAGCCGAGGTCGCCAAGGCAGCCCAGCGGTTCGAGGTCGGAGCTGGCGCGGATGTTGGATTCCAGGAAGCCTTCAGGCGCCAGGAAACTGAACTGCGACATGATGCGATTGATTTCGCCCAGTTGTCGACGTTCGCGGAACACCTCCCGCATCGCGGGCAGCCGGCTGCTGTGCATGAACATGACGCCATCCATGAACTGCACGCCATTCTTTTCGCAGGCGGCCAGCATCTCGGCCAGGTCGGCCGCGTTCACCGCGCACGGCTTCTCCACCAGCACATGCTTGCCCGCTTCGGCTGCACGAATCACCCACTCCTTGCGCACCCCCGTGGGCAGCGGAATGTAGACGGCGTCCAACTGGTCGCTCGCCAGCAACCCCTCATACGAGCCGATCGCCCGCGGCGTCGTGGGGAACGGAACCAGGCACTGGCAGCTGTCGATGAACTCCTGCGCCCTCGACTCCGAACGGCTGGCCACACAGGTC
>JBIIEC010000554.1:0-3375 GCA_044238045.1 Pirellulaceae bacterium | reverse complement strand
CCTGCCAGCCGGTCAACACGACAGCCGCCGATGTCGGGTTGTGGATCTCCAGATACTCCAGGTCCTCGGGCTCCAGCAGCGGATCGATGGCCAGCGTCGCCGCCGCGGGCTCCGCAGGGCGATACATCACCTCGGAGATCACCAGCGGCCCGATGCGGAACGGTCCGTTGGCCGCTCCCAAACTCGGACGCGCCAGCGGCTCCACGCGACTCGGCGCCAGGCGTTCCACACGGCCGAACGACTCGCCGATCGCCATGCCGCCGAAGTGCACATCGTCGGCGAACTGCAGCAGCTTCTGGGTCTTGGGATCGCCCTTCACCAGCCACACATCGTCTCCGCGTTCGTCGATCGCGAACTTGAACTGCGACTCGTTGACCACCAGCAGGCCGCCCGCGGCCAGGGTGGTGCCGGCCGGGAACGCGTACTTCCGCAGGTCACCGGCCGAGTCGCTGAGGTACCAGCCCGTCAGGTCGATCGTGGCGAGGGTCGCATTGCGAAGTTCGATCGCATCGCCCGACGCCTGGCCAGGATTGTTGCTGCTGACTTCGTTGATGAGCACCCCGAGTGGCGTCGAGGAGCCGCGGCCGGGGGATCCGCCGAAGTCGACGCTGGCCTGCCAGGAGGCGTGCATCGAGAAGTCACCGTAGGCCGTGGCGGCCGCATCGACCGCCTCCAGCGTCGCCCCCGCTCCGTCCGCCCGTTCGGGCCAGAGGCCTCCATCGCCGTAGCGGACCTGCACGATCGTACTGCCCAACGCATCGTCCAGCGTCAGGGTCTCGCCGCCGTTGTCCAGACCGCCCGTCAGAGGGCCGAGCACCCGCGCGGCAGACAGCCCGGGATAAGCCGCCAGCGTCGCCATGGGATTCGTGGCGACCACCAGATACTCACCGGGGCCCAGAGTCGTTCCCGCCGGCAGCACGAACTGGTTGTTCGCGCCGCCCGACAGCCGCACCCCGGCCAGGTCGAGCGTCTTGGCGGCAGGGCCGCTGCTGATGTTGACCAGTTCCACGAACTCGGTCAGCTCCCCGACCGTGTCGGGGTGGTAGTTGATCTCGCTGATCCGCAGGAAGCTTTGCGCTGGCGAGGGCGCGGCGGGCGTGGTCAGCTGGGCCATCTGAGTCCCATCCGCCGCCAGCAGTTCGACCGCGTTGCCTCGCGACGACAGGTGCCCTCGATAGTTCCCCTGCACGAACCGCCCTTCCCCGCCCTTGGGTCCGGTCGTCCGTTTCAGGAACGCCGGCACGCTGGGGGAAACGAACAGCGAACCCTGCGGGGGGATCACCGTTCCGGGACGGAAGTCGTGCTGCACCGAACCTCGCAGCCGCCATCCCGAGATGTCGACCGCCTCCATCGTCGGATTCCGCAGTTCGATATACTCCTCGTCCTGGTTCCCGCTGGCCGGAGAAACGTCGTAGCCGCCGAACGCAACGGGCGGATTGCCGACCTGCTCGTGGGGAATCCCGGCCGCGTTCGGGTCCCCCAGCAGGCCGTCCAGCAGGACGGGCGACATCAGCATGTCGCTGCTGCTGGCGGACGAGTTGAGCGCGTGGATGGCCAGCATGTTCTGGCCGTTCCGCAGCAGGTCTCGCCGCTGGCTGAGGTTGAAGTCCTCGAACACCACCGCTGCCGCGTTCGGATGCTGGGTTGCCGTCTTGTCGAATGTGGGCGTCCCGGTAACGTTCGCGCGGGCCACCTCCTGGCCGTTGATGTATACCACGAAGGCATCGTCATACTTCATCCGCAGCGTCAGGCCGTTGAGGCGGTTGACGTCGTCGACCTGGAAGGGGATCCGCATCAGGAGCGAGGTGCAGGTTCCGCAACTGTCGACCGGGTTCACCTGGGTCTTCACCTGCGTCGCGAAGGCGCTGCCAAATCCCAGGCCCGCCTGGCCCGTCTTCCACTGCGGTGCGTTGGCCGGCGCCGCGACGTTCGTCCAGGTCGTGCCGAGGTTGTTGTCGGTGGGCACGAAGTACTGCACGTTCTGCACATACTCGGGCACCAGCTCCTTGATCGGCGTCTGCTGCTTGCGGTCGATGCTGTGGGTGTCATAGAGCGACCGGCGGCGCTGCGACAGGTAGGTCGTGATCGCCTTCGAACCGTTCACCATGCTGGTGGTCAACACGCTCTTGTACTCGGCCAGCCGCTTGGCCACCTCCGCGTCCAGCACCGAATTGGCCGCGTTCTCCGCGGGCTCCAATAGCTCGTCCATCAGCGACCTCAGCCGCCGCAGGTGCATCTGGCTCAGGACCGGGTCCTTGTTCACCGCGTCGTAGAGCCGATTCCACTGGTTGGCGTTCGACTTGGCGTGGGTCGAGTCGGCAAAGAACGGATGCCACAGGTGCGGCGCGCCGTCCCCCTCGATGCCGAACGACCAGTCCTTGTCCCAGGGGATTAACGACCACTGGCCCGTCCCGTTGGTGTCACGGTAGCCGTAGAAGTTCTTGCGGACGTCGTCGGCGTCGAGGATCAGGGACCGGAGGGCCATGTAGTTCAGGACGTTGGCGACGTCGAAGTTGTCGAAGACCGATCGGGCCCGCGCGGCGGCCGTGGACTGGGTCAGCCCCTTCACGACCACCTGCAGGTCCTCCAAGCCCTCGTCCAGACGCGTCTTCTTCTCAATGCCCGTCGTGATGTCCGCGAACACCGGATCCAGGTTGCCACGCTGGACGAACTTGTAGAGCGCGCCTTCCGGGTCGAGCCGGTTCCGCTTCAAGAAGTCCTCGTCCACCTGCTCGATGAACGTGGCCAGGCGGTCGGCCTTGGCGTTCACCCGCATCGGAACCAGGAACGTCTCCGACGAAGGATGCGCGACCAGCCGGAACGTGTCGAACGACATGTCCTGCCGCAGATAGGACGGGTCAGACCCCTGGCCGTTCAGGTTGATCTCCTTCACCCGCCCCAGCAGGTCGCTCACGAACAGCGGCTGGTCGTCGCTGAAATTGAACTTCTGCGCCGTCGCGTTCGTCGCCGCGCCACGCTGCCGCACATAGATGTTGTCGTAGTACTCCCCGAGGTAGTACACCGATGCCCGCGCGCCGACCCGACTGCGGGCATTCGCCTCCTTGTCCGTGAACCACTGGAAGGTCGGGAGAGGCGTCGTGATCGCCGGATCCTGAAGCACCGTGCCGAAGTACTCGGGCGATCGATCGGTGCCCACTTTGTCGGCGATGAGCGGCAGGCGAGCGGGCTGGCTGGTGCTGTCGGTGGCGCGGATCGCGTAGCGGACCATCTGCCCCGCCGTCGCTCCCGCCGGAATCGACGCCGAGTAGATGCGATCGCCGGCCACCGCGTCGCCCCCCTGCCCGTCGTCCGTCATTTTCACGCTCACCTCCGGCTGGTACATCACCCGGTAGATCAGTTCCACCGATCCCACCG
>JBIIEC010000486.1:0-4135 GCA_044238045.1 Pirellulaceae bacterium | reverse complement strand
GATGCAGGGCGGCATGATCGCCCTGCCGGTTCCGGATTTCCCAACAGGGCTCGTGCGTGGCCGTTTCCATCCGACCACGCACGACCTCTACCTCGCGGGCATGCACGCCTGGGCGGGCAGCGTGACGCATCCCGGCGGCTTGTACCGGATTCGTTACACGGGCCAGCCTGTGCAGGTGCCCGTGGAACTTCACGCGCGGCAGCAAGGCGTGGAGCTGCGGTTCTCCGATCCGCTCGACGCGGAATCGGTGCGCGCGGAAAACTTTGCCCTGAAGGCCTGGTCGCTGCGGCGCACGGCCAATTATGGATCGGACCATTACGATGAGCGAACGTGGGAGGTAAAGTCGGCGAGTCTCGCCGCCGACCGGCGCACGCTGTGGCTCGAAGTGCCCGGCATCGCGCCGACGTGGAGCTACGAGCTGCGTTACTCGCTGCGTGCTCCTGACGGCAGCCCAGTCGAGGGTACGCTGCACGGGACGATTCATCGGCTTGACGAGCGTGTGAGCGACTGACGCCCAGCGGGACGGTGCTTGTGGTAAGCTGTCGGGCGGTTGAACCGGGGGGATGGAACCACGGAGATCCTCCGTATTCTCCGTGGTAAAAGAGAGCCGCAGGCGCCACGCCTCAAGACGGCCAACGAACGCGACGCTTCCTCCCAGCCGACCTGCCCCCGATTGACCACCTCCCCGCCCAAGGCCTTGAACCAGGAACGAGCCAAACCATGAGTCCCCCCGATGATCCTGTGCTGCGATCTTCGCGGCGCGAAGCGGTCGTGACGATGTCCCTCTGGTTGGTCGCGATGGTCTACTCCGTCGGCTTCTGCGTCCGCTACGGATACAACCGCCCCCTGGCGGAGATCACGTACTTCTGGGGATTCCCCACGTGGATCTTCTGGGGAGTGGTGGTGCCGTGGGTGGTGTGCGCGGGAGTGACCATCTGGTTCGCCACCTGCTTCATGACGAGCGACTCGCTGGGTGAAGACACGGAGTATGTGGCGGGCGAGGAGGAGGGACGATGAGCGACTACGGTTCGATTCTCGCGCTGCTGGTCTTCATCGCGGCCTCGGTCTGGCTGGGCGCGATGGCGCAGCGGTCGGTCGAGAAGGGTTCGTTCCTGAAGAGCTACTTCCTGGGCGGCCGAGGGCTTGGCGCCTGGGCGCTGGCGCTCACGGCGACCGTTCAGAGTGGCGGGACGTTCATGGGTTTTCCGTCGCTGGTCTACAGCTATGGCTGGGTCGTGGCGCTGTGGATCGCTTCCTACATGGTCGTGCCGATCACCGGTTTCGGCGTGCTGGCGAAGCGGCTTTCGCAGCTGTCGCGGCGCTGCGGTGCGATCACGGTGCCGGACCTGTATCGGGAGCGATTCAACAGCCCCGCCGTGGGCCTCGTCTCCTCGCTGCTGATCCTGCTCTTCGTTTCGTTCATGATGTCGGCCCAGTTCAAGGCGGGCGCGTCGCTGATGAAGGTGGCGTGGGCCGAGACGCAGCACGCGCGGGCCGCGCGACTGGCGAAGGAGAGCGGAACGCCGCTGCAGCACGCGTCAGGCGAAGGGCCCAGCGTGGCGCTGTCGGAGGATGGCGGCGATGGCAAATCGTCCGCGAACGCCGCTCCGGCACCCGCGAAGGTCGATACGCTCTACCTGACCGGACTTTTCCTGTTCGGGTTGACGGTGGTCGGATACACGATGATCGGCGGCTTTCTGGCGGCCGTGTGGACCGACCTCTTTCAGAGCGTCATGATGTTCATCGGCGTGCTGGTATTGCTGATGCTGACGCTGGGACGCGTGGACGGACTGGAGGCAGCGTCGCGGGCGGCGGTCGAGAACGCGGGCGTGGGGTTCGTCAGCGGGCCGGGCGGCACGGCCGATGGACGCCAGTTCCTCACGCCACTCATGGCCCTCTCCTATTTCGTCGTCTGGATTTTTGGCGGCATGGGCCAGCCGGCCAGCCAGGTGCGGCTCATGGCCTGCAAGGACTCCGGTACGATCCGTCGTTCGATGGTGCTGCTGAGTGTCTACAACCTGTTCATCTACCTGCCGCTGATCGTGGTTTGCGTGGTGGCGAGGAGCATCATGCCGGACTTGGAGCAGCCGGACGAGGTGGTGCCGCGCATGACGATGTGGCTGACCCGCGACCTGCCAGGCGGGTCGCTCGTGGCGGGCCTGATCTTGGCCGCTCCCTTCGGCGCCGTCATGGCCACCGTCAGCTCGTTCCTCGTCATTGTCGCTTCCGGCCTGGTGCGCGACGTCTACCAGCGGATCTTCCGGCCCGACGCGACGGAAGCCGACATCAAGCGGATGACGTACATCGCGATGGCGGTGGTGGGTACGTTGTGCGTGCTGGCGAACATCCAGCCGGTGCGCTACCTGCAGGTGATCATTGTATTTTGCAGCAGCGGCGTCGCGGCGGCGTTTTTCGCGCCGGTGTTGATGGTGGCATTCTGGCGCCGCGCGACGGCGGCGGGCATGATCGCCTCGATGCTGGCCGGATCGCTCACCGTGCTTGTGCTGCTGGTGGTCGGCATCAACAGCCCCGATGATGGCCTGGGCCCGCAGACCGCGTTCCAGTCGTACCACTGGATGGGGCTTGAGTCGGCGGTGTGGGGCGTGCTGTTTTCGGCGATCGCGGGCGTGGGCGTGAGCCTCGTGACCGAACCGCCGCCTGCGGAGCTGGTGTCGAAGCTGTTCGACGCGGGGAAGTCGGCGTGACGGCGGGAGCGGGTTGAGACAGCCGACCGGAGATACCGCAACGGATGAGCGACGAGTCGAATCCGTACGCCGCGCCGCAGGAGGACGTGGTTCTGGAACCGTGGTGGCGACGGCTGCTGCGGATGCTGGGAATCGTGCCGCGTCACGAGCGGGCGGTTGATTTCGCGCGGGGCGATCCGCTCGTTCGCGAAGGCATCGCGTTTTACATCGAGCGGCGCGACCCGCGGCGACTCTATGCCATGTCGCCGTCGACGGACGAGAGCGACGCGCGGCTGGAACTGGTCGCGGCGGAGGCACGGCGACTGCTGCCGGGATTGTTGGCGGAATACCCACAGCTGGAGCCGCTGGTGCAGGACCGGCAGCTGTGGGTCCGTTTGACGCGCGACTACTCGACAGGCAAGTCGAATGTGCGCCGGGAGCGACCGGCTTAGCGCGGTTTGCCCGGCGCGCCAGCCGGCGACTTGCCACGCGCCGGTTCGCGATAGGGCTGGCGGCGGGCATACAGTTCACGGCGTGCGCGGAGATAGTCGGCGGCAGTGCGTGGTGGACGCGGTGCGGCGGGCGGTTCTTCCGCGGCCACGGACGCGGGTGCGGGAGTCGTCGCCGGAGTCGCCGCGGCGTCGGCGCGGCGGAGGCCTTCATCGGTGCGGCGGACGGCCGCGTCGAAATCACCCGCGGCGGCCAGCAGCAGCGCGTCGAGGTCGTGGTATTCGAGCGAGTCGCGTGGAAAACTCTTGGGCAGCCGCTCGAACCACTCGCGGGCCCGTTGCGGATTGCGGTCCGCTTCGTCGGGCGCGGCGGCCAGCAGCCAGGCGAGCTGGTAGATGGCGTCGCTCGATGTTGGTTCCGCGCGAAGGTAGGTTTCCAGCTCGCGGATCGCGTCGCTGTACTGCCGCTGCTGGCGATACAGGCGAGCGAGGTGGAAGTGGGGTGAGCTGAGTTCGGGTCGCTGGTCGGTGAGGGCTGCCAACCGCGCGATGGCCTCCCGGTCGCGGCCCATCATCGCATAGCCGATGGCCAGGTCAGTGATCAACTCGGCGTTGTCCGCGTCCAGTTCCACCGCCCGCTCGAGCATCTGCAATCCCTTCTCGCGCTGCCCCGCGCGGATCAGTCCCTTGCCCAGCATGGCATGCGGCAGCGCGGCGTTCGGGTCGAACTGGAGTGCGACTTGGTAGGATTTCATGACCCCCTGCGGGTCGTTCTTTAGCCGATGGAAATCGGCCAGCGTGTCGCAGAGTTCGGCGAGGCGCGCACGGCTGGGCCACGGCTGCTTCGGTCCCCACCCTTGGTTCCGCGCGTGCGCAAGCAGGTAGTGCTCCAGGTACGTCCGGCCCATGTCGAGGTAGCCGGCGCGCAGGAAGGTCGTGCAGAGACTCTGGACATCGCCCTGGAAGGGTTCCGAAAGCCAGCGTCCCGGGAAGGGCATGGTC
>JBIIEC010000485.1:0-4137 GCA_044238045.1 Pirellulaceae bacterium | reverse complement strand
CGCGATTCCCGCCGAGGTCGCGCCCGGTTTCTACGAAGTGTGGGTCGAAGGTCCCGGGGGAGTCAGCGGCCCGCGGACGTTGCTGGTCAGCGACGTTCCTGAAGTCGTGGAGGTCGAAGCCGAATCCTCGCAGGGTAACTCCACGCAGGGTAACTCCACGCAGGGTAACTCCTCGCAGGGTAACTCCACGCAGGGCAACTCCTCACTGGCCAGTGCGACGCGCGTCTCACTCAACCAGGCCATTAACGGGCGCATGGATGCGGCCGGGGACCAGGATCATTTTTGCTTCCACGCCGAACAAGGGCAGCTGGTGGTGCTCGAATGCTTGGCCGAACGGATCGACTCCCGCATGCGTGCCATTCTGGAACTGTACGACGCGCGCGGCAAGCGATTGGCCGTGAACCGCGGCTTCTTCGGAACCGAACCGCTGATCGCTTTTCGCGTACCCGAGACGGCCGACTACATCGTTCGCGTCCAGGATCTCGTGCTGGCCGGCGGACCCGACCATGTCTATCGCCTGGAGATCGACACGCGGCCCCGCGTCGCCTTCTGCCATCCCGCGGTGGTGCGCGCCGGCGAAGCCTCGCAGGTGACGCTCTTCGGCTGGAACCTTGGCGAGGCATCGGACGCTGCGGCGGAATCCTCTACGACCGCATCCCCCGGCGATGAGAAGGATGGCTTGCATGCGCAGGCGTTGGAGCGGCGCACGGTGACGGTGGAGGCCGAAACGACGCGGGCGGAGGCGACGGACGGGTTGCGGCTGGAGGCGCGGCAATTGGAGTGGCGTGGCGTGGCCTGGCACTATCCGGGCAGCGTGCGAGTGGTTCCGCTGGCCACCACCGACGTGCCGGTGGTCACGGTGAACGCCGATGACACGCGTTTGTCCTCCAGCGAACCGCCTGAAGTGAGCGTGCCCAGTGAAGTGGCCGGTCAGTTGCTGGGTACGGAGGCCCACTGGTTCGCGTTGTCGGCGCAGCGAGGCGAAGTGCTTCATGTCGAAGCCTGGGGCCAGCGGCTGCCATCGCCCGTGGACCTGCAGGTATGCGTCTGCCGCGATGATGAACGACGGACGATCCTGCACACGTTCCCCCCGCGCGAACCGCCGGTCCCGACGCGTGATGCCGCCCCGGTCGATTTTGCGCTGCAGACCACCGATCCGGCCGGACGGTGGGTGGCCCCCGAAGAGGGACGTTACCTGCTGCTGGTGCGCGACCTCGCCCAGGGAACCGATCGCGATCCGCGTCGAGTCTATCGACTGGCGGTACGGCGCGAGGAGGCGGAGTCGGCGGCGGTGGTGGTCGCGCGGCGCGATGAATCGTCGGCGATTGTGTTGGCGGCGGGGGGACGTGAAGTGCTGGACGTCTGGGCCGTGCGGCGACGCGGCAGCCAGGAAGGCTTGCGCCTTCGCACGCTCGACGTTCCCGCCGGAGTCGAATGCCCGGAAACCTGGATCGCTCCGCACGCCACGCACGGCACACTGGTGCTCTCCTCGCTGTCGGACGCCGTGGATGATGCAGAGCCCATGAGTGGAGCTGGCAGCGGAACGTTGCGGCTGGAACTGGAGTCGGCCGATGGACGCGAGGTGTCGATCGTGCGCGTCGGGTCGCGGGTCCGCGCAGGCCGGCCCGAGGGCTGGGGGCGGATCGCTTCACGGTTCCATGTCGCCGTCCGCGGTCACGAACCCTATCGACTCACGCTGGCCCATGATCCGGCCCTCGACCATCACCTCTACGGAGCGTTACGATTCGCCGCGTCGCAGGGAAGCGTGCTCGACCTGTTCGTGCGGCTGGAGCGTGACGCGAAGGTGTCACCGGTGGCCGTACGACTCGTCGGCGAAGGACTGCCCGATCTCGTGCGTAATGAATCGGCGCTGCTGCCCGCCGGTTCGCCCGGCACGTTCCTGAGCTTCTATCTGCCCCCAACGCTTCCCGTGGGAAACTATACGTGGGTCGTGCGGGGCGACATCGAACAGCGACTGCCCGATGGCAAGGTGGAGACACGCACGCTGTTCAGCAATCCGGTGACCGTCGAAGTGGTACCGGCCAAGTTCCATGTGACCACCGATCCCCTGGCAGTGACAAGGGCACGACGGGGGGAGACAATTCTGGTACGTTACCAGGCGCAGCGGCTGCCGGGATTCATCGGCAAGATGCACACGGAACTGGCGGTGGCCGGCAAAGTCACCGACGTCCCCGGCTTGCTGTCGCGCGGCGAAACGTTCGTCGGCCTGTCCGAGCAGGGCTCGCTGCAGATCATTGTCCAGGACGACGCTCCGCTGGGCCGCGTGCCCGCGCTGCGACTCCTGACCGTCGGCGTCGTCGAGGACGAGCCGCGTTACTTCGGAAGCAGCCCCGTGAACCTGGAGATCGTCGAATGACTCTGCGAACGATCCTGTCCAGCGCGTCCCTGCCCAGCGTATCCAAGCTGCGTCTCATGGCGCGACGCGTCGTGATGGCATGCCTCGTAACGCTCGTGTACCCTCTCGCGGCCCAGGCCCAAGCGGACGCTTCCGTCGCGACGCCTGAAACCGTCGAGGCCTCGCCGGATCATCGCGTGTTCTTCCACGCCGATGTGGTGCCGTTGCTGACGCGGTTGGGATGCAATGGCGGCGGTTGCCACGGCAAGGCTTCCGGCCAAAACGGCTTTCGGCTGTCGCTGCTGGGGTTCGAGCCGGAGGTGGACTATCACGCGCTGGTCACCGAGGCGCGAGGCCGCCGGATCTTCCCCGCGGCGCCGGAACGCAGCCTGCTGCTGCTCAAGGCCACGGCCCAGATGCCCCACGGGGGCGGAAGACGCCTGGAGGAAGACAGCGAGGACTATCGACTGCTGAGGGACTGGATCGCGCAAGGCGCGACGCCTCCCGCCTCCGACGATCCCCAGGTGCTGTCGATCGAGTTCGTGACGCCCGAGTTCCCGGCCGATCCGCCGAAGACGATCCCGCTGGCACTGCGAGCCCACTACGAGCGACGTGACGCGCGCGACGTGACCCGGCAGGCGGTCTACCAGTCGAACGAGCCGGAGATCGCCACGGTCGACGCGACGGGCGTGGTGCAGTTGACCGGCCGCCCGGGCGTGTTTGTCGTGTCGGCTCGATACGGCGAGGCCCTGCGCAACTGGTCGGCGGTGGTGCCGTATGTCACCGATCCCGTCGAGGTCGCGAACGTCGAACGGCAGTTGGACGCGTTGGAGCGGCAGTTCGACTCCACGCCCGTCCAACGCGCGCTGCTGCAGCAGTGGCGCAAGCTGCGCGTGGTGCCGTCTGGAGTTGCCGAGGACCGTGACTTCCTGCGCCGCGCCATGATCGACATCTGCGGCACGTTGCCCACGCCCGACGAGTTGCGGGCCTTCGAAGCCGATGCCGATCCGGAGAAGCATCGCAAACTGGTCGATCGCCTGCTGGAGCGTCCCGAGTACGCCAGCTACTTCGCCGTCAAATGGGCCGACATCCTGCAGAACCGCGGCGCCGGTTATTCCACGAGCCAGCAGCGCGCCGCGTCGACGCTGTTCGCCGGCTGGATCCGCGACTCGCTGGCCGAAAACAAACCGTACGACGAGTTTGTCCGGGAACTGTTGACGGCGACCGGCAGCCAGCGCGAAAATCCGCCCACGGTCTGGTATCGGTCGCTCCGCAAGCCTCCCGAATTCGTCGAGTCGGTGAGCCAGGCGTTTTTGGGATTCCGCATGCAGTGTGCGCAGTGCCACCATCATCCGGCGGAGGCGTGGAGCCAGCAGGACTACGAAAGCCTGGCGGCGATTTTCTCGCGGATCGGACGCAAAGGTGGCTTCGCGGATGCCGAGGTGCCGACGGACGAGGTGATCTACGTTCGCGCGAATGCGACCCTCACGCGGACCGACCGGCTGGACATCTGGCCGGAGGTGCACGATGCCGCGGACCAGTCGAGGGAGCCGGCCGAGGACCCGCGGCGAGGATTCGCCGAATGGATGACGCGTCCGGACAATCCGTACTTTGCCCGCACCATGGCCAACCGCTTGTGGGCGCACTTCCTGGGGCGTGGCATCATCCACCCGATCGACGACGCGCGCAGTTCCAATCCGGCCAGCAACCCGGAACTGCTGCAGGTGCTGGCGGATGAGTTCACGCAGAGCGGCTACGATATCCGGCATCTGGTCCGCGTG
>JBIIEC010000112.1:0-14268 GCA_044238045.1 Pirellulaceae bacterium | reverse complement strand
CGCATCGAGGATTTGGGCCACTCGCTCCCGGGCGGACACATAGAAGTGATACTCGCACTCGGGGCAGACGTTCAGCTTCTTCTCCGCGTCCTTGCGGAAGATGGCCGCCTGACAACCGGGACAGCGCTGCCAAAGACCCTCCGGCACGCCGCGTTTCGGTCGTTTCATGGATCGACTGGTGTCGGTTGACATGGGGATTCCCAAAAGGGGGCGAATGAACTCGATGTTCACCGGCCCTCGGATTATCGTCCGAAACGCCTCGGGCAGGCAATAGGAAGCTGGGCAAATAACGCGAGGCAGGATCCCGGCTGCCCTGTCCGCCTCCGGTGCCCGGGACAGCGAAGAAGGTTCCTGGGGCGCCGCGATGGGCTCCGCACGCTAGGCCGTTTCGACGTCGATCATCTCCCATTGGCCGCAGGTGTTCTCGGCTTCCCAGAGGTCGCCCAGGTCGCTGTGGTCCAGATAGTTGCGTGTCAGGCTGGCCAAGGGTTCCGGGACCACCAGCGCGACGGCGCCCGAGCGATGCTTACGCAGCAGTTTGTCGATCGCCAGCTGCATCCGCTGGCGCGCCTCTGCCAGCATCTCGCCATCCGGCGGGCAGACCGTCTCCGGCTGCTCCTGCCACTGACGATAGACCTTCCGCTGCATCGACTTCACTTCGTCGATTCGCTTGCCCTGCCACAGGCCCGGATCCAAGTTGCGCAGGTCGGGGATCGTCTTCGTCCGCACCCGCAAGCTCTGAGACAGCAGCTGCGCCGTCTCCTCCGCGGCGCGGCACGGCGCGGCGAAGACGACTTCAATCGACAGGTTGCTCAACTCGCCTGCCGTGCGTTGGATCTGCTGGTTTCCCGATTCGTTCAAGGGGATATCCAGCGTCCCCTTGATCCGTTTTTGTTCATCGAAATCGGTTGTGCCCGGTCGAATCAAGACCACGCGGACCATATAGGTCGGAACTCCTCGGCATCGGGAAAGCCCCCGTCGTTCGTCGGCGTCGCCCGAGGGCAACGCGGAGTTCGATTCGCGTGAACGCAGAATGTCGAACCGTTCGACGTCTGCGCTCCTCGCCAGGGACCGTTTTTATCAAGGAAAACATGGGGGCCCGGAGGGCCGCCACTCAGGTGTATCTGCTGGGCAGGAAATCCATGGCTCTGGCGGACCCGCCGTCTGTTAAGGGGTTTCTCCGGAGCGACGGAAGGCGCTTCGCGACGGGGCACCGTCGCCGGCCGCGGTCGTCGCATGGCTCGCTGCGTCCATCGCCCGTTGTCGCAGCGAGTGCACGGCCTCGCCGTAGTCGGTCTGTCGGAAGATCGCGGAGCCCACGACGAACAGGTCGGCGCCCGCCGCGGAGCATTCGCCAATCGTGGATGGATTAATGCCGCCGTCGACCTGCAGCCACAGCGAATCGCCCCCGGCCGCGCGGAGCGCCTTGAGGCGTTCGATGGCCACGGGATTGAAGGCTTGGCCGCCAAAACCCGCATCGACACTCATTACCAGCACGAGATCGCAGTCCGACACATGCGGTTCGACGAGTGACAACGGCGTGTCCGGATTCACGGCGACTCCCGCGCCCAAGCCCAGGGCGCGAATCCGTCGCAGCAACGGCGCCGGATCCGGCTCCGCTTCTACATGAAATGTAATCACATCCGCACCCGCGTCCGCGAACGCTTCGAGGTAACGACTGGGCTGGCGGATCATGAGATGCACGTCGAGCGGCATGTCGGTCAGGCGACGGATGGCCGAGACGATCGGCATGCCGTAGGTCAGGTTCGGGACGAACGTCCCGTCCATCACATCCAGATGCAGGGCGCGCACGCCCGCCGACTCCAGTCGCGCAATCTCTCTCTCGAGGTTGCCGAAGTCGCAAAGCAGCAAGGAAGGAAGGATCACCGGCGCGTGCTCTCGAAGCCGGTTCCAGTTGTCCAGGCGCGACATGCTCGCACGGTCTCTGCTGAAAAGCTCGCGGGTCTCCCTGGATCGCTCGTGGGCTTCGCCGCGCTACTTGGCAGCCTCACCGACAACACGGGGTTCCAGGTCCAGAAGTCATGACGGCTCGCCGAAAAAAATCGTCCGAGCCTCACTCGGTTTCGCGCGGCGGTTCGGGGACCTGCCTACCACGAAATCGCCTTGCCAGACGTTCCCGATTCTAACAACCTCCGCCTCCCACGGCACGGGTCCCCTCGATTCGCTCGCATTTTCCCGCCGACTTCGCTGCCAGAATTGACACAAAAGCCCCACTGTCCGTGATTGCTAGGGGCTTTGTAATAAGAAAAGTTTGCGCGATTCTCTGTTGGAGGGGCCTGGGGACCGCGGGCGGCAGCCCCGGTAACGGTGCTGGGGCCCGGCGCCTCAGGGGCCCGGCGCAACGCGGGCGCCGTGTCGTCCGCGGGGAGCTTCAGAAGTCCTCGTGGCTGGGCAGGTCGTCCAGGGACTGGATGCCCATCAGGTCGAGGAACCGGTCGGTAGTGCGGTACACCTTCTTGCGCGGCTTGTCGCGCGTGTATTCGACCTGCAGCAGCTGGCGGCGGACGAGCTGCGCGAGCGGGCCGCCGCTGGGCTGTCCGCGCAACGCCTCGATGCGGTCCTGCGTGATCGGCTGCTGGTAGGCGACAATCGCCAGCAGGTCGATGGCCGCTTGATTGAGTCGCGCTTCCCGCACCCGTCCCAGGAACACATCCCGCAAGCGATGGAACTCCTCGCGCAACCCCATGTGGTAACCGCCTTGCGCGTGGACGATTTCGTACGGCGCGTTCTGCTCCCGGTACGCTCGATTGAGGTCCTCGACCATCGCGTCGACCTCCTCGGGGCTGACGCCGCGGAGGAAGCTGGCGATCGTGCGGCTCGTCAACGGCCGGTTCTCCGGGTGGCCCACGAACAGCATCGCTTCCACGATCGACTCGGGCGTGACGCGTCCCTCGATCTCCTCCTCGTCTTCATCGCGTACCGTTGCCGCCGCGACGGATGCCTTGGCCGTTTGACCGTTCGCAACCGCTGCGTCCTCCACGGCATCTTCGTCGCCCTGGGCGGGATCGGCGACCGTGTTGGAGCTGGCTGCGGCCGACGCCGACGACGCGCCGCCCTCCTGTTCCCCCATCAGCTGCGCGAAGGCTTGCGAGAGCTGGTCGATGGAGAGATGCGCCCCGCTGGCGGGGCCGGGGGTGACGGCGTTTAAGTTCGCTGCCTCCTTGTTTGCCGCCTCCTTGTTCGCTGCAGAAGATGGGCCGTCGGGCGATTCGGAATCAGGTTCGCTCATCGCGTGTCTCCTGGGACGAGCTGGCGGGCGCGCGGCATCGTGGGCGCGACGCGCGGCGGGCGATCCATGTCCGCCGCGTGCGAATGCGACGGCATCAGCCGCCCTGGCGGCGATTGACTTCGCCGCGCATGAACTCCAGGCCCTGGCGGGCGAGCGTCAGTTCGTCGTCGAACATGCGCCGCCAGATCTTGGTGGCGGCGGCCAGCTCGGGTAGCGCCAGGCCGAACGCTTCGATCACCAGCCAGCCGTCGTATCCCACGGCGACCAAGCTGTCGAACGACTCCTTCCAGTTGATGCCGCCCGTTCCGGGCGTGCTGCGGTCGTTCTCGGAGATGTGCACATGCGCCAGCACCGGCGCGATGGTCTCGATCGCCTGGCGAATCGACTTTTCCTCGATGTTCGCATGGAACGTATCGTACATCGTGCGGCAGCGCGGATGATTCACGTCATGGACGAAGCGTACGGCGTCCTTTGCGCAGTTCAGCAGGTAGGTCTCGAACCGGTTCAGGTACTCGACCGCCAGCGTGGTGCCCGTCTTGTCGGCGTGCTCGGCGACCTGCTGCATGCTCTCCACCGCCCACTTCCATTCGTCGGCCGTGGGACCGCTGCCGCTGAAGAGGCCAAGGGCGGAGTGGTACGGGCCGAGCAGCGTCTCGGCGCCGACAGCCTGGCAGCAGTCGAGGGCCTGCTTGTTGAGGGCGACACCCTGCTTGCGTACCGATGCATCGGGACTCATCGGGTTGTCCGCCTCGCCGCGCACCGTCACGGCGGTCCGCTGCAGTCCCAGCTGGTCCAGTCGCTTGCCCCACGCGGCCCAGTTGTCCACATCCAGGTGGAACATCGGCAGCTCGACGCCGTCGTAGCCCATCGCCTTGATCGACTCCAGCACCGGCAGCATGCCCTCGTGCATCTCCCCGGTCCACAGCAGCAGGTTCATCCCGTACTTCATTCGACCAGCTCCTTGTCCTCGCCAGCTAACAGTTCCGCGATCCGGGGCCGCACCCGCTGGCGGGCTTCCGGGAACCATTGTTGCAGTTCCTCGGGAATCGGCGGCAGCCCCACGCGTCGCATGACCATGTTCAAACGGACCAGCAGTTTGGCATCCTCGCCATAGTCATACAAGAACCGCTCGCTGAAAAACCGCTCGATCCAGTGAGGCAATCGGTCGATGGGCCGCGACGTCATCCGCTGGATTCCCCAGGCCACGTACTCGGGATCCAGCTTCCGCATCGCCGCGTAGTACTCGTCCAAGCGGCTCGGCGCCTCGGCGATCAACTCCGCGTCCAGCAGCAGCTCCACCAGGATGTGCCCAAGGAAGCTGGGGCGGAGGCCGTCATCGGGCGGCAGCCGATCGCGGATCGCCACCGTGAACTCCCAGTTGAGTTCGGCGAACGCACGCGTACCGTGGAACCAGTCGTCGTCGGCATGGTGCTTGAGGACGCCGGCGGCGAGGTCGACCAGTCGCTGGTCGCGGGCCTTCAGGAAGGGCCGAGCCGCGCGGCTGCGGGCCCGGGCGCGGCGATCCACGACGCTGAGCCAGTCGGGTACGGCCGTACCCGCCAACAGGTAAGGTCGCTCGATGCAGTGCCGTCCATGGGCGAAGTAGTTCACGGGTGACTCCGTTGCGAATCCTGGGAGCGAACGCGTGGTCTCGCCCGCCGCGCCGATTCAGCGCTCTCCGGCGCAGCCAAGCTCAGCGCGATCCGTCGGCGGGCTGGGCCTCGTCGGCCGCTTCGATGAACAGGTCGAGCAGATGGGGCACAGCGGCGGAAGCGGCGGGACCGATCTGGCCCAGGGCGCGTACGGCCGAGCGTTGCACGGTGGGGTCGGGGTCGCGGAGCAGTTCGGTGAGCGAGGGTACGGCGGCGGCCGCGTCGGGGCCGATGCGCGCGAGGATCTCGGCCACGCGTCGCCGCGCCACGGGGTTCGGCTCGCGCAGCCGCAGCACCAGGTGCGGCACCGCCTCCGGCCCGATGCGTCCGAGCGCGTCAGCGGCCAGTTGTTCCATTGACCACTGCGTATGTGGCTGCACCAGGTCGCGCGACGTCTCGATCATCGACCCGCGCGCCGCGGCAGCAGGTTGGTTGCCGCTTGCTGGGCCAGGTTCCCCAACCGCGTCGCGCATCCCGCCTTCACCGGTGTCCGTCGCTGGCGGAGCAGGGTCGGGGACGCCTGCGCCCGCAGACCACGGAATGTCCCGGTCGTTGTTCAAACCGGATGGCAGGCTCGCAGATTCGCCGGCGGCCGCTGCGGTGATCGCCGCCAGTCGCTGGCCCTCCGCTAATTCGCGACGGTAAGCGGCCCGCTGCTCCTCCGTCGGCCCTGTCGATTCGTCGATCCGGCCGCAACCGGCTGCAGCCAGCAACAGCAGTCCCAGCTCCAGCACGGCCCGGACGCCGCGCGGCACGCATCTCGACCCATCGGTCGCGCGCCCGTCGTGGCAGCAGGGGAGGGAGATGGCGAGACGCATGGAGTCGGCAGCCAGGAGCCATGGGAAGTAGGAACGAGGTGAATTGCGGAAGGGCGGCCGGCGCCGGGCCAAGGGATCGAAGCGAGCGGCCGTGCGTCGCATCGGGCGAGCCAAGTCCCGGAGCGGCAGTCTCTCAGTATAATGAGCGGACTCCGCTGTTCAGGTTGAAAAACGCAGGAGTCGCGCGAGGCGGAAGTTCCTTCCGCGTGCGTTACCGCCTTTTGTACGGAGGCCCTGCACGTTAGTCTGGCCCAGGGTCGGTCGATCGCCGTGGGGACGGCCGTCGGTGGCGGGTGATCCCGCTCGTGATCTTGGGCCTGATCTCGGGCCTCGTGAACTCACGGTCTCCGGCCCGCCGCGATGGATGCCCGGCCGCCCGGGGCTTCCCCCCTACAAGGAACTGTCCGCGTGCCCTTGCGAAACCTGATCTTCCTCCTCGCCACCGCCTCGCTCTCGCTGCTCTGCTACGGCGAAGCCGGTCGGAATCGGTACACCGGCATCCTCTCCGAATCGATCGACAAGATCTCCAGGTACTACGTGGAGCCCGTCGACTCGCGGCAGCTCTTTGAAGGCGGCCTGCGCGGAATGCTCAACGAACTCGATCCCTACTCGGGTTACATTCCGCCGGAGGACTATTCGCAGTTTCGCGTGGAGATGGAGCAGCAGTTCGGCGGCATCGGCGTGGAGGTCGGCATGGAGGACGACCGGTTGACGATCCTCAATCCCATTCCGGGTTCGCCAGCCTACGAAGCAGGCATCCTGGCGGGCGATGTCATCTTGGGGATCGACGGCCAGGACGTGCGCGGCATGCCGCTGGACGAAGCCGTGCAGATCATGCGCGGTCCCCAGGGCAAGACGGTGCAGGTGAAGATCCAGCGGCGTGGCGAGCCGGAGCCGCGCGAGTACGATCTGGTGCGCGCCGAGATCCCCGTGGAATCGGTGCGCGGTGATTGGCGCGACGCGCGTGGCCAATGGCACTACACGCTGCGCGAGGACCCGCGCATCGGCTACATCCGCCTGGCCTCCTTTGGCGATCGCTCCGTCGAGGAGATGAGGGTCGCTTGGTCGCAGGTCGATGGCCAGATCGACGGCCTGGTCCTCGACCTGCGCGGCAATGCCGGGGGCCTCCTCACCGCCGCCATCGGCATCTGCGAAATGTTCCTGCCGCCCGGCGAAGTCGTCGTCAGCACGCGCGGCCGCGAGGGAGCAACCGGGCGCGTCTATCGGTCCAACGGCGCGAATGAAATCGATCCCAAGCTGCCCGTCGTCGTGCTGGTCGACCGCTTCTCGGCCAGCGCCAGCGAAATCGTCGCCGCCTGCCTGCAGGACTATCAGCGAGCCACCATCGTGGGCGAACGCACCTGGGGCAAGGGCACCGTGCAGAACTTGATTGACATCGAAGGCGGACGCAGCGCCATCCGGCTCACCACCCAGACCTACTGGCGCCCCAGCGGAGCGAATATCCATCGACACCAGGTAGACACCAAGGATGATACCTGGGGCGTGCAGCCCCAGGAGGAGGACAAGGTGGAGTTCACGGTCGATGAGTTTCGCCAGGTGCAGGAGGCCCGTCGACGTCGCGACTATCCATTTATGAATGAGAGTGGGCAGGAGCAGACGCCTGCGAACGAGGCGCCCCGCGAACAGGACGCACGCACCCAGGACGCGGGCACCCAGGACGCGGGCGATGAAGGCGCGTCCCGCCCCGAAGCCTCCGCCAGTTCCACGTCGGAATCGACCAACGCAGCGAACCCGTCCGCCGCCGGAACATCTCTTGGAGAGTTGCAGCCCGCACGCGATTCCGATCCTGGCACGCCCACCGCTACAGCACCGCCTGTCGACGGGGGGCTCACCGTCGATCGCCAGTTGCAGCGGGCGCTGCGAGTGTTGCGTACCGGGATTCAACCGCCTGCAGTCTCCCGCTAGACTCTCTCCTTCCTTTTCCCCGCCCCCTGCGTCCCTCGAGGCCAGGCAGGGTCCATCGTCTCCGGCACAATCCCTTCCCCAGGCAGCTCCACCTCATGGCCTCCGCCGATCCAACGCCGCTTCCGGTCCACAACGCGCCGCTCAAAAGCCTGCACTTCCAGGGCATGACGATCGAAGGCTACTCGCGCGCGGCCGTGCAGACGTACTGGCGGATTCCCGAGATGAAACTCGGCTTTGACCTCGGCGCCCACCCCTGGGAGTTCATGGGTACGCCCAACTGGTTCATTTCCCACACGCACCTCGACCACATCGCGGCACTGCCCGTGTACGTCGCGCGCCGGCGCATGATGAAGATGGAGCCGCCGACGATCTACCTGCCGGAACCGGCGGTGGAGACCGTGCAGAAGCTGCTGCATGTGATCAGTCGCCTCGATCGTGGCCGGCTGCCCGTGCGCCTGGTGGGCGTGAACCCCGGGCAGGAGATTGAGCTGTCGCGCGAACTGGTTGTGACCGCCTGCAGGACCTTCCATACCGTACCGTCGCTGGGCTACATCGTGTCGGAGCGCCGTCGCAAGCTGAAGCCCGAATACCAGGAGCTGACCGGCGACCAGATCCGCGACCTGCGTCTGTCGGGTCAGGAGGTGACCGAGGAGCGGCGCATTCCCCGCGTGGCTTTCTTGGGTGACAGCACCGCGCAGGGGCTGGACGAGAATCCGATGATGTACGAGGCCGACGTGCTGATCACCGAAATGACTTTCGTCGATCCGCGACACCGGTCGCAGAAGATCCACAAGATGGGCCACATGCACCTTGACGATCTTGTCGCGCGCCAGGATCGCTTCAAGAACCAACGCATCCTCGCGGGCCACTTGAGCACGCGGTACGAGAAACGTCAGGTCGATCGACTCGTCAAACGCGCTTTTCCCGACATGCTCGGCGATCGACTCGTCGTCTGGTTGTGATCGCGTAGAATGGAACGCGCAGCAGGGGGCTGGGAACAGGCCTGTCGTCCGCGAAGCGAACGGGTGACCTGTCCCCGTTCGTCGCGCCGCGCCCACCCACCAGGGACCCGTTTTCGTGAGCCGTTGTCAGTCCGCCTACATCCATGTGCCCTTCTGTCGCCATCGCTGCGGCTACTGCAACTTTACGCTGGTGGCCGGCCGCGATGACCTGATCGGCGACTACCTGCGGGCACTGGACCTGGAACTGTCCGCGCTGGAGACTCCCCGACCCGTGCAGACGCTGTTCTTTGGCGGCGGCACGCCGTCGCATCTGGAGGCAACGCAGCTCGAAAGACTGTTCGATGTCGCGCGGCGCTGGTTTCCACCGCTGCCCGGCGCGGAGATATCCCTGGAGGCCAACCCGGAGGATCTCGACGAGCGTCGGATCGCCGCGCTGGTCGCGGGAGGCGTCACGCGACTCAGCCTGGGCGTGCAGTCCTGGCATCCGGACAAGCTCGCGCGCCTCGACCGCAGCCATTCCGCCAGCACGATCGCGGAAGTCGGCCGGCGGGCGCGATCGGCCTTTGCGAGCATCTCGCTGGACCTGATCTTTGGCGTGCCCAGCGAGACACGGGCCGTCTGGCGGGAAGACCTGGCACGCACGCTGGAGTTCGCGCCGCAGCATGTATCGACCTACGGGCTGACGTTCGAACTGGGAACTCGCTTCGGTTCGATGCAGGCGAAGCAGCAGATGCATTCGCTGCCGGAAGACGACGAGGCCTGGATGTACGAGACGGCCATCGACACGCTGGTCGGTGCGGGCTTCGAGCACTACGAAGTGTCGAACTTCGCGCGGCCCGGCCATCGCTGCCGTCACAACGAAGCGTACTGGCTGGGCCGCGAGTACCATGCGGCCGGGCCCGGTGCGGCTCGCTACGTGAATGGTCGACGGGAGATAAACCATCGCAGCACCACCACCTACCTGCGCCGAGTGCTCGGCGGACAGTCGCCTGTCGCGGACGCCGAGGAGTTGGATGCGGAGAACCGCGCGCGGGAACGATTGGTGTTTGGGTTGCGGCGGCTGGAGGGGCTCGATCGCCACGAGTTCCAGGAAGCGACCGGCCATGCCCTCGAGACACTCGGAGGCGACGCGCTGCGCCGCTTCTGCGACCAAGGTCTTCTCGAATGGCAGGGCGACCAGCTGCGATTGACGCGCCGCGGACTGCTGGTCAGTGACGCGCTGTGGCCCGCGTTCCTCACCTGCTGAGACGTTTGCCCGCGACGTGGATCGCCGCCGTCATGCGTCTTCTTTCATGGCCCACTGAGCCAGTTTGCGTCCCGTGACGCTCAACGGCAGCTCGCCCAAATCCTGGGCGTCGATCCACTGCAGTCCCGGGTCCGCGGCCAGGCGACCGGACTGGTAGCGCGCTGCATGCGCGTCGAGCGTGATGCGGAACCGCGTGACGCCATACTTGATCTGGTGGCACGATCGCTCCACGACGATGCGAATGCCAAGCCACTCCGCGATGCGCTGCTGGATGGCAGCGGTCGACGCGGGCAGCGATTCGACCTGGAAGCGAGGAAAGTCCCAGAGGCCGGCCCAGCGTTCATCCGCCGCGCAGCGTCGCACCAGCAGTTGGCCCCGCCGGCGGATCAGCACCGCCACCTCCTGCACCGACTCATACCGCATCCGCGCCTTCACCGGCGGAATCTGCTCCTGCAATCCATGGCCGCGCGTCGGACAGAGGGCCGCGACGGGGCAGAGCAGGCAGCCCGGTTGCTGCGGTCGGCAGAAGGCGCTGCCCAGTTCCATCATGGCCTGATTGAGCTGTCCGCATTCCGGGCCCGCGGGCGGCAGGATGGCCTCGGCAAACTCCCAGAGTCGTTTTTGGCCGGACGCCTTCAGCGGATCGCCGCGGTAGCCAAGCAATCGGCTGTAGACGCGGATCGTGTTGGCTTCCAGGATCGGCTCGCGTTGGTCCATCGCAATGGAAAGCACCGCGCCGGCCGTGTATCGGCCCACTCCCGGCAAGGCCCGCACGGCTTCCGGGGTGCGCGGGAACTCACCCCCATGCTCCTCCGCCATCTTCCGCGCCGCCGCATGCAACTGGCGTGCGCGGCGGTAGTATCCGAGTCCCTCCCAAAGACGCAGGACCTCCCGCTCGTCGGCGGCGGCCAGGTCGGCGATCGTGGGAAACCGCTCCAGGAATCGCGTGAAGTAGCCGCGCACCGTCTCCACCTGCGTCTGCTGCAGCATCGTCTCACTGATCCAGACGGCGTAGGGATCACGCGTGCGGCGCCAGGGCAGGTCGCGGGCGTTGGTGGAGAACCAGCCCAGCATGGCGCGGCGAAGTCGACGGAGCCACGCGGTGTCGGGCCAAGGAGCGATCAGGTGGTCGTCCGCGTCGTGCTGGGAGGGGACGCGCCGGGAAGCGGCGAGTGGTCGAGCGGGCGGTTCCTCGGCGACGGGCTTCGTCTTCCCAGGTCGCAAACTCTCTCGTTTCGGCGCAGCCGCACCGTTCGTCGACGCGGGCCGACGGCCGCGCGGGGGGGACGAGCCGGTATCTTTTGAGTTGCCTCGTGGGCGTTTCATCGGTCCTTCCTCCACGGGCCCGGCGTTCTCCGCGACCGAGGTCCCGGTTATCTTAAGGGCCTGGGCACAAGATCAACAGGAGCGATTCGACGATGGCGAAGAAGATTGACTGGAGCTACCACCGCGTGGGATGCACGACCTGTGGCAAGACGCAGGCGTTCCTCGGCAAGCACGGCATCGAGACGAAGGAGCAGGTAGACGCGAGGAAGGTTCGACTGGGACCGGAGGAAGCGTTGGAGATCGCCCGGCAGGCGTCGCAGATCTACGCCACCAAGGGCAAGAAGGTGATCCACGTCAACCTGAAGAAGGACGCTCCAGACGACGAGACGCTGACGAGCCTGCTGATCGGCCCGAGCGGCAACCTGCGGGCTCCGACGTTCCGCATCGGCAAGACGCTCATGGTCGGCTTCGACGAAGCTACCTACGAGACGCTGTTCGCCTAGCCGCTGTTCGTATTCGCCCACCGTAGTCGGCACGCGCCGTGTGCCGATCGAGGCAGCTGATCAGCGGCCGAGCAGCTGATGCACCGCTTCTGCGATGTCGGAGCTGGCCATCAGGCGTTCGCCGACGAGGATGGCGTTGACACCCGCTCGTTCCAGCAGCAGGACATCTTCGCGCGAATGAATGCCGCTTTCGCCGACCAGCAGGCAGTGGTCGGGAACCTGCTCACGCATCCGCACCGTGTGGTGCAGGTCGACGGAGAAGCTGCGGAGGTCACGGTTGTTGACGCCGATGAGCGTTGCGCCCGCTTCGAGCACTCGCGGCAGGTTGTCGGGTTCGTAGAATTCCACGAGCGGAGTCAGGCCCCATTCGAGGGCCTCGTTGTGCAGGGCTCGCAGGTGGCAGTCGTCGAGGCATTCGGCGATCAGCAGCACGGCATCGGCGCCGGCTTCACGGGCTTCCAGGAGCTGGTAGGGATCGAGGATGAAGTCCTTGCGGAGCACGGGCAGGCCGACTTGTTGGCGGATGGCGCGGAGGTAGTCGAGCGAGCCTTGGAAGTAGGCTTCATCGGTGAGCACGCTGAGGCAGCTGGCTCCGGCTCGTTCGTAAGCCTTGGCGATTTCCACGGGCTGGAAGTCGGCGCGGATGATGCCCTTGGACGGGCTGGCCTTCTTGACTTCGGCGATCAGGCGGATGGGCCCGGGCGCGGCCAGGGCGGCGAAGAAGTCGCGAGCGGGCGGCGCGTCGCGGAGCGCGGCCTGCAGTTCCGCGACGGGACGTCGCGATTTCGCCTGTTCGATCTCCTGGCGTTTAGTCGCCACGATCTTGTCGAGGATGGTAGCCACGCGTTATTCCTTGGTTGCCCTGGCGGAGTGCGCGACGGAGCCGCGGGAGGCGTCGCGCCGTTTTAGTGCTTGAAGTGGCGGCGTCCGGTGAAGACCATCGGAATGCCGCGTTCGTTGCAGGCCGCGATCACCTCGTCGTCCCGCTTGGAACCGCCCGGCTGGATGATGGCCGCGATGCCCGCCTGGGCGGCTCGCTCGATCGAATCGGGGAATGGGAAGAATGCATCCGAGGCCAGGACGGCGCCGGAGGCGCGGAGCCCGGCTTTCTGCAGGGCGATCTCCACCGAGTCCACGCGACTCATCTGTCCCGCGCCCGCGCCGCACAGCGACTGGTCGCGCGTGACGACGATCGCATTGCTCTTCACATGCCTCACGATCGCCCAGCCGAATTGCAGTTCATTCCAAGTGCGTGAATCGGGCTGGGCCCGCGTGACGACCTTCCACTCCGATACCGGATCGGCCTGCAGGTCGTCGTCCTGCAGCAGCATGCCGCCGCCGATCTGCCGGTAGGTCATGAACGACGAAGCCGTGAACTCCTCGCCCACCTGCATGAGCCGCACGTTCTGCCGCCATTTCGGCCGCGTCGTCAGCATTTCGATCGCTGCCTGGTCGAAGCGTGGAGCGACGATCGCCTCGACGAACAGGCCGGGCGCGCAGAGCACTTCGGCGGTGGCGACATCGACGGTCTGGTTGAAGCCGATGATCGAGCCGAATGCGCTGACGGGATCGCCGTCCAGAGCTTTCTGCGCCGCTTCGGCCAGCAGGTTCGCCGACGCTGCGCCGCAGGGGTTGTTATGCTTGATGACCGAAGCGGCCGCGTTGGGAAGCGACAGGGCGATCGACCAGGCGCTGTCGAGGTCCAGCCAGTTGTTGTACGACAGTTCCTTGCCATTCAACTGCTCGGCGTCGATCAACGACTGGCCGTGCCGCGGAGTCCAGCGGTAGAGCGCGGCGCGCTGGTGCGGGTTTTCGCCGTAACGCAGCTCCGAGTGGCGTTCCAGCGACATCTGGATCACCGCCGGGAAGGGACCTTGGTCGGACGATTCCGAGTCCGACTCCAGCTGGTGCGCGAAGTAGGTGGCGATGGTCTGGTCGTAAGAAGCCGTGTGGGCGAACGCCGCGCCGGCCAGCCGCTGCCGCAGCTTCAAGTCCGTCCCGCCCTGCGACTGCACCGCAGACAGGATCTCGTCATACTGCGAGGCATTCGTGGCGATCGTGATGAACGCATGGTTCTTCGCCGCCGCACGCACCAAGCTCGGGCCACCAATGTCGATCTGCTCGATCGCCTCCGCCATCGTCACGCCCGCTCGAGCGATCGTCTCGGCGAACGGATACAGGTTCACCACCACCAGGTCGAACGTCAGGATGCCGTGGTCCTGCAGCGCCTGCTGGTCCTCCTGCAGATGCTGGCGAGCGAGGATGCCGCCGAAGATCTTGGGATGCAGGGTCTTCAGCCGACCGTGCATCATCTCGGGGAACTGCGTGTACTCGGAGACATCCCGCACGGGCAGGTTCGCCTGCCGCAGGTGCGTCGCCGTTCCGCCCGTGCTGTAGATTTCCACTCCGGCCGCCACGAGCCCTTGGGCGAAGGCGACGAGGCCGGTCTTGTCACTGACGCTAATCAGGGCGCGCTGAATCTGGGGAGCTTGCATGTGCCACCTGGGGTTGGTTCAACGGGCCGCTCGGACGGACGGCCGAACCCAGAGTGTAAAGATTGTGCGCCGATGGGGCGAGTGGTGGCGAGCCGGTTCAGGAGCGGAGCAGGTCTCGTTTCCTTAGCCGAAGTCGAACGGATCTTCCGA
>JBIIEC010000484.1:0-4151 GCA_044238045.1 Pirellulaceae bacterium | reverse complement strand
CGACCTCCTCCAGCGTCGGCCCCGCGCCGCCACCCTTCCCCTGGAAGCGATGGCACTGGGCGCATCCCAGCCGCTGGAAGGCCGCTTCGCCCTGCGCGTGGGATCGGCCGCTGGTCACCTGCTCCAGTAGCGGCTGCAGGTCGGCGAGCTGCCAGTTTTTCACGACGGGGTAACGAGGCTGGAGTGACAGGATCCAGTCATGGAACAGCTGCCGGGCGCCTTCGTCCACCTGGTGGCTGACGAGCGGCGGCATCTGGCCCCGGCCGCGTTGCGAGATGCGATGGTAGAGTACCGAACTGTCGGGCGCGCCGGGCGCGACGAGCATCGCATTAGGCAGTCCGAACGTGTCGTGCAGCGGACGCTCTTCGATCAGCTTTGTTTTTTCGTCTGGCGAGTCGAACGACAGGTTCATCCGCGCGTTGCCGCCGCCCGCCTCGATGTGACAGACAGCGCAGTTCGCGTGCAGGTACGAACGCGCCCGGGCCTCCAGGTTCTCCTTCGGATCGTACGGGTTCGCCAGCCGCGGCAAGGCGTCAATCGATTCGGTAGGCGGGTTCGAGTAGAGCCCCAGGGCAAGGAACTTCTTGAGCGGGTTTTCGTCCGCATCACTGGCGGGTTGGTCGTCGCGCGCGGGATCCGCCGACGCGGGCGGACAGTTCAGCTGCAGGGAGTTCATGCTCAGCAGGTAGCCCACCGCGCGCGCGTGGCAGTTCATGCACTCGCTGCGACTCGGGATGCGCCAGTCGACCGTCCGCGGCGGCGTGTCGGGAGCCGCCGGGTCGTAGACCTGCAGCCGCAGGTCCTCGCCCTTCGCTCCCACCAGCTCCGCGTCGGTCTGTTCGTCGTTCCAGCGGTAGGAGTAGCCGACCCATTCGCTGAGCTGCCGCGTCATCAGCCGGGTTTCCAGTCGCCGCGGCTGGCCGCCTGGGGCCAGGGGTAGCGACAGGGTCTGTACCAGCACCGAGCCCTCCGGCAGGCTCCAGCCGCCGCCGCCCGTTGAAAAGTCGATGCGGGCGTCTCCCGGCACGGCGAGGTAGTGATCGGAGGTCGCGCCGTCGTGCCAGCCCGGCGCGTTGATGCGATACGAGACGACGCCCGTCTCCACGCGGTACTCCTGCGTGGACTGAAACAACCCCGTTTCGCTCAGCCGCGTCGGAAACGGATGCGCCGGCGCCTCCTGCCGCGCGGGCACGATGCGATACAGGCCACCGCCATAGTCGACCACCAGCAGGTCGCCGCGGCGCGTGGTGGCGAAACATGCGACCTGCACCGACGTGTCGGCCAGCTCGCGATGCCACGTCACCTTCTCCCCGTCATGACGCGCTCCCCAGATCTTGCCCGTGGAAAGATCGCCATAGACATAGACGCCCTCCAAGTCCGGCAGCTGGTCGCCATGGTAGACGACGCCGCCGGTGAGCGAGCGAGCTTCCGCGTGCGAATGTTCCAACGTCGGCGGCACGGGCGGCGTGGGACCGATCGGCCCTTGCGCGTGGAACGGATGGCCGCCCTCATAGACGCTCCAGCCATAGTTCTCGCCGCGACGCAGCAGGTGCGCCGTCTCCCACAGGTCCTGTCCGTTGTTGCCGACCCAGATGCGGCCGGTCTTGGAGTCGATCGACATGCGCCAGGGGTTGCGGAGTCCGAAGGCCCAGAGTTCGCCTCGCGCGCCGGGTACCTGCAAGAATGGGTTGTCCGGAGGCACGACGTACGGCTGGTCCTCGGGAATGTTGTCCACCTGCAGACGCAGCACGCCGCCATTCAAGTCCCGCACATCCTGTCCGGTCACCCAGCCGTCCGAATCGCTCGTGCCGTCGCCGCTGGTGATGTACAGCATGCCATCATGGCCAAACACCAGGTCGCCACCATCGTGGCCCATGGAACGCCATTCGATGATCGTGCGCTCGGACGCGGGATCGCAGGCATAGGGCGCGTCGCGCGATACCGTGTAGCGTGAGACGCGGTTCACACGCTCGTCCTCGTCCACGGTGCCGTTGGTGAACACATACAGGTATCCATTGGACGCGAAGTTCGGATGAAAGGTCAGCCCATAGATCAGCCGTCGTTCCACTTCCAGGAACGGCACGGGCTGCGCCTGCGACTGCGGGTCGTCCTCCAGACGCAGCACGCGCGACGGCCGCCCCTCCTCGCCTCCCTGCAGCACCACCAGCAGGTACTCCGTGCCGGGCAACTGGGCCACATACAAGGGCGACTTCAGCTCGGCCGACGTCCAGACCTGTTCGACCGTATAAAGCGGCGGTGGCTCCGGGGAACCGACGACGCGCGAAGTGGTCCACTGCGGTCGCCCAGGAACCGGCTCGCTGGTGGCCGGTTCGCTGGTGGCCGGTTCGCTGGTGGCCGGCTCGCTGGTGGCCGGCTCGCTACTGTCTTGGCCGGGCAGTCGCGCGGGCGACACGGCCAACGACAGCAGCAGCGCGACCAGCAGCAGACAGGTCTCGGAACCACGATGGAGCGATGCAGGCGGGAGGAAACGCATCGGCGAGGACCTCGGGAAAGTGGCGGGGCGGGGAACCACAGTTTCCACCAATGGTGGGGGGGCTTTCTTGTACTTTAGAATCCCCAGTCACGAACTGCCAGAGGCGTCTGCGAAGTTTGACGTCGGTTCGTGTTGGGGAGCTTCCCGGGCGACGCCTGTCGGTTAACCTCTTGCTGCGAGCGAAGCGATTCCTGGGGAGTGATCGTCGTCGATGGTGGTCGCGGCGGGGATCCTGGTCCAGTCCCGGTGATTTCGAAAAGGAGCCAAGGTCATGAAGCGCGTGCCTGCCTTGCCGCTGAACTATGAGTTTACGCGGTACCGCGATCCGGTCGTGCGTATCCAGTCGGGTGAGACGCTGGTGGTGGAGGCGGAGGATGCGCTGTCGGGCCAGATTCGTGCACCCGGTGATTGTCGCGACAAGACCACGATGCCGTTCAGCAATCCGGTCGCGGGCCCGATCTATGTCGAGGGCGCGGAACCGGGGGACGTGCTGGCGGTGCGCATCGAGTCGATCGAATCGCGCGACGGGCAGTGTGCGACGTACACAGGCCCACCGAGGCAGTTGGCGGAGTGGCTGGGTATCGACGTTCCGCACGGTGCGCATGTCTGTCCGATTCGCGACGGTCTGATCCACTTCGATGACCGCATCATGATACCGTTCGCGCCGATGCTGGGCTGCATCGGCACCGCGCCGGCCTGGGGCGTGCCGACCTCCTTACCCGCCGGTCCGCATGGCGGCAACCTCGACCTGGTGGAGGTCTGTCCCGGCAGCACCATCTACTTGCCTGTCTTCGTCGCCGGCGGCTATCTGTACCTCGGTGACGCGCACGCGGCCATGGGGCACGGCGAACTGTCGGCGACCGGACTGGAGATGGCTTCGCGGTCGACGATCACCGTCCACCTGCGCAAGCAACTGCAGCTCACCATGCCGCGCATCGAGACGTCGGACGAGATCGTGTCGATTGCCACGGGCTGCCCAATGGAACGCGCGATGGCCGAAGCCTTCGCGCGCCTCATCCTCTGGATGGAAGCCGACTACGGCTGGGATCGCTGGAAGGCCTACGACCTGCTGACCCATGTGGCGCGGACGTCGATCGGCTACTACGCCATCGGCACGGTGGGCGTGAAGGTGTCGAAGCGGTATCTCACCTGAACGCACCAGGGATGCCGACAGCCGGTCGCTCGCTCAGGCATCCGCCAGCTGGTAGATCCGGCGCGCGTTGCCGGACCAGAGTTTCTGTCGATCCGTTTCGGGTCGCGATGCGATGATTGTCGTCAGCGCGTCGACCCATCCGCGGTAGGGGCTGCCGAGCAGGCAGACGGGCCAGTCGCCGCCGAAGACGACACGGTCGGGACCGAAGGCATCGAGGCAGTGGTCGACGATGGGCGCGAGGTGCTCCGGTTTCCAGCCCGCCGGCGCGCTGGCGACAATGCCCGAAATCTTGCACACGACGTTCGGACGTTGCGAGAACGCGGCGATGTCGCGCTTCCAGGCCTCCACGTCATGCGATGCGTTCTGCTCTCCGCGCAGGCTGGGGTGGAAGGCCTTCACGTCGGCGTTGCCGCAGTGGTCGAGCACGAAGCGGGTGTCGGGGCAGAGTTCGCTGAGCCGGATGCCGTCGCGAAGTTCGCCGGGACGCATGCAGAGGTCGAACAT
>JBIIEC010000483.1:0-4167 GCA_044238045.1 Pirellulaceae bacterium | reverse complement strand
CGGGATCGCAGGTAATGCTCATCGAGACCAGACCCTGTGGGCCATACTCGGCCTGCAACTCGGCGATCTTCATGTTCTGGTTGTAGCAGGTGGATGGGCAGCTGCAGAAGAAGAAGCTGCCGGTCCATACCCGACCCTTCACCGAATCCGTATGCACCCGTTGCCCGGTCTGGTCGAGGAGCTCAAATTCCGTCAGCTTGGGTCCACTCGTCGCGACCTCGGTGCTGACCGCGGCAACCGTGTTGCCGGCCACAGGTGTGTCGGGCTCGGAGCGAGCTGACCGGAGGATCATGACGCCAGCGAACACCAGGGCCGCGGCGATCCAGAAAAGCAACAGACGGTTCATCGGTAGTCTCCGGACGCGGGAACGCGCGACATTCTCGTCGCCATTAGAAGCATTGCACCCGCGAACAAAATGGCAATGAGCCAACTGGCGGCCAGCGGCGGGCTCCAAGCCTCCGACGCGGCGTCGGGTGTAGCTGAGAGCATGCGACGGAGGCCGGCTACGGCGTAGGTTACCGGATTGCATCGCATCACCAGATTCAGAACTCGCTCTCCCCAAGTTCCATCCTGCCAACGCGGCACCGGAAAGAAAGCGCCCGACAGAAGCCACATCGGCATCAGCAGTAGGTTCATGATGGCATGGAAGCCCTGGGTAGAATCGAGCCGCCAGGCGATGCAAAACCCGAGCGCGGTAAATCCAATCGCCACCAGGGTCATCAAGGCCACAAGGGCCGGCAGAGAGGCGGCTGCCCAAGGCGCGGAGGAGGTTGTGCCGAACCGGGATAGCAGCAGGAAGATCAAGGCTTGAATCACGGCCAGCAGTGTACCGCCGGCGACCTTGCCAAGAACAAACGCCACTCGGGGAACCGGTGCCACCAGAACCGCCTGCAGAAAACCTTCCTGCCGGTCCTCGATGATCGATATCGTCGCGAAGATCGCCGTGAAGAGCAGGATGAGAACCAGGGTGCCCGGAATGAAGTATTCGCTAAAGCTCGCGTTCTGGAAGCGAAAACTCTGATTCAAACCGGTTCCAAAAAGTAGCCAGAACAGAAGGGGCTGGCCAACGGCGCCGATCACTCGGTTCCTCTGGCGAAGAAAACGCACCACCTCTCTCCATGCCAGCGAATTCACGCATCGAAACGTGGCGGATGTGATGGATGCGTCCATGGACGGGGGTCCAGTTCGTGAGATTTCGCCCGTGATCGAGTTCACATCAGCGATGATTCATTATGCGCGTTTGACACTAGTTGGGGAAACGGACTCCTGCCAAAACCGATGCCCCGTCTTTTGGAGGAAAACGTCCGCCAGAGTCGGCCGTCCCAGCTTCACGGACTGCACCTGCGTTGGAAACAGTTCCAGGATCCGGGGCAGCCAACTCGCATCGTGGGTTCCCTCCACGACCACTTCCCCGTGAACAATCGATGCGGTGACGCCCAACCGGGCTTGCAGGCCCTCGACAACGGCCGCCGGACAGTCGGTCTCGATCGTCACGCAGTGACCGCCGATACTGGAACGCAAATCCCCAGGCGGGCCGCTGGCCACCAGGTGGCCGCGATCAATGATGGCGATGCGGTTGGCGCGATCGGCTTCGTCCAGCAGGTGGGACGTGAGCACGATCGTCAGCCCCTTCTCCTCGCGGAGGCGATAGAGATACTGCCAGAGGTCACCGCGAGCGCCCGGGTCCAAGCCGGTGGAGGGTTCGTCGAGGAGCAGGAGTCTCGGATGGTGGATCAGGCTCTTGGCGAGATCCGCCCGGCGTTTCAGGCCACCGGATAAAAGTTCCACGCGATCGCCGCGGCGGTCCAGAAGCCCGAGCTGGGAGAGCACTTCTTCGCGCCGTTGGCGGAGCACTCTACCCTGGATCCCGTACAACGCGGCCTGCTGGCTGATGTTCTCGTCGATCGTCAGCTTCTTGTCGAGGCTCGGCGCCTGGAAGACCACGCCGATCTGTCGGCGAACCTCGAACAGGTCGGAGGTCAGGTCGTGGCCGAGCACTCGGATGCTCCCGGCCTGCACGGGCATCAGCGTTGAGAGCAGTCGGAAGAGAGTCGTCTTGCCGCCACCGTTCGGGCCTAGGAAGGCAAACACTTCCCCGGCAGCGACTTCGAAATCCACCCCTTCCAACGCAACTCGCTCACCATAGCGGTGAGCCAGTCCTGCGACTTTTATGGCGATGCCGTGCGTCATCGATGCTCCGATCCAGACACCGCCTTCTCCCGTCCGCCGCGAGTCGCGTCGACGAGGATTCCAGCTTAGTGGGCTGCCGCAGGATCGGCGTGGCCACCGGCAGCGTCGTGCTCGTGGGCCTTGTCCCCCTGATCTGTGATCGCCCGAGACTGTGCCGCGCGGACAATCCGTTCCTCGGAGTACCGCTTCAGTCGCAGGCCGACATCCGGAATGAGCATGCACACCAGGAACACCGACATCATCATGGCCGGGATCGTCAGCACATACTTCCAGTTGGCTTCCCATTTCAGGTGCATGAAGAATAGGATGACCAGCAATGCCTTGCCGCTGGACACGGCCATCATGCCCGCCCACGCACTGGCCGGCATCGTCTCCTTCAAGGAGGAGTTGCCAAGCCAGAAGGAAATGGCGGTCAGGATAATCAAGCCCAAGAACACCAGCATGTAGGTCCGGACACTGCCATGCGAGTGATCGTGGTCGTGGGAGGTTCCGTGCGAGTTGGACATGATTCGCTTTTCTCGTTCTGGGGGTAACCGTGGAGTCGACGACCTGCGAGGCCGGAGTCTTTAGAAGAGGTAGAGCAAGGGGAACAGGAAGATCCACACCAAGTCCACGAAGTGCCAGTAGAGGCCGACGTTCTCCAGCCAGTGGGACATCTTGGAATCCAGTCGCTTCATCAACGCGAGGACGAAGAGGATCAAGCCCACCAGCACGTGAATGGCATGGAAGCCGGTCATCAGGAAGTAGGTGCTGGCCCACATGTTTCCGCCCGGAATCATCATCGGCAGCGTGATCTTCGCATGCTGCTCCTCAAATAAGTCGTTCAGGCCCTTCGGCGCACCCTTCACCATGTCCAGGGACTTGATGCGACTTCCCACGGCATTCAACTGTTCAGGGATCGCGGCCAGAGCGTCATTAACCGACTTCAACTGCGCGGCTGCTTCCGCCTTTCCGGCTCCCACTTCCTGCTGCAGGCGTTGCTGGTCGGCAAGGTGCTTGGCTTGAGTCGATACTAACTCGTCCTGCCGCGTCTTCAGCGTCGAGACCTCCGCATTGATCGCGTCAACGCGCTTCGCCTCTTCTTCCGCCGACGGAGCACCATGGCCCCCGGGGTAGATCATGTTGGCCAGGTTCGCGATGGCCTGCGGTTCGCCTCGAGCAGCCTGCTCCTCCGCCCACTGCACAAGTCCCTTCTCCATCGCAACCAGTGTGCTGAGACGCTCCTGGTCGGTCGGGGCAAGTTCCTGGCTCTCGCCTTTCATGGCGGAGATTTGGTCTTGCTGGTCACGGAGGACTTTGCGAACGTGGGCCGCATAATGCACATCGGCCTTCTCATGGATCAAGCTGCGCGGCTTCGCGGGGTAGATGCCATGGGAAAACTTGGAGCTGTATTCGTAAGCTTTGACGAGCAGGAACAAGGTGCCGAGCGCCAGGGTGAGGAACAGCCAGAGCTTGGCCTGTGCGGCGCGGTTGGCCTTCGATGCTTCCAGTGCCAAAACAATGGTCACGCTGGAGCAGATAAGGACAAAGGTATTGAAGGCTCCAATCTGTTCGACCAGATGCACTTGGGCCGGAGCCGGCCAGGCAGGAGCACCGAACCGAAGTACGATGTACGTCCCGATCAGTCCCGCGAAGAACATGATTTCGGTCGAGAGGAAGAGCCATAGGCAGAGCTTTCCATTCGGCAAGGGGAGTGCCGGCTGGTACTCGAGATGCACGTGACCGTGCCCGCCTTGGTGGTCGTTTTCATGAGACATGATGAAGATGGACCCTGTCGTCTGATTTCTTTGAGTTCGCGAGAACTGGATTGGATGGTTAGGTCGGGCTCAGATGAGCCGGACGTTCAGGAGTGTGACAAGCAAAAGTTGAATGGGCAGGTAGATGATCGAAGCCCTCAGCAGGTCGCGGGCGGATCGGTCGTCTCGCTGACGCTGGAACTCCACGGCCCGTCGCAGATGCCATCCGCCGAGCAGTACT
>JBIIEC010000482.1:0-4174 GCA_044238045.1 Pirellulaceae bacterium | reverse complement strand
ATTCGCTTCACGTTCGAACCGAGCGCCGAAAGATCGACCCAGGTCCAATCATCCAGCACGCGACTGCCCTCCCGGTAGTCGGCCAGGTAGACCGGCAGTCGCCCCACCTCCTGGTCCGCTTCATCGAGGCCGATCACCTCCAGTTTCAGCCAGTCGCCCGCTCCGAACGGTCCCTTCACGAACCCCGCGCCATCGTCACCCGACACGACCGAATGGTAGACGTAGGTCGTGTTCGTGACGTAGAACCCCTGCAGTACCGCCCATTCCGGGAATTCGATCCTCGCATCGCCGCGATAGATGTTTACCGCGACCGCATACTGCGATGACTGGTAGCCGCCTCCCTCCGGAACGCGGGCCTGCGCGGAGAATGAATTGGTGTAGCCGACGGTCTTCAGGTCGGTCTGGTTGCTGTAGACCCAGCCGCGCGGACAACAGTTCCAATCGGTATCCCAGATCTGGTTGAAACCAACGCCGCGACTACGGAACGCGCCGCTCTGCCCGTCTGCGGCCACCGCCTGCTGCGGTTGGAGCGGCAGGTCCTCGAAGTCGACCAGTAGGTCGGCAGCCGTGGCCACGCCTGCCCACATCAGTCCCAGCAGGAGACAGAACCAGTATCGAATTCGCATGATGAACACTCCTCGTGGATGAATCTCAAGTCGATGACTGAACGTGGATGGTTTGGATGGCGAGGCACCGAGAGGCAGGGCGCATGGGCGCGCTCCGAGCCTGCCATGACGGCCGAAGACCGGACCGCTGCTTTGGACGGGCTCGCGCGAACCCTAGTATGCGCCCGCGGGAAGGACTTCCTTGCCGGCGCGCGTGCAGAGTCCCGCGAGCACGCGGATGTCGAGGGACGCTGGCAGGAATCGCACGGCGGCGTCGGCGAACACCCCCTGGGCGCCCCCCGGATGCTCGCTGCGAATATCGTTCTCAAAGGCGGGAGCTGCGTTGATGGCGAAAGCCTGGTCGAACACATTCCTCCCGTTGATCCACTGCCCGTCGGGCCAGGACGAGTCCTCCCCGACGATCAGCGTGCTGGAGAGTCCATCGCGGACTTCGGCGGCGCGAACGGCGCGGTCGTAGAGCATGATGCCCTTGGGCGGGCGATTCGGACTGGTGATCCGCTCTCCATGGATTCCACCGTAGTCACACGGCCCGCGGCCCTGCACGAGCGTCGCGCCTCGGCGACTGGAGGGACAGATATAAACCTCCACCACCTGCCTGGCCGGCGAGGCGTTCGCAGGACTGTCGAAAGCCTGCTTCAAGTCCAGCGAATCATGGAGCGCCTGCTGCTCCAGATACGGCAGCAGGAAGGCGGACCAAGCCAACTGGCGACGCTTGGTGTCATTCCCCGAACGCCACTCCAGCCCCCCCATCGGGAACGACTGCTGCTGCTCGTGGTGCGCCTGCAGCGCGATGCCGATCTGCCGGAGGTTGTTGGCGCATCCCAGGCGTCGAGCGGCCTCGCGCGATCCGGAAATCGCGGGCACCGTCAGCGACACCAGCGTGCCGACCACCGCCACCACGACCATCAGTTCCACCACGGAAAAAGCCGTGCGGCGAGCACGCCACGGCGCAGCGTACGAGCGACTCCACATGCCCTGGCCTCCAGGCTCCAACTCCGCGCGGCGCAGTGGCCGCGCGGAAATGATGGTTCCATCCGGGACCCCATGCACAGTCAACGACAACGCGGCGCAAGCCGGTGCGCGGAATCAAGCACGGGAACCTAGGAATACGAACGATCGAACAAGCGGCTGTACCTCGCAGTCCGCTGCCCGTACGGTGCTGGCAGGTCTTCTGACTTCCAAGCTATTCCCTTCAAGCCTTCTCGCCGACACCTCCGGAGGAAGCATGGCAATGGCCAAGATGCGAAGGGACCTAACGCTTGGTTACAGCGGCGGGACCGTCTCGGAATCTCACCGAGTTCCCTCTAGTTGAACGTGAGCTATCAACCGACTCGCGGCGTTCAACCACCAGCACCATTCACGCTGGAGCAGACTCTACCAGACGGTCCACCCGTCGTCCATCCCCACCAGCCCGTTGATTGGACCCCAACCCGTTGATTGGAACAGCGGTCACACGGGGGCCTGCTGCTCGACTCGAACTTCCGCCAAGCCGGTAACTTGCGCGGATCTTCGACGGCACGCCGCGACGATTTCCTTCGACAATTTCCATCCCCCCCGGCAGGATGAGCGGGGCGAATCGCTCCGCGAGAACCAGCGCCGCCGCACCCGGCCCACGGCTGTCGAGGTGCGGCGTTCCGATGGTCGACGTTGACAAAAGGCGACTGACGCGGACCCGAGCGTGGCCCGCAGGCCACGTCGCGTCGACCTGCTCTCGGCGATGCCTGCCGCGGCGGGCAAAAACTATCGGGTCGGGGACACCGCGAACGCGCGTTGGCGAGCCACCCGTCGTCGCTGATCCTGCGAAGGCCCCCACGTCCGCAGTTCCTTCGTCTTGGCTCCACAACACAAGGTAGATTTCCTCGAACGCACCTGTTGCGGTCCTGCGCATCGAGCGTGTGGCGAGAGCCGCGCGCCCGCTGCGGAAGCATCCGCATCCAGCGTCCTCGTTGCCCGATGTAGGCCTTGAGACGATTCCCGGGAAACACTCCACGGTTTGCACCATGCTCACGCCATCCCCCGACTCGAACGAACCGCAGGTGAACGCAACGCCTTTCGCTTCCGGGTCCTCGTGGAACAGCAGACAGTCCCACGACGACTCGCGACAAGACCCATCGCTTCCGCTGGACGACCACTCGACCGCCCTGGCCGTGGTGCACGCGGAGTCGGAGTGGAACGCGGAACACGATGAGGAGTTCTGGTCGATCTACTTGGCGGGCTACCAGCGTCCCAATTCCTGGCATGCCGCGCCCGCCAACCTTGCGGACGGGGGAAAATCGGAACGGAGCGAAGAACATCTGCGACTGGGTCAAGCCTTCGCGTTGACGGTGAACGATTTCTGCCGCCAGCGCGGGCTGCGCACCCAAACCCTGATCGAAGGCGCCTGGGCACTCGTCATCTACCGACTCACCGGCCACACGGACCTCGTGTTCGGCTGCTCCCCCGTCTCCTGCTCGGCCGTCTGCAATCGCTGCCACGAATGCGCCGTATCCCCGTTCCTCGGCATTCCCGTGCGCGTGGCGATCGACAAGCGGACCCGGACCGTGGAGTGGCTGCGGACGCTGCAGCAGGCGGTCGACTCCGTGATGGAACATTCGGTGGCGGCCGAACGAATCCAGCAGTGGAGCGGACTGCCCGCGGACGAACCGATGTTCGACACGCGCGTCGTGATGACCCAGGTCGTGCCCTACGATCCAACACTCCACGGATCCGCTGCTGCGGATGGTGACGATACCTCGTGGACGCCTCCGGATGGTTTTCCCGCAGTCCCCGAATGCCCGCTCGTGCTGCGAGTCACGCGCGGCGACCAACTGGCACTCACGCTCGACTTCGACCCCCGCTGCCTCGACCACACCCAGGCTTCGCGGATTCTCGCACACCTGGAGCAGATGCTGTTCGCGATCACCGCGGGACACGAAGCGAATCTGGACGAGCTTCCCACCTTCGCCATCGACGAGATGCACCGGATGCTCGCGCGGTGGAACTCCACCGAGGCGGACTACGACCGCGGCGTCTGCCTGCATCAACTGTTCGAGCGGCAGGCAGCGGCCAGACCGGACGCCCTGGCCGTCCTGGACGACACCTCACGGCTGACCTACGCCGAACTGAACGAACACGCCAACCGCCTCGCCCATCACCTGAACTCCCTCGGGATCGGCCCAGGCCATTATGTCGGTGTCTACATGCAGCGAGGCCTGGAAATGATCCCGGCGCTGCTGGGGATCCTGAAGGCGGGAGCGGCCTACGTGCCGATCGAACCGTCCGTGCCCGCCGCGCGCGTCCAGTGGATCCTGAACTCCCTGGATGTCTCCTGCGTGGTTTCCCAACCGTCCCTCCGCAAGACCTTGCTGGACTGGACCGGCGAGCTGCGCAAGCTGAAACATGTCGTCTGCCTGGACCTGGGTGATTCGAGGAAGTATCGCGTTGAAGCGGTAACGGGCGAGCAGTCGGCGGAGGCAGGCAAGGGAACCTCTGCGGCCCCGCGATTCTGGTTGCCCGCGGAACTCGCCGAATACCCGACGCACAACCCGGCGATCCAGGTGAGTTCGGAG
>JBIIEC010000111.1:0-14374 GCA_044238045.1 Pirellulaceae bacterium | reverse complement strand
GCCCTGGTGCGATACCATCCGTTCACGAGAGCCCATCGCCGCCCGGCGTCGGTCGCGGGACCACGCGGGCCGGGGGCCACCGCAGGGGCCTCTGGAGTCGTGTCATGTCGAAGTCGGCGAAGGTGAGGCAGGTGGTCTTCTACTCGGGCCATGTCCAGGGTGTGGGCTTCCGCTACACGACGCGCGAGGTCGCGTTAGGGTTCGCCGTCAACGGCTACGTGCGCAACTTGCCTGATGGACGCGTCGAACTGGTGGTCGAAGGCAGCGCCGCCGAGGTCGACGCCTTCCTGCAAGCCGTGCGCGCCCAGCTGGAGGAACGCATCGCCTACGTCGACCGACACGACCAGGCGGCGACCGGGGAGTTCCAGGGGTTCACGGTTCGCGGGTGACACGCGGGTGTCAGGCCCGCGCCAGCATCGACGGCTGCTGGCAGCCTCCAGTGAATTCGGGCGACTGGCAGCGCAGCGGAAACGTCGCTTGACGCCCGCCTCTCGCTTGACCTACCCTCCGCCCCCATGAATGGTCCTCCGCGCAGGTCGAGCAACGCCCGTACGATATTCGCCCGCTTCCAGTGGCTCTGTCTGCTGGTAGCATCGCTGCTGGTTGCGCCGGGGCCGAGTCGATTGATGGGCAATGAGTCGGCCGAGACGGTGGTCGATCAAGCCGCGCCCGTTCAGGAGCGTGTGGTCGTCCTGCGGAACGGACACGCATTTGTGGGGGCTGTCGACCAGGCGGGCGATCGCATGACGATCACGCAGGGGCCGGGGCGATCGGTGCGCGTGCCGCTGCGCGATGTCGATATCGTGGTCGATACGCTGCACGATGCCTACGTCCATCGGCGCCAGCGGCTCCATCCCGGCGAAATCAACGACCAGATGCGTCTGGCCCAATGGTGCCTGCGGTACCAGTTGGAAGATGAAGCGGCCGAACTGCTGCTCGAGATGTCTCGTCGGTATCCGAATCACCACGCCGTGCGGGCACTCGAACGCCAGATGGGCGAACGCGCCGGTCTGTTGGCGGGAAGCGGGCGCGACGCGTCGGCCGTCCGCACCGCATCGTTCCAGCAGGCCGAGGTCGCGCCGGACGCCATGGGCTTTCCGCTCGCGGTGCCGTCCGCGCCCGAGGAACTGGGCGAGCTGCCGAGCCTTTCGCCTGCCGAGATCACCGAGTTCACGCGCGTCGTGCAGCCGCTGCTGCAGAACCGCTGCGGCAACGCCAACTGCCATGCGTCGAACGGGCGGTCGGCTTTCGTGCTGCAGCGAACGCCCACCGGGCGATTAACGTTCAAGGACCTCACCTGGTCCAACCTACGCGCGGCCTGGAAGCAGGTCGACCTGCGGGATCCCGAACGCAGCCCGCTGATTGTCATGGCGACCACGCCCCACGGCGGCCAGTCCCGGGCTCCCCTGGAAACGTACGAGTCCCGTCCGCGTCAACGCCTGGCACGCTGGGTGGTCAGTGCCACGCAAGCGGACGCCATCGCATCCGGAGAAACGCCGTCCGCGGCGGGACCGGCGCACGGGCAGGGACTACCCGCCAACCTGGGGCCTCTCGGAAACGGCCGAGCGGGCGGGGCCATTGTAGAGTCGACGAGCGCCGGGGGCGGAGTCACCTTTGGGTTGCGGCCGGCTCCCCTCACGCCGCTCCAACGATTGCAGGCGGCCGGGGCTCGCGTGTCCGCCGCCAAGGACGCGCTCCAGACCAACGCCCCCAACGGCCTCTCACCGGAACTCGACGGTGGCGTGCAGCGAGCTTCTTTCCTCGAGGCAGACCCCCTGCCTGCGCCATCGCCACCCGCCGTATTGCCGCCCCCTGTGCCGACCACTGGGCCCCTGCCGGCGGGCAACTCCAAGACGCTCGCCTCGCCCCGGGCGGTTCCCGCCGAGTCGGCGACGGGCGACCCGTTTGATCCGGAGGCGTTCAACGCCCGTTTTCATCCGGAATGACCTGCGGTCGGCCGCCGCTGACGCGACTTCACGGTGCAAATGGCCTGGCAATCCCGGGCCGTTCGCTTTTCGTTACCCAACTCGCCTCCACCGCGCGAGTTGCCTGACCGCTTGCCCGGTCGCGCCTCGCGATGCCGGAATCGTCGTGTAGCGGGACTGGCCGTCGCCGCCGCGGCGGCAGCTTTGCGGCGGTGGAGCGGTCTGGATGCGGCCGCCCGGTGGGGGCGTCGACGGTCCGCTCCGCGGCCCAACTGCCAGAACCGGTCGCGATCGGCGTGCGTACCTGGGAGGCATCGGCCAAAAAAGGCAGGGGCGCGGGCTCCTGACCGCTCGACGCGCGACGCCTTTCCGCTCACAATCGAAGCCATGATCGAGAACTTCTTGTTACTTCCGTTGGCGGTGGTGCCGGGCTGGCTGGTGAGCTGGTTGACGCCGCTGTGGCTGATCGGCGTCGGCGCGGCCCTGGCGCTGCTGGTCCTGCTGATGTTGTGGGGCCTGCTCGCGGTGGTCTGGCGGCGAGCGGCGACGAGCGTGCCGGTGGTGCTGGGCGAAGGTCCGATGCCGCTGCTGATGGGCGCCGTATTGCTGGCGGCGTTGTTCGCGGCGGTGGGATTCTTTGTCGTGCGGACACCCGGGGCCGTTCTCTCCTCCATTCCCCGTCTGCTGGCGGTGGAGAGTCGCGAGTTCACGCACAAGTTGTCGCCGAACGCGAAGGTGGAGGCGGTGCCGATCCAGCTGCGGGGTGACGAAGTGGTGTCCTTGGGCATCACAGCCGACGAACCGGTGGAGATGTACGATGCGGCGAACGAGACCGAACGCAGCATGCCCGTAGCCGACATCGGCCCTGGGCGATCCTTCCGCTGGCTGAAAGTCCAGGACAACGTGCCGCTGCTGGAAGGTCGGTACATCGACCAGCTGTTTATCACGAACCTCGCGGATCGCGAAGCGACGGTGACCTTCAAGGTCGCGGCCCAGCCGGCGTATCCCGCCGCTTGGGCGGTGCCGATCACGGCGTTGAGCGTGCTGGGCGTCGTGCTGCTGTACTTCGCGCAGGCTTGGTTCCTGCCTCGCATCAACGCGATCGCACTAGCCACGACGAAGTCTGAACTAGCCCAGCCGCTATTCTGGATCCTGTTGGCACTCGGCTCGTTTTTCCTCGTGCTGTTCGTCTTCCTGCCTTACAACACGTTCGGCGAAGACATCAAGATGATGAAGGACAGCAGCTTGACGCTGGTGATGATCCTGGGAATCATCCAAGGCGTCTGGGCCGCCAGCAACTCGGTGGCGGACGAGATCGAGGGCCGCACCGCGCTGACGGTCTTGTCGAAGCCCGTGGGTCGCCAGCAGTTCATCCTGGGCAAGATCGCCGGCATTCTCTGGACGGTCGCGCTGATGTTCACGCTGCTGGGCATCGTGCTGGCGGTGCTGGTGGCCTACAAGCCCGTGTACGACGCTCGCGAGATGGGTTCGGAAGTCCCCGACTGGACGTTGGTCTACACGGAACTGGCCCGCACGATTCCCGGACTGGTGCTGGGATTCCTGGAGGCCACGGTGCTGGTGTGCTTGAGTGTCGCCATCTCGACGCGGCTTCCCATGCTGGCCAACTTCGCAATCTGCTTCTCGATCTACGTCCTGGGACACCTGACGGCCTTGATCGTGCTTTCCTCCGTGCAGTTCGCTCCGGTGATGTTCGTCGCGCAGTTCATCGCGACGATTCTTCCGGTGCTGGACTATTTCAACATCCAGGCCGCGGTTGCGGCGGGGCGCGAGGTTCCGCTCCACTACCTCGCCTGGTCCTTTGTCTACTGCGTTCTCTATAGTTCGATCGCCCTGCTACTGGCCTTGATTCTGTTCGAGGACCGCGACCTCGCCTAGCCGCGCCTTGCGACGGCGGTCGCTTGGCGGATCGCTGCGCTGCGGGCCGTGGTCTTGAACCGGAAGAGTCCAGCCTCGGAAAGCCTTACGTTCCATGGCCGCCGCCCCTTTCGTTCCCGCCCTTCACTCGCTGGCCGGGCTGCTTACCGCCTGCGTCTCGGCCGGCAGCCTCGCCACCAGTCGTCTGTCCCGCCTTTGTTGCGTGATCGTCGTGGGTTGGATCACGGCAGGGTCGTCGATGGGCCGGGCCGGGGAACCGCCGCGGCCGATCGCCGTCTGCTCGACGACGCAGGTCGCCGACTTCGCGCGACAGGTGGTGGGGGATGACTGGGAAGTGCGCTGCGTGCTCGCTCCCGGACAGGATCCGCACCTGTACGAGATCAAGCCGCACGATGTGCTGCGCGTGCGGGATGCGTCGTTGTGCCTGGCCAATGGCCTGCATTTGGAGCAGAACGACTGGATGAGCGTGCTGGCGCGAGATGCGGGGAAGCCGCTGGTGGTGTGCGCCGAGGGCATCGAGCCGCTGATGTTGCCCGACGAATCCACGGGGGAGGCGGGTACGGCGCCCGATCCGCACGCCTGGTTCGCGCCGACGAACGCGGCCGTCTATGTGCGCAACATCCTGGCGGCAGTGTCCGAGATCGACGCGGCGCGCCGCGACCGGTATCGCGCCCGCGCGGAACTCTATCTTGGCGAGCTGCGGACGCTCGATGCGTGGATTCGTCGCGAGTGCAACGCGATCCCGCCCGACCGGCGCGTGCTGGTCACCAGCCACGACGCCTTCCAGTACTTCTGTCGCCAGTATGGATTCCGATCGGCGGCGCCCGTTGGCTGGTCGACGGGCGAGGAGGTGGGCGGCGGCGTGACGTTTGAACGGCGGACGGCGGCGATTGAGTCGGTGCGCCGGCTGGGCGTGAAGGCCGTGTTTGTCGAGACGAGCGTGAACGAGGAGCTGATCCGGGAGATGGCGCGGGAGGCCGGCGTGCGCGTCGGCGGGAAACTCTACTCCGATTCGATGGGGCCCGCCGGTTCGGCTGGCGAGTCGTACCTGGGCATGATGCGCGAGAATGTGTTGACGATCGCGGCAGGTTTGAAGTAACCCCGCGAGCGATGCTCCGCGGTATCTCAAGGAAAGTGACACAAACTGGTCATGCGTCCCTGGCTGGCACTGATGGTGGCTGCAGCGATCCTGGGAGGGCTCCAAGCCTACATGAGCCTGCGTCCGCGCGCCGCCGTTCCGACCGAGCTGCGGGCCGAGCAGGCGGCGGCCGGACGCTTCCGCGTGCAGCTCGTCGCCACCTCCGCCCTGGGACCGGATCCGTTCGCGTTGGAGTCGTCGCAGGCGCTGGCGTTGGAGCTGCTGCTGCGCGGCGAGGCCGTCCATCGCCGCCCGCAGCCGCTTGCCGCGGGCGAACCGGTCGTGCTGGACGGCGTCCGCGGACTGGTCGCGGGGGGCAACGAGTTCTTTATCGCGGCGTATCCGCAGGATGCCGAGTCCCCGGTGCCGCTGGCGGTGCGTCTGCGGATCCTGCGCGACGAACGCGTGGTGGCGGAACAGACGTTGTGGGCCGAAAGGGGCGAACCGGTGCGCGGCACCGTGCGACTGGAACTGCCCCGGCAGGACGCGCCGCCTGAAGCAGTGTCGGCTGAGGCAGTGTCGGCTGAGGTTCGAGCCGGGAAGGAGCCGAGCCGATGACGCAGGTGAAGTACGCCATCGAAGTGGATCATCTGACGGTCAGCTACGGGCACGTGCCCGCGCTGCTGGACGTCTCGCTGCAGGTGCCGGCCGGATCGCTGGTCGGCATCATCGGTCCCAACGGCTCCGGTAAGTCGACGCTGATCAAGACCATCCTGGGCTTCCTCCGCCCCGACGTCGGGCAGGTGCGGATCTTCGGCCAGCCGGCCGACAAGGCCACCGGTCGCGTCGCGTACGTCCCGCAGCGCGGCGCGGTGGATTGGGACTTTCCCGTGACCGTCCGCGAAGTCGCGCTCATGGGCCGCTACGGCCATGTGCCGTGGTGGCGCGACTTGGGCGATGAGGATCTGCGCAAGGCGGATGAGGCGCTGGAGATGGTGCGCATGGCGCCGTTCGCCGACCGTCAGATCGGCAAACTCTCCGGCGGCCAGCAGCAGCGCGTCTTCATGGCGCGGGCGCTGGCGCAGGGAGCGGACATCCTGCTGCTGGACGAACCGTTCGCGGGCGTGGATGCGGCCACCGAACGCGCCATCCTGGACGTCCTCGACCGCACACGTTCCTCCGGACACACGCTGATGGTCGTGCATCACGACCTGGCTACCGCCGCCGAATACTTCGACTCGCTCGTGCTGATCAAACAGCGGCTCTACGCGCACGGACCGCCCGACCTGGTTCTCAACCCCGAACTGCTCAGCCGCGTCTACGAGGGCAACCTGCGGCTCTTCGCCAGCCTCGCGAACGAGCGTCCGTCGACGTCGACGCGCGCGTCCCGCGCGCCGGTCCGGGAGACGGACGAGGCTCGAAAGCCAGACGCGGGCTCGCCAGGCAAAGCGCAGGAGGAGCGTGGCGCATGAGTTACCTTTGGCGACTGTTCCTCGAGCCGCTGCAGGAGCCGGCGTTCCAGAAAGCGTTGATCGGCAGCTGGCTGGTCGCGGCGGTCTGCGGCGTGATCGGCTGCTTTGTGGTGCTGCGGCGGATGGCCTTCCTGGGCGACGCGTTGTCGCACGCGATGCTGGCGGGGGTGACGGCCGGCTATCTGCTGATGCAGACCCTCTTCGGTGCCGAAGCGCACGCGCCCGCGATGCTGATTGGGTCGCTTCTCGCCGGGCTCCTGACCGTGACGCTGATCCATTTCGTCTCGAAGGTGTCCCGCATCAAGGAAGATACGTCGATCGGCATCATGTACACCGGCGTCTTCGCGGTCGGAGGCGTACTGGCCTCGGTCTTCAGCGAACGCATCCACATCGACCTGTACCACTTCGTGACGGGCATGGTGCTGGGCGTGGAGGATGGCGAGCTGTGGCTCATCGCCGTCGTGGCCGCCACGGTGCTGGCGACGGTCATTCTGTTCTTTCGCCAATTCCAGATCACCACGTTCGATCCGGTGATGGCCGCGTCGATCGGCATTCCGGTGCTGGCCATCGACTATTTGCTGACGGCCTGCACCTCCCTGGTGGTGGTCAGCGCGGTGAGCATCGTGGGCGTGATCCTGGTCGTGGGGCTGCTGGTCACGCCCGCGGCGACGGCTTATCTGCTGAGCGATCGCCTGTCACGGATGATGCTGCTGTCCGCCCTGTTTGGAGTGACGGGCGTGACGGCGGGCCTGTACGCGTCGCTCTGGATCGGCAACGTGGCGGCCGGTCCGTCGATGGTGATCGCCACGACGGTCCAGTTCCTGCTGGTCCTGTTCGCCGCGCCGCGGCATGGCTTGATCGCCGACTGGTGGCGCCGCCGCAACCTCGTGCCGCAGCAGCTGGTGGAGGACGTACTGGGCTGTTTCCGCTATGGTGACTCCGGGTCGCTTGGACAGGGCGACCTGCAGAAGCGGCTGACGGTGCCTGCCGACCTGCTGGGACGCACGCTTCGTTCCATGCAGCGCGACGAACTGCTGGAGGCGCAGGGAGCCCAGTGGCGGCTGACCGCGCGCGGCCAGCACGAAGCCCAGCGGCTGCTCCGCGCCCACCGCCTCTGGGAGGCCTACTTGGAGCATGTGGGCACGCCGCTGGAGCAGCTGCACCAACGCGCGAGCGTGCTGGAGCATGTGCATGACGAAGCGACGGTGGACTACTTGGATGACAAGCTGGGCCATCCGCTGCGGGACCCGCATGGAGCGGAGATTCCGCAGGACTTCGTGCACCTCGTGCCGGGGGCGGAGGTGAAGGCGGGGTTGCTGCGCGAGGGCCACCGCGGCACGATCGTGCGGATCGGGCCGGCGGCCGGCGACAGTGGACTGCGGGCCGGCATGCAGATTGTCGCCGGCCCCCGCAGCGACGACGGACGCCTGTGGAGCTTCCGCGTCGATGGCCGGGCCGACGTGCGATTGGAACATGACGCGGCCGATGACGTCATCGTGACGCTGGCCACGGAGGATGGAAACGATCGGCCGTCGTGACGCCGTGCTACCTTGCCGCAAGGCCTGGGCATCAGGGCTGCAGCTGGTGCTTGCCGTCGGCGAAGTCATCGTGGCAGGCGTTGCAGCGCGTGATCATTTCCGTATACGCCGTCTTGGCCTTGCCGGCGTCCTTGGCGCGAGCGGCCTTGTAGAGTTCCGCGCCCAGTTCGCGCGTGGCGACCGCATGCTGGTTCCAATCGGCTCGGTTCTCCTCCGGCCCGCGCATCAGCAGCAGGTTGCCCGATTCGGCCAGGATCAGCGAGTCGGCCTTCACGTCTTTCCAAGGCGCGGGATCGGCCGTCAGCTTGGCCATGTTCGCCTTCAATCGCAGGTAGGTCGGCTGGTAGACGTATTCCATGAATTCGTGCATGCTCGACTCGACCACGACCGGCCCGTCGATCGCTCCGTCCGCCGCCATCAGGGCAGCCGAGAGGCTCAACAGTCCGAGGGAAAAACCAAGCAAGTGGATGCGCCGCATGATGGAGTGCTCCTGGGTTGCGATAGTCCCGTTTTTCGACGAAGCCTGATGCGATACGATACCTGACCCTGCCGTCCCCCAGAATACCCCTTGGAGGTCCCTGCGATGCGTTGTCTTCGATCGATGGTGGCGGTTCTGTGCGGATACGGGGTGCTCTGGGGAGCCGCGACGGCCTGGGCGCAGTCGCCCATCGCTGCGGACGCTCGGCTGTCGATTGCCGGGCAAGTGGCGTTCACGGAGGGCCCGGTCTGGCACCCGAGTGGCAACGTCTACTTCACGGACATCCTCAACAACCGCATCATGCGGCTCGATCCCAGCGGAGCCCTGCATGTGTTTCGCCAGCCCTCGGGGCGGAGCAATGGCTTGGAGTTCGATGCGCAGGGACGCCTGATCAGCTGCGAAGGCGGCGGGGCGGAGGGCAATCGCCGGGTAACACGGACCGAAGCCAACGGCACCATCACGGTGCTGGCCGAGCGTTACGAGGGCAAGCGACTGAATTCGCCGAACGACGTCGCCCTCGATTCACGCGGACGCATCTACTTCAGCGATCCCCGCTACGGTGACACGAGCGACACGGAGCAGTTGGATGCCGAGGGGCGGTTGGTCGAGGGCGTCTACCGCATCGACGAGGTGGGCAAGGTGACTCGCATCATCGCGCACGAAGTGGACCGGCCGAACGGGCTGGCGGTGTCGCCGGATGACAAGTACCTGTATGTGGCCGACAACGTGAACACCGGGCCGCGCGCCCAGGGGGGGAATCGCAAGCTCTGGCGATTCGATCTCCGCGAGGACGGGACCGTCGACCTGGCCAGCCGCCAGCAGATCTTCGACTGGGGCACCGATCGCGGCCCTGACGGGATGGCGATCGACCAGCAGGGGCGGCTGTATGTGGCGGCCGGTTTCAACTTCCCCAATCCGCCCGCGGAGAACGCCGAGCGATTCAAGGCGGGCGTCTACGTGATCACGCCCGGCGGGGAACTGCTCGACTTCATCCCGGTGCCGGCGGACATGTGCACGAACTGCGCCTTCGGCGGCGCCGACCTGAAGACGCTGTACATCACGGCCGGACACCTGCTGTGGAGCGTTCCGACGAACGCCGTGGGTCGAGTGAACTTCACCGGCGAAGCGACGAAGTAACGCGCGGGTGGAAACTTGTAGCCGTCGCACGTCGTGTGCCCTGTCGTCAGCACGCGCCCTGCGCTGAACGATGCATGTCGAACGCCGTCCACGCGGTCGAGGATCGGCACCGCCCCCGATCGGTATACGGCGTGTGCCGACTACGAGGCCTTCGCGGCCAGTTCAATCGCCAGGTCCTTCATTCGGCGCAGGTCGAGTTTTCCGGTGCCGAGGATCGGGATCTGCTCGACTTCGAAGAAGCTGTCGGGCGAGGGGATATAGATGTTGGGCAGGCCGAGGGCCATCAGGTCGGCGCAGAGTTCCTGCGGCGACTTGGGCAGGGCGGTGTGGAGGACGATGAGGCGTTCGCCCTTGCGTTCATCGGGGACGGCGGTGACCGCCAGCTGCACGGCACTCTCCTCATCGCCGCCGACCAGCTGCTGCAGCGACTCCTCGATCTTCAGGTGCGGCACCATTTCGCCGCCGATCTTGGAGAAACGGCTTTCGCGACCGGTGATGCGGATGAAGCCGTCATCGTCGATGAGTGCGACGTCGCCGGTGACATACCAGCCATCGCGAACGACTTCGGCCGTCTTCTCCGGCTGGTTGAGATACCCTTTCATCACGTTGGGCCCGGAGATCAGCAGCATGCCGGACTGGTTGGTGCCCAGCGTGTGGCCGTCGTCCAGGTCGATAATCCGCGCACTGACGCCGGGGACGGGCCGGCCGACGGTGCCTTCGCGCAGGTCCACGGCGTGGCCGGGTACCGAACGGCTGGGCGGGACGTTCACGGAGACGAGCGGCGAGAGTTCGGTGGTGCCGTAGCCTTCGACGGGTCGGATGCCGAACTTCTTCTCGAACGAGTCGCAGAGGTCGACGGGCAGCTTTTCCGCGCCGGCCACGACCGTGTTCAGCGACTTGAACTCTTCGGGACTGCACCGCCGCAGGAAGCCGCGGAGGAAGGTGGGCGTGGTCAGCAGGACCGTCGCGCGATACTTCTCGACGATCTTCGCGACCTGGCGGGCGTCGAGCGGATTGAAGTGGTAGATGCCGCGGATGTTGAGTGCGAGCACGGTCCAGAGCGTGACGGTGTAGCCGAACGAGTGGAAGAAAGGCAGGATGCCGACGATCGTGTCCTGCGGCTGCATGTGGATCACCTGCTCCACCGCGTCCACGTTGTGGCGGATGTTGGCGTGCGTCAGCATCACACCCTTGGGGATGCCCGTGGAGCCGGAGGTGAAGATGATGGTCATCACGTCGTCGGGCCGGTTGTGCTGCAGGCCGAGCAGGCGGGAGATCCAGCTGGCGGGCAGCAGGTAGGCGCTGAACGCGGCGATGGCCTTGTCGACCAGGGTCAGCTTGGGGCGGAGGTCTTCCAAGTAGACAAGCTCCGCGTCGATCTTCAGGTCCAGCTTTTCCATGACCGCCCGCGTCGTCAGCACGTGCCGGATGCCCGGCTGGCGGATGCACTCGTTCATCACCTCCGACGAAACGGTGTAGTTCAAGTTCACGGCGACGCGTCGATCGAACGTGACGGCCAGGTTGGTGACGACCGAGCCGGCGCTGGGCGGCAGCAGCAGCCCGACGTACTGCTCGTCGGCTTGGAAGACATGGCGGCGGAGGAGTCGGCGGAGGATCAGGGCTCGCATGAGCGTGGCGCCGCCGGTCATTTCGGTGCCCATCGAATCGGCGACCTTGAGGCCGAAAAGTCGCTTCTTGCAGGCCCGGATCACGGCCTGGGGAAGGTCGGTCTTGCGTTGCAGTCGTTCACTCACCGCGTGGGCTCCCAGGTTCTGCACGGCCAGTCGAAGCGACTGCACGTCACGAACGGAGTGTAAGGGTTGTCCGAAGTGGACATCAATCGGATAGCGCCAGCGCCGGGGTATTTTCCAGAAGAACTTGTGTTCGGAGAAGCTGAAGATGCTGCCCCAGAGGCCATCGAAGTACACGGGCACGACGTGGGCGTCGGTATTTTCAATGATCTTGAGGACGCCGGCCTTGAAGGTATTCATGACGCCGGTGCGGCTGATGCCGCCTTCCGGAAACATGCCGACAACCTCGCCTCGCTGGATGGCTTCACGGGCCTCCTTCAAGGCACGCACGATCGACTTGGGGCCGCCGGCGATGAGGATTCCACCCCAGCGCGCCGCGGCCTTCTGCATGAGCGGATGCTCGAAGTTGCCGGCGTAGATCACCATGCGCGGCCGCCGCGGGCTGCACATCATCATCAGGAAGCCGTCCAGCCAGGAGATGTGGTTGCCGATTAGCAGCACGCCCCCGGTCGCCGGCACCCGCTCTTGATGATGGATCCGCACTCGGTAGAAGAGCCGGGCGAGGCACCAGGCGGCAGACACCATGAACGGCTTGGGCAGGTAGAGGATCCCCAGGGCGAAGAACGCCAGCGTCAAGACGGGCAGGGCCGCCAGCACCAGCGGCAGCACCCACCACCATCGCAACATGCAATCCATGCACAGACTCCTCCGGAGGCTTGCTCTATCGTCACGTGCGGACAGACGCCGACGCGCGTCCGAGGAGCGAATCGCATGTCGGCGACACCGCGTCCCGGCAGACTCATCGCCAAGGCGGTGGTCGTCGCAAACGCGATGGCCTCCGCAATCGTTAATCCTTGGCTCTCGGTGTAGCAGCCACCCAGGCAGGCTCGATACCTGCTTTCGCGGGAAGGATACGATGCCCGGCGGCGGAGTTCAATGGGAACGCCGGGCCGCGGGAGCCATCCGGCGACGGACGAGGCCTCCGGAAGGCCGCGGCGGCGCCCGAGAGCAGGGGAAGTCCAGGAACACGAGGTCGGGACCGAACGGGAGGGGACGGCCGGAACCCCCGCCCTGGCGAGTCGAGACCCCAGGCGGAGGAAGAAAACGATGTCCAATCGGCTTTTCATAGTGGGGATTGTGCTGCTGCTGATGGGCGTGCAGCTGCGCGTGGTGAAGTCCTTTGAGCTGAACGACAAGGCGAGTGCCTATATCTCGTCGAAGCTGCCCAAGAAGGCGGCTCCTCCCACGACGTTTGTGTCGTACGACCCGTTTGGCGACCTGGGCAGGGCCAAGGAGGAACCGCCGGCCATCCGTTCGGTCACGCCGCCGCGGTGGCTGGGCTGGTCGTTCATCTCCATCGGGGCAACGCTGGTTCTGACGAACCCCTGCTTCCGTCGTTAGGCGGGCCAAACCCCGGGCCCGGCGTCTGGCGGATGGTTGGCGGCCCGGCCTCGGAGTCGGAGGCCACGCAGCCCCGGGACGCCGATTGCGGGTGCCCTCGGGGGGGATCGGCTGCCGTGGCAGGGCCGCCGGGACAAGGCCAGCGGTGGCGGCGTCGGCGATCCTCGGCAACTTCCCGCCGGAACCCGCCGGCCCCTTCGTGCGCACCGGCTTTCAAAGGTGGGTGCCCGCCATTAGAATGCAGGCGCCGTAGCGGTTTTCCGGGACTCTTGGTCAGCCCGGCGTTCTCTTGAGTGGCATAGCGTGGTTGAGCGTAACGACGGGCGCGGATTTCAGTGCTCGGTCTACGCGTCAGGAGTTGTTTTGATGGCTGAGCACCAGCGAATTCAGGTCACGAACGTCGGGGACGTGGCCGTGGTTCGGTTTGCGGACCGCAAGATTCTGGACGACCTGGTCATCCAAGACCTCGGGCAGGAGTTGTTCGCGCTGGTGGAGCAGGAGGGTCGGAAGAGCCTGCTGCTGAACTTCACGAACGTGGAGTTCCTCTCGAGTGCGGCGCTGGGCAAGCTGATCTCGCTGCACAAGAAGGTCGATCGAGCGGGCGGGCGATTGAAGCTCAGCAACATCCGAGCTGAGATCTACGATGTGTTCGTGATCACGCGGTTGAACGAGAAGTTTGACATCCGCGAAGACCAGGCCGAGGCGCTGTCGGCTTTCGGCGCCTGACGCTCCAGCGGTCGCCTCAAGTTGGATGGAAGTTGAGGGGCCACGCCGGCGACCGCAGTCCGCCGCGACGCCAAAACGCTCGCGCCGTTGCGTGTTTCCCGGTGGGCAACTCGTGAGTATCAGGCTGCGATCGTGCGGGGGTATTCTACCGCCCGCCGTGTCACCAAGAATCCGAGAGAGGCGAGCGGACATCCGATGAATGAGCCGTCTTGGACATGGGTTGCCGACCGCGTGATTCCCAGCGTAAACGCTGACGGGCACGCGCTCATCATGGAGATCGTCGATCAGTTGAAGAAGCACGACTGGACGGACTCCAACATTTTCGGCGTGCATCTCTCGCTGGAGGAGGCCGTCGTGAACGCGATCAAGCACGGCAACCGCGAGAGCCCCGAGAAACGCGTGCATGTCTCCTGCAAGATCTCGCCGACCCGTTGCTGGATCGATGTGCGCGACGAGGGCCCGGGTTTCAATCCGGAAGCAGTCCCCGACTGCACCCTGGACGAGAATCTCGACAAGCCCAGCGGCCGCGGCCTGATGCTGATGCGGAACTTCATGACGACGGTCAACTACCTCCCGCCGGGCAACCACCTGGTGATGGAAAAGGTCTTGGATTAGTCATGGAGCGCGGTCGTCCCGACCGCACAGCAGCAGAGAACACGCCGCGCCCGGCCATAGAGCACCCTCACCTCGAGGCCCGCCAACGCGTCCCGACCGCACAGCAGCAGAGAAGACGCCGCGCCCGGCCATAGAGCACCCTCACCTCGAGGCCCGGCAACGCGTCCCGACCGCACAGCAGCAGAGAAGACGCCGCGCCCGGCCGTAGAGCACCCTCACCTCGAGGCCCGGCAACGCGTCCCGACCGCACAGCAGCAGAGAAGACGCCGCGCCCGCCAACGACCCCACGTTCGCCCCCCGCCCCCCCAGGTTCGCTCCGTTTACCTGCTTGCGCCAGAGGTACAGGAATGCGCAGGG
>JBIIEC010000110.1:0-14475 GCA_044238045.1 Pirellulaceae bacterium | reverse complement strand
CAGCAGGCCCAATAGTTCGTCCATGCGTCATGAGCTGACGCAGCAACGTCACACTGCATGAGTCAGCCCGGCCCGTTACCGCCCACCTCCGGCCACTTTTTTTACGCATGTTCCCCACGATCCCAGAGGCTTCCTTCCATGTCCCGACGCGTCGTGTACTTCAATGGCCAGTACGTCTCCGAGAAGGAGGCTCGTGTTTCCATCTTCGATTCCGCGCTCATGTTTGGCGACATGGCCTTCGAAATGACACGCACGTATGGCGGCAAGGCGTTTCGCCTCCGCGAGCACCTGGAGCGGCTTTACGGATCGCTGCGGCTGATGGAGATCGACTGCGGCATGACGCTGGACGAGATGGAGCGGGTGACGCTGGAGACGCTGGCAAAGAACGCGGCGACGGAGCCCGCGGACATGGATTGGCAGATCATGCACGACGTGTCCCGCGGACCGCTCGGCGTCTATCGGTCCGTATTCGGCGGCACAGTGCGTCCCACGATCAGCATCAACTGCTGGCCGCTCATCACCCACATGGGCTCCTTCGCCCCGACCTACAACTCCGGCGTTCACCTGGTCATTCCCGCGCAACAGACGCTGCCCGCGCACCTGCTGGACCCCAAGGCCAAGACGCGGAGCAGGCTGCACTACCAGATGGCCAACTTGCAGGCCGCCCGGTTCGGCCCCGGCCGCTGGCCCCTGCTGCTCGACCCCGAAGGCTTCCTCTCCGAAGGCCCCGGCTGGAACGTATTCCTCGTGAAGGATGGCGAACTCTACACGCCCCAGCCGCGCAACATCCTGCTCGGCGTCAGCCGCAACATGACCATCGAAATCGCCAAGCAGTTGGGCATTCCCGTCCATGAGACCAACCTCGGACGATACGAGGGCCTGATGGCGGACGAAGTGTTCTGCACGGCCACCTCCTACGGGATCGTCCACGCGACCACCTACGAGGGCCAGAAAGTAGGCTCGGGGCATCCGGGCCCGGTCTTCGAGCGACTGCGACAAGCGTGGATCGAGGCCGTCGGCGTCGACTTCGTCGCACAAGCGCATCGTTACCATGAATGTCTTCCGGAGTGGGAGCGCCAGGCTCAGCACGGGTAACACAGCCACGAAGGTCCAGTCACTCTTGCCAAGGCCGCTTGGCGGCGCAGGACGGCGCAGAACGGCGCTTCGCACGGATGCAGGAGAAGTCCCATGAAGAATCGCACGCTGGGAACGAGCGGGCTGCTGGTGCCGCCCATCAGCCTCGGGACCATGACGTTTGGCACGCCCGTTCCCGAGGCGGATGCCATCCGGATCATCCATGAAGCGATCGACCGAGGGATCTATTTCCTCGACACGGCGAACGTCTACGAAGGGTACGCACGGTACCTGGGCAGCGCGGGCGGCGTCGCCGAGGAGATCGTGGGCAAGGCCATCCACGACCGTCGCGACCGCGTGATCCTCACTACCAAGGTCGGCGCGCCGGTCGGCCCGGGGCCGCAGGACCGCGGCCTCTCCCGCGTGCACCTGCTGCGCGAACTCGACAAGAGCCTGCGACGCCTCCGCACCGACGCCATCGACCTCTACATGGCCCACTGGCCCGATCGGCTGGTGCCGCTCGACACCTTGCTGGAGACGATCGACGTGGCCGTCCAGCAGGGGAAGGTACGGCACTTCGGCGTCTCGAATCACTACGGATTCCAGCTGGCTCAACTGCTGGCGATCGCGGCTCGCGACCGGCGTCCGCGCGTCGTTGCCTCGCAGGTGCCCCTGAGCCTCCTGCGTCGGGAACTGCACGCCGACCTGGGGTTCTGCGCGGAGCACCAGATCGCGGTCACGCCCTATCAGCCGCTGCAGGGCGGGCTGCTGACCGGCAAATATCGACGCGGCCAGGCGGCTCCTGAAGGCTCTCGCGGTGCCGAGAAGCCCGAATGGATGTGGAAACAGGACGACCTGCTGTATGATCGCCTCGAACGGCTCGAAAAGCTGGCCCAACAGCACGGACACAGCCTGGCCCGCTACGCGATGGCCTGGACGCTCGCCCAACCCGCCGTCACCTCGCTGGTGGTTGGCGTGAAGCGAGCCGAGCAGCTGGACGACGCCCTCGCGGCCGCCGACATCCAGCTCAGCGCCGAGGAGTTGCGGGCCATCGACGCGATCTGCCCGCCCCCCTGGATGTTTCCGGATCCGGTGCGAGGCTAAGTTGAACCGCCCAGGCGTGCGATGCTGCCTCGCCCATCCAGTCGACTCGTCTCGTCTTGCCGCCGCTTCGTCTTTGCGGTACCAACGTCACGTGGGAGTTTCGATCTTCCTTCGCAGGAACACGCCATGACCGTCGTTTCCCCCGGCCCCGCCGAATCGCCGGACCCACTCCAGAGCCAGTTCCAGCGCGATGGCTTCGTCGTGCTGCGCGAGTTCCTGCCGGCCGATCAGTTCCTGGAGTTGCGTCGCGAGCTGGAACGGTACATCCGCGACGTGGTACCGACGCTGCACGACTCGCACGCCTTTTACGAGGACCGCGCACGGCCCGAGACGCTCAAGCAGCTCCAGCACATGTCGGTCGACCCGTACTTCGCCGCCTACGTCGACCATCCCGCGTGGCGCGGCCTCGCCGCGCGTCTGCTGGGCGAACCGGTCACTCCGATCAGCGCTGCGGAATGGTTCAACAAGCCGGCCGGCACGGAGCACCCGACACCGGCCCACCAGGACAACTACTACTTCAACCTCGAGCCCGCCCAGGTACTGACGTTATGGCTGGCCATGGAGGACGTGGACGAGGAGAACGGCTGCCTGCGTTACGTCCCCGGCTCGCACCACCACGGCCGGCTGGCCCACAACGCCAGCCGCGTGCTGGGCTTCTCGCAGGGCCTCGTGGACTTCTCCGAGGACTTGCGTGCGCGGGAAGTCGCCGTGCCGCTCCACGCCAACGATCTGGTGGCCCACCACGGCTGGACGATCCACCGAGCGGAGCCGAATCGGTCCGCCGTTCGCCATCGGCCCTCGTTCGCGATTGCGTATCGGGCCGCGCGATGCCGGGTGGACGAGCAGGCATCGCAGGCCTACCGGGAACGACTGAAGCAGCAGCATGAGGCCTTGGGGCTGGCGACGGACAACGGATAGTCTGGACTCAGCGAACCGGACCGCCGCCCGTGTTTTCGCCCGCGAGTCTACCCCTTGCTGCCGTACCCACCCGCGTCGCGTTCTTCGCCGAGCGGGCCCAGGCCCAGTTCGCCACGCATCACGCCTCCGGAGCTACGCAGCCACTCGTAGTAGGTCTTCACGTCCACGCCGACATTGAAGTGCTTGACTCCCAGTTCGCGGTAGGGCTCGAACCCCTGGGCTTCGTTCAGTTCCACGCGCGGCGCGACGCCATGCTGGAGCGCCTTCTCGATCATGGTGCGTTCGGCCGCCTTGACTTCCGGATGCCCCATCTGCCCGGTGCGTCCGATGCTGTTCGCGAAATCGGCCGGTCCGAACTGCACCATGTCGATGCCCGGCACGCGCAGGATCTCGTCGAGCTGTTCGAGCGCGCCTTTCTTTTCGATCATCAGCGCGATGACGATCTCATCCAGCGCGCCGGCCCACGCTTCGGAAGCCGCGTCGACGACGACGCCGGTGGAGCGGAGCAGGTTCACGCCGTGCAGGCCGCCGGACTGCGGGCGTTCGCTGCGCACCGCCCGCACGCAGTATTCGGCGTCGGCAACCGAACGGATGTCGGCGAAGAGCACCGCCTGGAAGCCGCCGCCAATCGCGCGCGTGGCGGCGTGCATCCGCGACTCCTGCTCGATCTTGACCATTCCCGTCAGGTGGTCGAACAGTTCAATCGCCCGCCCCATGTTTTCCAGCAGCTGATGGTCGTACGGGGCGTACTCGGCGGAGAACTCCACATAGTCGTACATCCGCGAGTGGCCCACCAGCTCGATCATCGTCGGCCAGAAGCTCAGCATCCGCGTCCCCAGGGTCGGCTCATCGCTTCGCAGCTGTTCGCGCAGGCGGTTCTTACGCATGGAAGGTCCTCTTCTTCGGTTGTTTGTTTCGCACAAGGGACAGCGGACGCCCGGGTCGCTAACGGCGGGGAGACCAGGCTGCCGGCAGATCGACATAGTAGCCGGAGATCGTTCGCGACTCGCCGTCATGGACGTAGTCGACGATCAATCGCCGATTCCCGCCCACGGACACGGACACCGGATAGCTGCCATCCTGGATGGGGCTCCGGTCGGCCCGGTAGTCATAGCATGACAGCGGCGCGTCGACGTTCCAGCGTACCAGTTCCGGATCGTCCGACACGACCATCACGACGGACACCATGCGGGCATTGGAGTGGAGCACGACGGGACGGCCGTCGTGGACGAAGATCTGGGCCGGCGACGTGGAACGGCTATCGCGGAGATTGGTGCGGCGCGCTGGCGTCCAGGTGCGTCCGCGATCGCGGCTCGTCACCTGGTAGAACCAGCCGCGATCCGCCGCGTCCTCGAACGAAGCGCTGTTGCGGACGATACCGACCAGCCTGCCGTCGGGCAGTTCCGCCACGTCCCATTCGTCTCCAACGAACCCCGGACCGTTGGGGATCTCGATCGTCTCCCAGGTCCGGCCGCGATCCTGGGAGAGCGCGACCAGCGACTGGTCTCCGGGCGCCCGGTAGTAGGGCAACAGCAGATGGCCGTTGCGAAGCGTCACGATCGCGGCCCTCGTCCGCGCGTCGAGGTCGCTGACGGGTTGCGGCTTTTCCCAGGTACGGCCACCATCCCGCGAACGGACCGTCATCACCTGCGACTTCATCTCCCGCGTGTAGCGGTTGTAACTCAACAGCCACTCCTGGCCGTCAAGACAGGTGATGGCCACGTTTCGGTCGTCCACCCCGGGCTCATCGACGATCGTGCGCGCGGCCGACCATGCCTGGCCCTGGTCCGTGCTGACACTCATCAAGATCCGGCCATCGGCCGAGTACTCGTGCACCGTGCCTTCGCGCCAGACACAGACGAGCGGTCCGCCGGGAGCACTGGTAACCCAAGGCCAGCCTGGATAGTTGCCGCGGAACACCGTCGTATCGGCGGACCGCGCGTCGTGCGCCGCCCCGAGCAGCACGAGCACCGTGAACGCTGCCACCAAACTGTCACTCCAACTCGCCGGCCAGCGTCGCGTCCGATGGCTGGCCCCGGATACAAGTCGTCCTCCCATGCGATCACTCCTCTTTCAAGATCTCCCTTGAGCCGTTGAGCATCCGTGGCCACACGTCGCGCCCACCAGCCCGACGGCTCACTTCTTCTCCTGCCAGCGCGCCCAGGCCGCGCCACGAGCCTCGACGCGGAACTGCACGAGCCGCTGGTGCTCGGCCTCCGTGACATACACCGTGCGGCCGTCGGGACCTCCAAAGCAGAGGTTCGTGGGCATGCTGCCGAGCACGTCCACTTCCTTCAGCTCCGTCCCATCAGGACGCATGACCACGACCGTGCCCTTGCCGTGCCTCGTGATATACAGGTTCCCGTCCACGTCGCAACGCATGCCATCGAATCCATGGTCGGGAAACTGCTTGATCAACTGTTTGTCACCGAGCGTACCGTCTTCGCGAATAGGAAACCTCCAGACGTTGCGCTGCACCGACTCGTTCACGTACAGCCACCGCCCGTCGGGGCTGACCTCGATCCCGTTGCTCGTCCCCAGCCCGTCCGCGACGCGGATCGCTTCGCCCCGGGTCGAGATCTTCCAGATCTGCCCGTGTCCTTCGCCCCAGTTCGGATCGCTGGCATAGAGGGTATCATCGGGCGCGATCGCCAGGTCGTTGGGCTGGTCCGTCGTGGGTATTCGGCTGAACACTTCGACCTGCCGCGAGGCCAGGTCGACACGCAGCACCTGATGGCCCGTGTAGTCGGCCACGTACATCCGCTGCTGGCGATCGAAGACGATGCCGTTGCCGGTGCTCATCTCCGGCAGACGGACAAACAGCGTCGCCTCGCCTGCTGGTGTCACACGGCCAACCGTCTGCTGCTCCGCGAAGTTCACGGCGTAGACGTTGCCTTGACGGTCGCAGGCAGGGCCTTCCACTCCCGAAGTGAACGAGCCGTCCCCAGTCAGGGCACGCGCCGTGAAGAGCGGTTCCTCGGCCTGCAGCACGCCAGCGGACAGGAGCGTTATCGCGAACGTTCGCGCAGCGGTACGCGCCACGGCGCGCCACCTCGATTCCACGTGGGTTCGGACCCGACAGAAGAGCATGCTGGCGAGGTTTCGTCGATTCATAAATGCTCGTACGGGCCCTGGACCCGCCCTTGTTGGAACCGGGGCTTGTCAGGCCTCGGGATGGAAGTAGTGCCCGGTGATACGTATCTTCGGGACCGTCGACCACGCGGGTAGTCGCCGCGATGACCGTTTGCTGTCACAAGTTGACTTCCTGCCGCAGACTGGGTTCATTCGTCGGTCTGCAGTCGGCCTTGCGTGTCCGGGGCAAACCAGACGACCACCATGCCGAGCGCGTAGACCAGGCCGCAGTAGAAGCCGACACGGGGATACGAATTACCCAGCGATTGAAAGAGCTTGGCGGCGACCAGCACGCCGACGGCGGTGGCGAAGCGTCCCACGTTGTAGGACAGTCCCATGCCCGAGGCGCGGGCGCGCGTCGGGAAAAGTTCCGGTAGGTAGATGGGCAGCCAGCCAAAGAAGAGAGTCGTCACAAACCCCTGGGCGGCCACGACCAGCAGGAAGTTCTTCGCCAGCGGCTCGGTCCCGAGAAAGAGGAACGAGGTCAGCGCGGTGGATCCGAGGCTGATGAGGAAATAGCTGGCGCGGCGACCGAAACGAGCCACTTGCGCGCCGCAGAGTGCTCCGAGGGTGGCCCCGATGGCCCACCACTGCTGCACCTGCGCTTTGTAGGCCGGCTGCGTGGCCGACGCCATCTGGTCGGCCCAGGGAATCGTCCACTTGCTGGCGGCCCACGCTCCCAGCAGCGGCACGGCGCCGATGCAGATGCCCACGAGCGTCGGCCTCAGCAGTGAGCCGCGAAACAGTTCAGGAATGGTGACCGTGGGCTGGCTCGAACGATTCCGGTTCGCCAGCCACGCCGGCGACTCGGGCAGGCCAAACAACGCGAAGATGCCCACGATCGCCGGGATGCCTGACAACTGGAAGAACCAGCGCCAGGACTCCTCTGTCAGCGGCCAATAGGTCACGATCTGCGACAGGATCAGGATCCCCAGGTTGATCCCCGCTCCCATCACGCCCGAAATCAGTGGCCGCGATGCGTCGGGCCAGCATTCCGCCACCAGGGCCAAGCCGTTGGGCACCATGCCGCCCGTCCCCACGCCCACGAGGAACCGCAGGACCAGCATCTGTTCCTGCGTCTGGGCAAAGCCACCCAGGCCGGCGAACACCGAGTAGATGATGATGCTCAGCGCCATCGCGCGGGTTCGCCCGATGCGATCCCCCAGGTTCCCGAGGATGATCCCTCCGATTGCCGCCCCCAGCATCAGGCTGGCCGTGAACCACGCGAACCACACCCCGGCCAACTGCTCCGTGAACTGCTCCCCCAGCAGGCTCCGCGAAACCGTGCGAGAAGCGACCGGCATCAGCCCCAACTCCACTCCATCGAAGACCAAGCCGCTCAGGGCGACGATGAGTACCAGTTTCCGCGCGGTGGGCGAGAGCCCTCCATCTGCCTGCATGATGACCAGCCATTTCTATGCGGATTGGGGAATGATGCGGGTGGGAAAGACGGTCCAGGAAGGCCGTGGTCCAAGCCAGCCCGTGATTCGGGGAAGGCCGTGATTCGGGGAGGTCGAGGCGCGCAAGAGGGGGGCCGCTGGCGGGTGTTCGGACTTCGGCCTCAAGCGGAGGAGCCTTGCGAGCCGTGGTCGGCCCTCGGCGACACCCGCCCGAGTGGGGATGCTCATCCTACTTGCCCTCACCGCGAGAAGCGAGTACCCTGCCCGCTCCTCTGGGGGACGCGTCATGGGCGGCGCACGCGTTCCTTCCCACCAGTTCGCTGGTGGGTCACGCACGATCAACGCACCCGGGCAGGCGTCCTGCCGGGTATCTCGAACCTGCCCCAAGGACTCCTGGGGCACTCCACGAAAGGCCTCGCCATGCTGCTCACCCGCAGAACGCTGCTCGCCGGAGTCCTCCTCGCCGCCACGACGGTTGGCCAGACCACTCTGGCGCAAACGGTCGTCTCCGCCCACAGCGATACGGATCGCCGCGCGGCCCGCTGGCGTCGTCGCCGCGTCATCTACAACAACGATGGAGACGATGTCTGGTCCAAGATTGCCGAGTCGGTCGAGCAGTTCCTTGCCCAGCGTCACGACCCGCTGCTGGGTACGCAGGTCGATTCGATCTGGTATAGCACGACCCAGAGCTTCCACATGTTCTCGCATGAGACGAAGGTCGCGGAGATCTTCAAGGCGAACCAGGGGCCTTTCACCCACAACCACCTGCCCCAGTTCCTCGCGCAGCATACGGACGGGCTGCGTATGTCGTGTGATTTCGCGCATCGCCACGGCCTAGAGTCGTTCTGGTCGCTGCGGATGAATGACATCCACGACGCTTTCGAATCGCAGATGGTGTCGACCTGGAAAAAAACGCATCCCGAGGCGTTGATGGGTCGGCAGGCGGAGGCGGAGTCGCTGACCGACCGTCGTCGTTTGTGGACGCTGGTGGATTTCGAGCATCCCGAGGTCGAATCGCTCATCGTCTCGGTCGTGGAAGAGGTGCTCCGGGGGTACGACATCGACGGCATCGAACTCGACTTCATGCGCGCCCCGTTCTATTTTCGCAGTCACTACCAGGGCCAGCCCGTCACGAAGGAGCAGGCCTCCGTGCTGACGCGACTGCTGTCGGCCGTGCGCAGGGTCGTACTGGAGGTCAGCGAAGAAAAGAAGCGTCCGATCCTTCTGGCGGCGCGCATTCCCGCGACGCTGACAGCCTGCGAACGCATGGGCGTCGACGCGCGCGAATGGCTGCGCGGCGGCTTGTTGGACCTCGTGGTCCTGAGTGGCGGTTATGTAGCCTTCGACAATCCGGTGCGTGAAATGATCGAACTGGCGCACGCACACGACGTGCCGGCCTATCCGTGCCTGAGCCAGTCCGGCCTGAACGATCGGCCTCCCGGCAGTCCGGCACGCGGCAGCTACCAACCGCTGCCCACCGCCTACTGGCGCGGCGCCGCCCTGCGTCTCTGGGAGGACGGTGCGGACGGCATGTATACCTTCAATCTGTTTCCCAACGCCACCGGTTCCAACGACGCCGAAGATGCGCGACGACGTGACTACTGTCGCGATGTCGTGTCCTCGATCGGTTCTCCGGAGACCTTGCATTCACGGGAACGCGTCTTCGCGATCACCGATGCGGCGGCCGCCTGGGCCGATGCGTTCTGGGCGAAGGATACGGAAGCCTGGTCGCAGTCGCTGCCCCTGGCACTGCCGCGCGAGGAAACGGCCGTGGCTCGCCTGGTCGTGGCGGGGCCCATCGACATCACTGCGCCGGAAAAAAGTCCACCGCCGGCGACACGCCATGAACTGTGGCTGGATTTCACCGACCTGCCTCCCGGTGTCCGTCCCCAGGTCCACTGCAACATGGGCTTGCTGGCGGATCCGTCCCGGGAAGAGCCTCGTCCCGCCGCGCGACGACTCGTCTACGCCCTGCCCGCGGGCCTGGCGCGCACGGGAGAGAACCGGATTGAACTGCGCAGCCCGGTGGAAGGAGCGCAACTGACCTCGGCGCAGCTCTGGCTGCTCCAGGATCCATCCTAGAGCGTGCCGCGCCGTCCGCGATTACGCCCGCTGTCGGAATGGGCTGCTTGACGAGATGGGCCTGCCGACGAACTGGACCGCGACTAAGGATTTTCCACCACCACCGGATTTCGCAGTACACCGACGCCCTCCAACTCTACCTCGACCACATCGCCCGGCTTGAGTGACGAGGTCTGGCCGGGGGTACCGGTGAAGATCAGATCGCCCGGGTACAGCGTCACGTACCGGCTGATATGGCTGATGATCGTCGGAATGTCATGGATCAGATGGTCCGTACGTTCCTCCTGCTTGACCTCGCCGTTGAGCCGCAGTCGCAGCAGCAGGTTGCCGTAGTCGATGCCCGAAACGATCACGGGCCCGACCGGACCGAACGTATCCGCTCCCTTGGCTCGCCACCACTGCACATCCTTCAACTCGGCATCGTTCTGCCAGATCCGCTCACTGACGTCATTGCCCGCGGTAACGCCGAAGACGTAGTCCAGCGCGTCCTCGCGTGAAATGCGACGGCACTTCTTGCCAATCACGACGACCAGCTCGGCCTCGAAATCGACTTCCCGCGCATCGGCCGGAATCACGATCGACTCCCCCTGCCCTATCAGGCAAGACGGGCTCTTGAAGAACGGCTGCGGAGTGCGGAACTTCGGCGGGATCTCCTTGTCATCCAAGTGACTGCGGTAGTTGCCGGCCATGGCCAGCACCTGGGTGGGCTGCGTCGGCGGCAGCAGCCGCACCTCCGACAGCGCGACCAGCTCCGACGTCGGCTGCCACTTCTCGAACAGCGATCCGTCGATGCGTCGCACCTCGTCGCCTTCCAGCAGTCCGTAGGATGTCGCCCCCTCGCGCTCGTAGCGTACGTACCGCACAATCTCCGCTGCATGTGTCTGCAATGGCAGACCTGCCCAAGCCGCCAAGCCAAGGAACCCTGGCAGGCACGCGACAATCGCCCAGGCCATGCTCCGGCGTACGACACGGAACCGATTCGATCCGACTTCGGTCAACCCACCCATCTGTTGATTCCTTTATCCCAGGGACTCCCCTTCTTGCTCCCCCCGAGCGACCGACAACCAGCGGTCACGCGCCGCATCCACTGAACCAAGCGACCGTGGGCATCAACACCGAGACAGTCGATGCTCCGGTACGACGCAGGCTGGCCATTGGATGCCGAGCTTGCATGACGGATTTATCTCCGGCCTATCGCTTCCTCGGGTACGAAAGTTACCACAAATGAGGCCAAAACAAGTCACCCTGCGAGGGGCGGCCGCATCTTGCGTGATTTTTGGTCCGCATCGCCACCATCGTAAATAGACTCGCAATCGTCCCCTCCGTTGGGACCTGCATCCTGGGACCAATGGGACGAATCACGACATTGCACCAGCGTTCCCTACCACACTTGGAGAAGCGAGCACACCATGATTCGCAAGTTCTGCATGTTCAGTATGTTGCTGTTGTCCTCGTCGAACCTCTGGGCCGCCTCGGCGGACTGGAGCGAAGAGATGACGGGCGAACCGAGTTCAGCCATCTGGAACAACGGCGGAGCCGACTACACGACGAGCCCTGGCTCCTGGATCTTCTCGCCAGGTACGGGCGTCAGCACCGAGGGACTCCTGCAACCCCTCGAAAACCGTCCGGCCCACACGCTGGACGTCCGCTTCCGATTCCCAACCGTCGCGCCCGGCCCAGGGGACGCCTTCGTCATCGGCCTGGTCCTCGAGCAGGAATCGCAAGGGACCCAAACCTACGGCATCGAAGCTGGCTGGCGGGACCTCCCCACGGCCATCGGCATGTACACCAAGTCGAATGGACCGCCGGAGACGCCGGTCGAAGACCACGTGGTACAGAACCCATGGGATGGCCGCCCGCTGTGGACGCAACCGTTCGAAGCCGGTCGCTGGTACAACTTCCGCTTCGTGAGCAACCCGGCCGATAACCTCACGCTGTTCCTCGATGGCGCGCCGGTGTATGAGTTCGACTACCTGGGCCCGAACGGAACGCTGTTCGCCGACAAGCGTCTGGTGCTGAGCACCGGCACCGGTGCCTACTCAGACGTGGAAGTGGACTACGTCCGCGCCTACTACGGCGTGCTGTCGCCGACCGAACCGCTGACCGCTCCGGTTCCGGAGCCGGCGTCGGCCGTGCTGGGCGGCCTGGGCCTGCTGGCCCTGTCGGGTCTCCGTCGCCGCACTCGCGCCTGCTAAGTGAGCTTCGGCCTCGCGTCAAAGCGGATTGACAAACGGGATACCTAAACCTGGGCCGCACGGAATTTAAGGGGCTCGCGAACACCCCCATGTCGTCAAGGCATGGGGGTGTTTCGCGTTTGTGACAAGATCGCCCGGGACTGCAGGTCAAAAGCCCTTCGAGCCGACCTCGGACGTTCCATGCGAAAACGACGCGCACCAGCCGATCGCGCGTCCCCCCTGCAGCGGCCGGCTGCCCGCCACTCCGCCCTGCGTGACTTCCAATCCACGCGACTTCGCGAACCTGGTCACTGCGGACTTCCGAAACACGTCAACAGGGCGTTCCATCCAAAATCGAACAAAACATCGCTCGCATCGCAGCGCAGGTTGCGTATACTGCCAATCTGCTGCGGGAGGCTGAAGCCAGGCGCATCGAAGTCTGACGGCCTCCACCGATCCCTCATTCCTTGGCTCCGTCATCGCAGCCCGGAGTTGCAACCAATAGAAACCTACACGAGGAGAACGACGATGCTTCGAACAATGGCCATGCTGTTGCTTCTGTTCACATCCACGGCGCCCGCTTGGGCTGTGGTCGCGGACTGGAGCGAGGAGATGAAGGGCGAGCCGCGTGCCGATCGCTGGAGTTACGCCAACGTGGACTTCAGCAGCAACCCCGATACGTGGACCTTTCCCCCCGTCAGCGGAATCACCTCGGAAGGGATCATGCAGCCGCTGCTCAACCAGCCGAAGAGCACCGTCGACTTTCGCTTCCGATTTAATGGCACGGCTCCCCAGCCGAACGATGGTCTAAAATTCGACCATCCCCTGTACATCGAGCAGGAGAGCAATGGGACGCAGACCTGGGCAATGGAACTGGGATGGCGCGACGGCTCGGGAACCTGGGGTACGTCGGTCGCGATGTACACCAAGTCGCTGGGCCCGCCTGAAACGGACGTCAGTGAGCATCGCGCCGCGGATGTCTACAATTCCGGCGTGGCTCTGTGGAAGCAGCCCTTCGAAGCCGACACGTGGTACACGGCCCGTGTGATCACCAACCCGCAGGATTATGTGACCTTGTACATCAACGGGGAGATGGTCTATCAGTTCGAGTGGCGCGGCGCGAACGGTTCGCTGTTCACCGACAAGCGAATGTTGCTCGGCTCCGGTCAAGGTGCCCAGCAACCGGTGGAGGTGGACTATGTCCGCGCCTACTACGGAGTGCTCGGCCCGAACGATCCGCTGGACGCATCGAGCCCCTCGGTGCGCGGTGACTTCGATGGCGATTCGCTGCTGACCGCCAACGACATCAACCTGCTCTCCGGCGCCGTGCTGGGTGGCCAGAATCCCACGGCCTTCGATCTCACGGCCGATGCCAAGGTCGACGAGAACGACCGGGTCGAGTGGGTCGAGAAGGTGCGCAAGACCTACTTCGGCGATGCCAATCTCGACAGCGTCTTCGACTCCGGCGACTTCGTCACCGTCTTCCAGGCGGGTGAGTATGAGGACGCGAAGGTCGGCAACAGCCTCTGGCAGACCGGCGACTGGAATGGCGACCGGGAGTTTGACAGCGGCGACTTCGTGGCCGCGTTCTCGGCCGGTGGTTATGAAGTTGGTCCGCGCGCTGCCGTCGCAGCCGTGCCGGAACCCAGCGCCGCCGTCCTGGCCCTGCTGGGTCTCGTCGGCCTCGGTGCCCGCTCGCGTCGCGGCCGCTAAGCCGCCGTTGCATCCCGCCACGCGGCGCTGCCCTCGCAGGAGGGCAGCGCCGTCGAGGCAGATTCCGAGGCCACTGCGGAGATCTCGTCCGCAATCTTACGGCCGAGGACGCGCAAGGGAAGTCGGCTTTCCCTTCGGCGTTAACTCTGCAGGGCCGTCGCGCACCGTTCGCTTCCAGCCATCCACGTGAACGCTCACCATAACAATCCTTCCGACTTCGGCTGGACTGTTTCTCTTCTCACCATGGAGACCACAGAGGTCACGAAGAATCGAGAAGCCCGCCGATGCCGCGCAAGCCGAAACCCGTGGGGCTGGTTACAGGGGATGATCGCTCAGAGCTCACATGGCGATTGACATCCGGCCCCGCCAACATTCACAAGCTGCAGGGCTCGAGGAGTTGATTCCCTAACCGCACACCACGACTCACCGGTGTTCGGCAACAGAAGCTTGGCCTCGCTGGGCGTTTTACGGAACCTTCAGCGTTTTCCTGGACTGGCCGGGCGAGCTTGGACGCGTTCTGCCCCATGAACGGCCGGTTGCCGTCCACGCCGTTCCGCCAAAATCTACCGACGTCCACGGCGATCGGTTCCCCCGGGGACCAGACCTGCGGGCACTGGCTAAGTTCTGAAGCTTTTTCCACCCAAACGGCTCCACTCCATTGGGGGTGGATTATACTGATCGCTCGGGTTGTATCGAGCGTAAGAAACGAGGCCACAAGCCTCCCCTTGGCGTCTTGGTGACTGCATCCGGTGAGGCAAGCTCTCGCCGCCATATCCCTTAATTCTCAGGAGAGGAAGCAATGATCCGCAACATGGCCATGATGTGGCTTCTTTTCGCCTCGACGGCGTCCGCGTGGGCGGCCGTCGCGGACTGGAGCG
>JBIIEC010000481.1:0-4220 GCA_044238045.1 Pirellulaceae bacterium | reverse complement strand
CGACGAGTCGACCCCGGGCGAAGCCCGCGTGAACGAAGCCCGCGTGAACGAAGCCCGCGTGAGCGAAGCCCGGGTGAGCGAAGCCCGGGTGAGCGAAGCCCGGGTGAGCGAAGAGTTCTTCGAGAAGGAGATCCGGCCGCTGCTGCTGGATCATTGTGCGGAGTGTCATGGAGTTGACAGTCAGGAGGCGGGGTTGCGCGTCGACTCGCGCGAAGCCTTGCTGCAGGGCGGTGACTCGGGAGCGGCACTCGTTCCGGGTGACGTGGACGCCAGCCTGATTCTGCAGGCGGTTCGTTATCTGGGCGAACCGAAGATGCCGCCGAAGGGCAAGCTGTCGGCTTCCGACATCCAGAAGCTGGAAACCTGGGTGGCGAAGAACGCACCGTGGCCAGCGCCGTCCCGCCCGGTTGGCGATTCACCCGGTGCCGCCAAGCCCGCTGGCTTCGCCGTCTCCGAACAGCAACGCAACTGGTGGGCTTTCCAGCCGATCGCCAACCCCGTGCCGCCCGCCGTCAGGCGGGAAGCCTGGGTGCGCAACGAGATCGATCGCTTCATTCTCGCCGGGCTGGAGAGCCAGGGGCTGGAGCCGGCGCCCGAAGCCGATCGCCGGCAGTGGCTGCGTCGCGTCACTTTTGACCTCATCGGCTTGCCGCCGACCCCCGACGAGATCGAGGCGTTTCTGGCCGATCGCTCGCAGGAAGCGCAGGAACGCGTCGTCGAGCGGCTGCTCGCCTCGCCGGAGTACGGTCGCCGGTGGGCCCGACACTGGCTGGATGTGGTGCGCTACGCCGACTTCTACGACCCCGACCCCAAGACGCGCACTCCGAGTTGCGAGATCACGGAAGCGTGGCGTTACCGCGACTGGGTCGTCGATTCGCTGAATCGGGACCTGCCTTACAACGAATTCATCGTGCACCAGATCGCCGGGGATCAACTGCCGAGCCCCACGGGCGCGGAGGTGTATCCGGACGGGCTGGTCGCCACGACCTTCCTCTCGAACGGCGCCTGGGACCGCGGCGACGCCGACAAGGAGAAGATGGTCAGCGACATGGTGGACGACAACGTCGACACCATCGGCAAGGTCTTTCTGGGCCTGACGCTGGGCTGCGCCCGCTGCCACGACCACAAGTTCGATCCGGTCTCGCAGGCCGACTACTACGGACTCGCGGGCATGTTCTACAGCTCCCACCTGCTCAAGGACCTCGGCGCGAAGGGCGGCGAGTACACGATGAGCCGTGTGCCGCTGGTGCCCCGCGCGGAAGCCGAACGCTACGAGGAGCATGCGAGGCGACTGGCCGAGAGCAAGTCGCTGCTGGAGATGCTCGACAAACGCGATCCGAAGCCCGGCGAGCAGGATCCGGAACGCCTCGAGCTTTTGAAGCGGATTGAGCAGCAGCAGGCCGAGATGCCGCCCGATCCGCCGCGGGCCATCGCGACCACCGACGGCGGTACGCCGGGCGGAATGTTCCCGGGCATTCAGGACGTGCCGATCCACATCCGCGGTAGCTACACGCGTCTGGGCCCGGTCGTGCCGCGCCGCATGCCGGTCTTCTTCGCGGGCGAATCGCAGCCGCTCATCACGCAAGGCAGCGGCCGGCGCGAACTGGCCCTCTGGATCGCCTCCGACGCGCATCCGCTCACCGCCCGTGTCCTGGTCAACCGACTCTGGCTCGGCCACTTCGGTGAAGGACTCGTCCGCACGCCGAACAACTTCGGCCTGCTCTCCGAACCCCCGTCACACCCGGAACTGCTCGACTGGCTCGCCACGCGCTTCATGCGCGAAGGCTGGTCGATCAAGGCCATGCACCGCCTGATGGTGCTCTCGGCGACGTACGCACAGTCGAGTGTCGTACCGCGCGAACGACTGGAACGCGATCCCGAAAACCGCTGGCTCAGCCGTTTCGCCGCGCGACGCCTTGAGGCGGAGGCGATGCGTGATGCGATGCTGTCGGTCGCGGGACGACTGGATCTTGCGGGCGGCGGCCCAGCCGGCGATGACCTGAACATCCGCCACCGCTCCCTGTACGTGCAGACCGCGCGCTGGGATCGCAGCAGCTACGCGACGCTCTTCGACGCCGCCAACCCGGACGCTTCCACCGATAAACGCGTCGTCAGCACCGTCGCGCCGCAGGCCCTGTTCCTGCTCAACCACGCGTTCGTGCTCGAACAGGCGCGCCACCTGGCCGATCGACTGCAGCGCGACGTGCCGACGGCTGACGGTGACACGGCCGCGCAAGACGCCAGCCACAGCGGCACGAGCGAGCAGCTCGCGCGACGTCGCATCGACCGTGCCTTCCAACTGCTGTTCGGGCGACCGGCGACGGACGAAGAGCGGCAGGTGGGGCAGCGCGTGATCGCCGCGTCGGATACGGCATCGCCGCCAGGCGTGCAAGGACTGGTGGATTTCGCCCACCTGCTGCTGTGCAGCAACGAGTTTCTGTATGTGGACTGAATCGACCGGGCGCGAGGGGACAGGAAGCAAGGGCAGGATCATGCGAGACGATAGGCGGGATGGCGTGAGTCGACGCGAGGCGTTGCGGCGGGCCGGCTGCGGCTTCGGCATGCTCGCGCTCGCCGATCTGCTGGCCGCCGCGGAGCCGGATCGCGCCGTCCGGCCGTTCGCCGAACGAGCGTCCCACCATGCGCCGCGCGCCAAGCGAGTCATCTTCCTCTACATGCCGGGCGGTCCGTCGCAGGTGGATCTGTTCGATCCCAAGCCGCGACTCCTGTCCGAAAACGGACAGCCGCTGCCCTTCGAGAAACCGAAACTGGAGCGAACGCGCACCGGCAACCTGCTGGCTTCGCCCTGGAAGTTTCGCAAGCACGGACAATCCGGCATCGAAATCAGCCAGCTGTTGCCGCACACCGCCGCGCTGGCCGACGACCTCTGCGTCATTCGCTCGATGGTCGCCGACAACATCAACCATACGGGAGCGGCCCTGCAGATGTGCACGGGCGAACAGGCGTTCTCGCGGCCCAGCATGGGATCTTGGCTCACCTACGGCCTCGGCACCGAGAACCAGAACCTGCCGGGATTCGTGGTCGTCAGTCCCGCCGCCGTCTTCCAGGGCGCGCAGCTGTGGGCGTCCAGCTTCCTGCCCAGTGCTTACCAGGGCACGCTGGTCAGGGACCTCAAGAAGCCCATTGCCAATATCGACGATCCCACCGGCGATGTGGCTCGCCAGCGCGCGAAACTCGACGCCCTCGCGCAGCTCAACCAGATCCACAAACGCGACCGCGTCCTCGACAGCCAACTGGAAGCGCGCATCGCCTCGTTCGAACTGGCGTTCGACATGCAACGCGAAGCTCCGGAGGCTTTCGACATCGACCGGGAGAGCACGGCGACGCACCAGCTGTACGGCACCGACAAGCCCGAGACCGAAATGTTCGGCCGGCAGTGCCTGCTCGCGCGACGACTCGTGGAACGCGGCGTCCGCTTCGTGCAGCTCTTCGACGCGCCCGTCAACAACGCCTGGGACCAGCACGGCGGCCTGAAGTCGGAACTCCCCAAACGCTGTCTGGCTGTCGACCAGCCGATCGCCGCGCTGCTTGCCGACCTCAAGGCCCGCGGACTGCTCGAGGATACGCTCGTCCTGTGGGGCGGCGAGTTCGGGCGTTCGCCGACCGCCCAGGGTACGGATGGACGCGAGCACCATCCGTTCGGCTTCACGATGTGGATGGCCGGCGGCGGCGTGAGGGGCGGCATGGTGCACGGAGCCACCGACGAGTACGGCTGGCATGCCATCCAGGATAAGGTCCATGTACACGACCTGCACGCCACGATCCTGCACCTGATGGGATTCGACCACAAGAAATTGACCTACCGCTTCGGAGGGCGCGACTATCGACTCACGGATGTTTACGGCGAAGTCGTACACTCGCTATTTGCTTGATTGCAGGGCCGCGGCGCGTTTACCCTGAAGCACTGCGTTGTGGGGACGCGGACGTTTCAGAACTTGAGAGCGAGTTCAAAGAGGACGGCCCTTCGCGGCCGGTGGACGGGCCGCATGGTGGAACGCTGTCTCTCCTGGCGACGAGGGCTTGGCTGTACGAGACAGCGCGCGCTGGTCGTGCTGCTCCTGGCTCTGCTTGGCGTTGCACCGCGCGCGGCTCTCGCCCAACCCGGTCCCCAGTCTGGCAGCAAGACGACGGCTCCGCGGCCGATCCTGGAAATCTGCTTCCCAGCTGGCGTGCAGCGCGGACAGCTGGCCGACTTGAAA
>JBIIEC010000480.1:0-4233 GCA_044238045.1 Pirellulaceae bacterium | reverse complement strand
TCCCGTGGCGGGATTGCCAAGCTTGTTTCACCCGGCCGCGCGTGATACGTTGTGACGACGCTGGCGGGGTCCGGCCAGCCCGCGTGACACCTCCAGTGCGTCCGACGACGCGATCGCGCGGCGATCGTGTCCGGAACGCAGACCGTCGCTGGATGGGAACTGGCTCGACACGCCCGTTCAACCGCCTTCCTCAACCTGCCTTCTTCTTATCTTCCCTCCCTCCGAAAGGCTTCCATGAGCGTTGTTGGATCTTCACGCCGCGGCTTTCTGAAACAGGCATCGGCCGCGGCCACTCTCGCCTACTTCCCCTGGACTCAAAAAGCATTCGCCAACGCGGCCGCCACCGACCGACCCCGCATCGGCTGCATCGGCCTCGGCGGCATGGGCACGGGCGATGCCCACGGCCACGCCCAGTTCGGGGACATCCTCGCCGTCTGCGATGTCGACGCGAACCACGCCGACCGTGCACGCAACGACGGTGCCATCGGCAAGGGCAAGGCCGATGCCTACTCCGACTACCGCCGCGTGCTGGAGCGTAATGACATCGACGTCGTGAGCATCGTGACGCCCGACCACTGGCACGTGAAGATTGCCGTTGAGGCCCTGCAGGCAGGCAAGCATGTCTTCTGCCAGAAGCCGCTGACGCTGACGCTGCAGGAAAACCAGATCATCCGCGATGCCTGCCGGAAGCACAGCGGGCAAGTATTCTTCGTCGGCACGCAGCAGCGCAGCGACCGGGGACTGTTCTTGCGAGCGGTCAACCTGGTGCAGAAGGGCCTGCTCGGCGACATCCAGCGGATGACCGTCGGCATCAACGGTGGCGAAGTCGGCGGCCCGTTCCAGAAGACCGCGCCGCCACCGAACCTGGACTGGAACCTGTGGGTCGGCCAAGCACCCTTGGTCGACTACATCCCGCAGCGCTGCCACGGCCAGTTCCGCTGGTGGTACGAATACTCGGGCGGCAAGTTCACCGACTGGGGAGCGCACCATGTCGACATCGCCACTTGGGCCACTCAGCACGACCAACCCGGCATGGGGCCCATCGAAATCGACGGTCGCGACGCCAATCATCCCGTGCCCTTCAAGGATGGCTACCCCACGGAGGATGACAAGTACAATTCGTCCCACGACTTCGCCATCAAGTGCCGCTACGCCAACGGCATGGAAATGATCATCGACAGTCGCAGCGAGAACGGCATCCTCTTTGAAGGTACGAAGGGCCGCCTGTTCGTCAATCGCGGCAAGATCACGGGCAAGCCCATCGAAGAGAACTGGGACAAGGACCAGTTCACCGACGCGGACCTGGAACGCCTCTACAAGGGCAAGCCGTTTGAAGGCCACAAGGACAACTTCTTCCGCTGCATCCGTGAAGGCGGTCTGCCGGTGTCAGACGTCTACACCCACGTCATCACGATGAACACCTGCCACCTGGCGACGATCGCCGCGCGGCTTAACCGCGTCATTCGCTGGGATCCCAAGGCCGAACGCATCGTGGGCGATCCGCAGGCCGAGTCGTTCTTCGCCCGGACGCCGCGAGCCGGCTTCGAGATCCCGCAAATCGCTTGAGCGACTGGGACCGGTTGACGTTCCCAGAGACTCGGGGCCGGCCTACCCTACGGCCCCGGGAATTCCTGCAGCGACACCACTGCGATACGCGTGCTGGACCATTGGATGTCCAGCGCGCGGCTTCCATCGCCTCGTGTTCCGCTTCCCGCGGCGATGCCTACGCGAAGAGATCCAGGACCGGCTTCCCCTGGCCATCCTGCGTGGCATAAAACGGACGTCGCTCCACTTCGAACATCGTCTTGGGGCTGATGCCCATCGCGCGGAAGATCGTCGCGTGCAGGTCGCTGATCGAGACGGGGTTCTTCGTCGCGACGCACGGCCGTTCCTCCGCCGTCTCGCCATAGAGGTAGCCGCGTTTCATGCCGCCGCCGAAGAGGACGACGGACGAACCGCCCGTGAAGTGGCGGTGCAGGCCGTAGTGCTTCATCTCGGCCAGTTTGTCCGTGGCCGCCAAGGACTGGTCGCGGGCCGTGCTGCCGGGAACGCCTTCGATCATCATGTCCCGGCTGAACTCGCTGGCGATCACGACCAGCGTACGGTCGAGCAATGCGCGTTTTTCCAGATCCAGGATCAACTGGGCAATCGGCCGGTCGATCTCACTCTTCAGCCGAGCCACCGTGGTGTGTCCATTCTCGTGCGTGTCCCAGTGCAGGAAGGGAACGTACTCCGTGGTCACTTCGATGAACCGCGCCCCGGCCTCGACAAGCCGACGCGCCAACAGGCACCCCTGGCCGAACCGGCTGGTGTTGTAGGCGTCGTAGCTCTCCTTCGGCTCCAGGCTCAGGTCGAACGCCGCGCGATCCTTGGATCCCAGCAGCCGATGCGCGTTCTCGATCGAACGCAGCATCGACTCACGCTGGTAGTCGCTGGCATGGTCCGCCAGCGGACCGCGTTTCACAAACTCCTGGTAACGCTTGTAACGTTCCGCGAATCGCTCCGCATCCATGCCGCGCGGAGGCCGTACGGCCTGCGCCGCATCGGCCGGGTGAGGAAGGTTGAACGGCCCGAACTCGCTGCCAAAGAAGCCCCCGGTCGTAAACGCCTTCAGCTCTTCCGACTCGCCATTGCCCTCGATCTGCTGTCCGATGTTGATGAACGGCGGAATCACCGGATTGTTCGGCCCCAGCACCTTGGCCATCCAGGCGCCGATGTGCGGAGCGGCCACCGTCTGCGGCGGCACATATCCCGTATGCCAATGGTACTGATGCCGTGAGTGCAGGATGAAGCCAAGGTCGGCCTGCACGTGCGATCGGACCAGCGTCGCGCGATCCATCACCTGGGCCACCCGCTCCAGCCCCTGCGTGATCTTGATGTTGTCCACCGCGGTGTCGATCGCCGGAAACGTGCTGTAGACCTGCTCCACCGGCAGCCCCACCTCGAACGGTCGATACCGCTTCGGATCGAACGTGTCCGGCGCAGCCATGCCGCCGCCCATCCAAAGCAGGATGCAGGCATCGGCTGTCGCTGGCGGCGCGGCTTCTCCTTGGTTCGCCACCAGCTGCTGCGGTTCACCTGTCAACAGGGCTGCCGACGCCGAGGCGGCCAACGCCTTGAGGAAGTCGCGTCGCTCTTGCTGATCGTGCCGCCGGGAAACTCCCGCTTGATCGCTACTTGCAAACTGTCCCATCATCACCGGATCCCTTTACTGATCGTTGGCCGGCACTCGCCCACGCCCCGAGAGTCGCACCCGCCTTCTCGACACGTCCGTTGCACCACCCGTTCTTACGTCCCTACTGTATCGGCCCGTGACGGACCCTGCATCGCCCGACATTCCCCATCCAGCCGCCATCGCATCAGCGCACGAGCTGGAATTCGGGAAGCATGAATACAATCCACAGGAGATCCTCCACGCGAGACGCACTTCGGTCGGTCCCGAGGATCTCCAGTGCCATCTGCCGTTCTCCGTCGCTGGGATCTCGCGACAGCGCCTCGCGGTACAGTCGATCCACTGTGTTAATGGGCGCCGCGTCGATGGGCGCCGTGTCGCTTGGCGCCGTGTCGCCACGTGCCAGCAGTCGCGCCGCGCCGGCCGCCAGCAGGTCGGCCATCTCCGTTCCGTTCGCCAAGTTGATGGCCTGCAGGCTGGTCAGATCGGTCGGACGAGCCGACACCACCTGCTCGCGGATCGGACGTCCCAGGACCGCCTGCAATGGATCCAAGTCGGTGAACACCGCCCGCAGCGGCCGTTCGCCCCAGCGTTCCCGGAACTGCTGGGGACTCCACGCCGAAAGATCTTCCCCCACCGACACGGCCTGCACAACATCGCGCAGCTGCCCGTACTGGTTGCGGCCATCCCTCTGGAAGGCCTGGTCGTGCGCGGCGGGCCAGGTGCCCGTGATCTGGTGAATTGCATCCAGATACTGCTCCGCCGTCAACCGCTTGGCGATCGGTCCCGCGAACACATACGCATCCGGCTCGTCGCCCGACGCCAGCGGCACCGACTGCGATTGATACACCTGCGAGGTGACGATCAGGCGCAGCACCTGCTTCAGGTCGTAGTCGTGGTCGGCCAGATAGACCGCGAGAAAATCGAGCAGGTCGGCGTTCCACGGCTCCGTATGCATCGCATCCACCGGATGCACGATGCCACGCCCCAGGAGGCGATCCCAGAGTCGATTGACCATCGTGCGGGTGAGGCGGCCGTTCTGGGGGTGGGTCATGAGCGCC
>JBIIEC010000109.1:0-14572 GCA_044238045.1 Pirellulaceae bacterium | reverse complement strand
GCTCCCGCAAGATTGATGCGGATGCCCTCCTGGTGCGGCACCACGCCGGTCGGGGCGCTGGCCTTGATGGCGGCCACGATCGAGTCGGCGATCTCCTGGCCCGTCTGGGAGCTGGAGTAAGCGACGGCGATATGGCCCGCCGCAACGCTGCCGTTGCTGTCCATCTCGAACGTGACACGCTGCTTCTCGGCGTTCTCGATCGAGAATGTTTCACCGTCCACGACACGGCGCCCGCTGGAGGCGATCAGCGTGTACCCCAGGTCGAACTCAAACACCTTGTCCGCGATCGTGAACGTATCGCCATCACGGAGGCGATTGCCGGCGATGGCTCGCAGTTCCGATCCGGCCGTCTTGCCGATGTCGAACGAACCGGCCGTGCTGAAGTCGAACCGCAAACGCAGCTCGCCGCTGCCGGCAAAATCCTTCAGCGAGATGCGAGCCTGTCGCCAGACGCCCTTCGTCTCGTTGAGCGGCGGGTCGAACTCGGGCCACGGCGTACCGAGCGGATCGAACGGCCGCAGGTTCGGGGTGTCCGGATACGGGAACGGATCGCGAACTCCGTTGCGTCCCGGCGGAGTCCCCTGCAGGAACGGCACGTCCTGCCACGTGTTGTCGAACAGCGGCTGGACGTTGATCAGGATGTTGTCCATGGGATCGACATCGAGTGCACCGAGGCCCACCTCGCGATTCTGGCTGGAGGCCAGCAGGTGCCACTGGCCGCGTCCATCTTCGCGGCTGTCGTCCGCCACGAAGACGCGGAACGTATCGCGGCCCGGTGTGGCGCCCTGGCCCTGTCCCTCTTCCGTGACCATGAAGTAGTTAAAGTAGACGAACGGATCGTTGGCCGCGTCGTAGCCTTCGAGGCTGAACGGGTTGGTGACGATGCTGCCTTTGGCGCCGCCCAGGTGGTCGTAGTACCGGGGTGCTCCGCCGCCCGGATTGATCTCTTCGCCGAAGTAGAAGCTCGCGCCGCCCGGTTGCGGATTGGGGAACAGACGGCCGTGGCCGTCGTCACCGCCGCGTTGCTGGGTCACATGCCAGAGGTTCGTGTCGAGCGTCCCGAACTCGATGCCCGTCGCGCCACCGACGCCGGTCGGCACGAACGACTTGCCATCGACAAACACGGGCTTGAGAACGCCCGCGGTGTCGAACGCGACCAGGAAGCCGCGATTATCGATGCCGAACAGCGTGGTTCGATACGCGCCCGCTTCGGCCGTCTTCGGACCGGCGGTCAACCCCGCGAACCGCACGGGCACCGGCGGGTCGGCTTCCGTCGCGCCCGGCAGGCTGATCGTCGCGATGTAGGTCAGGCGAGCGCCCGTGCCGCTGAAGCCGTTGATGCGGTACAAGCCGCCCTTGTCGGAGACGGCGTAGAGCGTCGAGCCGATGAAGTCCATGCCCGTGATGTTGCCGCCCGGACCACCGCCCACGGTCGTGTCGAGCACGCCCTGTTCGATAATGTCCAAGCCGCCGTTCGGCTGACGCGTCGGCACCTGCGGCTTCGGAGTCGGCACCGGGTTCGGCACCGGCAATCGTTCGGCTTCATCCTGCGGATCACCCAGCACCTGGCCGGTGACCGCGTCGAACTTGAGCAGGATATTGAAGAGCCTCGAGGCGGGTCGCCGTCCGATCGCATACCCCGCGCTGATGTCCACCGAAGTCGGATCGAACACGATCGCGTCGTAGTAGATGCCCTCGTCCAGGGGGACGACTTCCGGATTCGTCGGATCCTCGCTCTCCGGGTCGGGCCCGAAGGTCAGCACCGTGTCGTCCGTCACCGCCCCATTCTCGCCCACCCCGCGGACTACCACGGCGGGCGGCGGAGCCAGACTCTCGTCCTGCACGTCGATCCAGATGTAGTTGCCCAGCGTCGCGTCGCTCGGCTCGGCTCCCGTCCCCCGGTCGTTCGCGAACGCCATCAGCCGCTGGCCGCGGGCCACGTTTGGATCGGGCGAGGTCGGATCGAAGAACGGATTGTCACGCAAGGCGAAGTCGCCGATCGACGGCCGGTAGCCCGCCGCGCCATCCACGCCCGTCAGCGCCCCGAACGCAACCTCCCGCGCCCCCGTGAACGCATCCACGGTAAAGAGTGAGTTGGAGTTGCTCACGAACAGTTCGACGTCGCCGAGGAAATACGGCACGGCGGCTTTGCCCGGGTCGAGCAGCAGCGGTACCTGCGGCGGATTGAACGTCGTGCCCTGGCCGTCCTCGGTGATCGGCTCGGCAATCCGGTCTTCCGCGATCCGCGCGATCGACTCCACCGGCTCGAACCGGATGTACGGATTCGGCGCCAGCCGCTTCGAGTACTGCTCCCGCTCGAACTGGTTCACGGCCGGATTGGTGACCTGCATCAGGTAGAAACCTTCCCGCAGCGAGATCGGACCGATGAACGGATCGGCGTTGCCCACCGAGCCGCGCGACAGGTCGTCCATGTTGGCGCCCTGCAGCGGAGCCGGATGGTCGTCCACGCCGCCGCCCTGGAGGCTGTGGTACACCAGCGTTCCCGGCGACACTTCGGGCGTCAGCACCGTCGGCACCACCGGCGGCGGCGCCGCCGGATCGACCGGAGGCGGTTCGGCCAGGAAATCGGCCTCGTAGATGGCCAACGTGAAGTCCGGCCGCGACAGGCCGTCGGCGTAGTCGAGATCGAACGTGAACTCGCCCGTGTGGCCGCCCGGCTGCTGGATCGACGCGAAACGGACTTCGAACAGATACCAGTCGACGTTGTCCGAACGGCCCGTCGACGAACGCACCGTGTTGTCCATCAGGCCAGCCACCGAGATCGCCGCCCGGTCGCTCTGCAGGATATTGCCGATGTACTGGGCATCCTGGAAGCTGTCCACGAAGACGGGGGGAATGTTCGTCGGCACGGCGTTCGGGTCGGTCGGGTTCGGCGGATTCGTGGGATCCAGCGGCAGGCCCGGCACGGGCCGCAGCAGCACGCGCGAATTCTCCGGCAACGCCAGGGCATCGTTGTTGTCGATCGGATTGCCGAACTCGTCGTACCACACATCCTCGGCGATCTCGCCTCCCAGCGGCGAGTGGCCCGGCAGGCCCCGCGCGCGGATGCCGCTCATCGCATAACGGATGTCGGAGTAGAGGATCGTCGAACCGCCGTACTCGTCGACCTCGTCGAGCCGGACCTCCAGTTCGTACATGCCCGACGTCTTGCCGCCCGAGACGACGTCCAGGTTTTCGCTCGCCGATCGCACGCGGACGAAGTAGGTGCCGACGGTCCCCGTGGCTCCCGGCAGCGTCACGCGGAGACCGGCGTCAAAGACGTTCGTGGTTCCGAAATCCTGGTCGTAGAAGAGCGACTTCTGCAGGCCCGACACGAAGACGCCCGTGGCGCCGTACAGCGTCTTGGCTCCCTGCGATTCAGCATACGAGTTGTCAGACCGGGCCAGGACGGTACCGCTGGCGTCGATCAGTTCGACCACACTGTCCAGCTTGTTCGCCGTGCGATCGACATCCAGCCAGACCTCGGTGCCGGCCGTCGCCACGAAGCTGTAGACGTCGACGTCGGTGGCGTCGCTGACATAGCCGTGGACGGTGAAGCCGAGCCGCAGGTTCTCGTCGCTGTCCTTCTCGCCGCGGCCCATGCGGCCCAGCACCTGCGCCGTGCTGGGCAGGCTGTTGAGGCCCGGAGCCACCGTGGCAGGGTCCTCGTATTCGGTGACCACCGACACGTTGCGGTCATGCGAATACTGCTCCAGCGTCACGCCGCGCCAGTCACCGGCGACCGGGTCGCCGATCACATCCCAGCCGATCAGGTCGAAGCCCGTGCGGTCGGCTTCCGAGAACCAGTCTTCACCGCCGGCGGCGGAGGGGTTCATGATGCCCAGCGGCGGAATTGCCTCCAGCCAGTGCGATGCGTTCTCGCTGGCCAGCGGAATGTCGCCGCGGCGCAGGTTCGGGATCGGCAGTCCGAACGGATCGTAGACGCCGCCGTCGTAGAAGACCTGAGTCAGGGTCGGGTCGAGCACTCGGGCGGCATCCTTCATCCCGTAGTCCGCGCCGTCGCCGGGCTCCATGCGGAACATGTCCACCGTGGAGATGGAGATCCCGCGTGGCGCGGCCGGATCGCCCAGAGCGGCCACCACGTCGTCCACGCTGCTCACCCAGCCCAACGCATGGCCGATCTCATGGATCGCCGTGCCCACCAGGTCGACGAACCCGGGAGTGACGCCATCGAGCCGATCGACGTCGAACATCTGGGGCAGGGCCGGAGGCTGGAACGAGTAGGGATTCGGCGCGAAAGTGATCGACGCGTCGCGGATCTTGGTGGGATCATACTGCGACGGCACCGAGGGCAGGCCCGTCACGTCGATGCCCAGCGCCTTCGCATTCGCGCGGGTGATCCGCATCTGGCGAAGCACCGAGAACGGATTCGCCGGCTCGTTCGGCAGCGTGAACTCCGCTTCCGTGTACCGAGGCAGCTCCTCCAGCGTTCCTTCCTCATGCAGGCGAGCGTCCGAGATCATCGACTGGCGGACCTGGTCCCAGTCCAGCGTGACGTATTCCGGCGCGGCCAGCCCCAGCGTGCCCGTGTTGAACATCGCGGGATCGATTTCGAGGTCCAGCGAGACCACGATCGGATCCTCGACCCAGCGTTCCCAGAAGCGGGCGGCGAGTTCCATCGCGGCGACATACTGCGGGCGAGCCTTGATCAGCGGGCCGTAATTCAGGTCCAGTTGGAAGCTGCCCGACGGTTCCCGGGCGCCTTCGCGGCGGAAGCCATCCGTGTCGGTCTGGGGACTGCCCGATGGATCGAACCCCGCTCCCACCGTATCGTCGTTCAGCGCGGTCAGCACCACCGGCATGCCGGGCTGGCCGATGATATGCACCGTGCCGCCGATCCGGTCCTCGATGTCCAGCAGAGTGCCCGTGGCCGTCAGTCCCGCTGTCGGCCCACCGAACTTCACCACCAGACTCTCCGATGGACTGCTCTCCAGACGCAGGCCGCCAAACGAGTGCAGGTTCGGCACGTTGATCGCGTCGAACACCACATGCACGATGTCCGTGTCGTCCCAGACGCCTTCCGTGTTGAGCACTCCACCGCGAACCAGCATGCCGTTCACGGGGTTGTTGCTGAGCTTGTTCAGCCGCACCAGCGGGCCCTGGTTGTCGCCGAAATCGCCCACGAGGTTAACCAAGCCCGTGGAACGGCCCGGGTCGTTGACCAGGAAGTAGTTCAGCGAGTTGAGGTTGATGCTGATCGCCGGCGCGTTGTAGCCGATCGTGTTCTTGATGACGTTGTTCAGCACGACCGGCTGGGCACCGCGGACAAAAACCACCGCCTCATCGTTCTGCCCACGACCGCCGCGCGTCGCGTCGGCCTGGCCGCCGCGACCGTTCTCGTTGTCCGTCAGGACGCTGTTCGCCAGCCGCAGCACGGCCTGGTGGGCTTCCAACGCGTTGAAGGCCGCAAACGTGCCTTCGACGCGAGACAGTCCACCGCCGTAGGCGAGGAGGATGTGGTCCAGGCTCGCGCGGGACGTCGGGGACAAGCGGATGCCGCTCCAGTCTCCCGGCTTGGCCTGCGCTGCCGAACCCGAACTGTTGCCGTTCGTCTGGAACGTGCCGCCCGCTCCGTAGCGTCCGTCCTGCAGCGAGGTGAAGACCACCTCCTGCCCCTCCAAGCCCTCGGCCAGCAGCTGCGCGCTGAACTCCACCTCGACCCGCGTGCCATCCAGCTTGACGACGACGCTGGGGTCGATCTTCAGCTGGGCATCGGTGCGTGCCACCAGCGTGCCCGTGGTGCGGTCCTTGGCGGGTCCGCCGGGCGTGCCCTGGATCACCAGGTTTTCCGTCGCGACGTGTACGATGTCGGTGTCGTCCCAGCGGCCCGAGACGGTCATCTTCTCCAACTGGTCACCCGCCGGCGTGTCGATGCGGACGAACAGGCCGTTGATCGAGTTGTTGACCAGCTGGTTCGAACGGATATCCGGCCCGACGCGATCGTAATCGGCCGTGAAGGGCACCTTCTGGTAGTCGACTCCCAGCGAGTCGACGGCGTTGAAGTTGGTTTCCTCGAAGCTGTCCGGGTTCGCCGAGATGGCGGCGTCGGCGCTGAAGCGGATGATGTTGTTGCGGATCGTCGGACGCGCATCCACCAGATGGACCGGGTTCACCACCTGCTGGATCGAATCGATGGTGACGTTGCCGCCGCCATACCGGATGTCCGCTTCGCTGACATAGTTCAGGAACGCGCCCTGCTGCTCGTAGTCGCCGCGGCGTTCCGAGCGATCGACGTCGTTGCGGATCAGGAGGCCGCCCCAGTCGCCCGGGTCCGGCGTCGTCTGCAGCGGATTGGTGTCGACGCCCGTGGCCTGGTCGTCGTACGAGGTGAAGATCACATGGCTGGCGGGAGTGCCCAGCACCTGCAGCGCGGCGCCGCTGGCGTCGATATTGACCGAACTGCTGCCGACCTGGACGATCGACTTCGCCATCTTGAAGATGGCCCCGGAGTCCACCATCATCGCCACGTTCCGCGGCACCTGCAGGTTCTGGCCGTCCGACAAGACTTTGCCGCCGCTGAGGCCGATCTCGTAGGCCTTGTTGTCCGCCAGCGTGCCCATGTTCCCGTCGGCGCCGCCGTTGCCGAGCACGCGAAGCACACCGCCGCTGGCGATGCGTGGGCTGGCCAACGCGACCTTCAGGTTGTTGTAGGGCTTCGCCAGGCTGCCGTCACCGCCGGCCGCCGCCGACTTGTCGACGAACGCCGTCTTCTCGGTGTTTTCCACGCGGAACCAGAAGTTGTATTCGCCGCCCGGCGTGCCGTCGGCATCCCCGTCCAGCGCCACGCCCGTGTTGTCGATCAGGAAGTTGTCGACCCGCTTGCGGAAGTCCAGTCGAAGGTCGTATTCGCCCTGCGTCGTGCCGCCCAGGCCCGTGCCCTCGACCGTCGGATCGAAGGCCGTGTTCCCGGTGGAAGTCACGACGATGAAGTAGTCGCCGGCATCCAGGTTCAAGCCGATGAAAGAATCTTCGCTGAAGTAGTCGTCGTTCCGCGCAATCAGTTCCGGCTGGCCCGAAGTCGCTTTGTAGAGCGTCAGCACGGCATCCAGCTGGCTGACCTTCGTCCGTCGCTCGGCCAGGATCTCGGCGGTCATTTCGCCCGGGGCGTCCAGCCGGAAACGGTAGACATCCAGGTCGTTGCTTTCGGGACGGTGCAGGTACTGACCGTGCACGATGTCGTGGTCGCCCGGAAAGACCCACTCGGGCAGCGTGCCAAAACTGGTCGACGGCTCCTCGCCCATCAGCGTGAAGGGCGACAGGTCGTAGGTATGCCCCAGCCCCAGCAGGTGGCCGATCTCGTGCATGGCCGTGTCGTACCAGGAGAAACGAGCCGGATCGGTCGTCTCGCCCGTCTTGTCATCCCAGAGTTCCGCCGCGTCCATGATGGCCGTCGGCCAGGTGATCAGGGGATCTGGATTCGCATCGCCCGCGATGCCCAGGATGCCGGCGGGTCCCACCTCGGCGGTCGGGTCCAGCGCCCGGATGTCGCCCGTCACGATCGTGAAGCCCTCATCGGCCGTCTCCACGAACTGCACGCCCAGGTAGAAACCGTAGACCTCGAAGATCTCCCGAGCCCGCTGCTTCTGCTGCTCGGTAATCAGGTTCGTCAGCAGCCGACCGCTCGAGTCAAACCCGTACTGACGCTTGAAGTTGTAAGGCTGGACCGAGATGCCGGGCGTCTCGTCGGCCTCACCCGAGAAATGACTCTCGACCTCGTTGATCACCCGGTGCCCCGGTTCGGCCAGCGAGCCCGGGAACTGCAGCGGATAGTCTTCCGCGCCGATCCCCGAGGAGAGGACGCGTGCCTTGTCCAGCGACCCCAGGTCGGTGGCCTTGGCGAAACTCGAGCCGGGATCGGAGTTGACCGGCTGGAACGTCGGCTGCACTGGCAGCGGCTCGTCGCTGCCGACGCGCAGACGATAGACGCCCGCGCCGGTCGACAAGCCCTCCAAGTTCGAGGCGAAGGTCAGCGTGACTCGATTGGCCGACGCGTTGTACTCGACCTTCGTCGGACGCACGATCGCGTCGTCCGTGTTCGAAGCCGTTCCGCCCGTATAGTAGAGGCGATAGAAGGCCGGGTTGGTGGCCGAAGCTCGGTCCAGCGTGTCGTTGTTGAAGTAGACCTCGATCTGGTTGCGTGCCTGCACCAGCCCGCTCGCGTCCCGCCGCACGGGTTGCGGAACCACTGCCAGGACCTGGGCTCCCAGGTTCAGCTCGAAGTTCACCGTCGTCCGGTTCGCTCCGGGAAGTGCCGGCTGGAATGCCGCTCCGTCCTCGTTGCGCAGCGCGACCCAGCCCTTGCTCGGATCGTCCACCGCGAACACGTCGATCCGGTACAGGTCGTCCGGCAACGTCTCCGCAAAACGCACGATCACCGCGTTCAAACGATCGTCGGCCACCCCGACATAACCGGGCTGCACGAGGATGTCCGACACTCCATCGAACGTGTTGTCAAACCCGGCTCGCGTCACCCGAATCCCCGCCAGCGTGTCGGCGTCGATCTTCTGTGCTTCGTCAAAGACGAACGTCAGCTGGTGCGGAGCGACGTTGAGCACCGAGCCGTCGCGAAGCACGTCCCCGGCGTTCGGCTGGATCGAGATCAACTGCGGTCCAACCGCGAACAGATCGCGACGCTCCAGCGACTCCGACTGCAAGGAACGACCCGAGCCAGCCTTCAGGCGCTGAAAACGACGGTGGGGGAGACGATGGGGAATCAGAACCGATGGGTACTTCATAAACCGTGCGTGCCTTTCGCCCATGACCAGGAGAAGTCGATTCGCTGCGGAGAGCTATCCGGCACGAACCAACTCAACCGGCCACGCTGCAAAACGGAAAAGCGGCTGACTGAGACTAAGAAGATGGGACCACTACGGCGGACAAGTTCACGGACAAATCAGACAGGACCTCGCTCGATCAACCCGGGTCGCGGCCACCGCGAAACCGCCGCGGCTCCCCAGGACCGAAACGAAACCCGATACGACGCACGCCACCGCCAGACCCGGGGACTCCCGGGTCAGCATGCAACTGCCGTACCATGCACTCCTGCACGCGCGCAAACCGCGAAATGCAGGGAGATCAATCACTTACGGCCAACGGCGCGAACTTCGAGCAGTGGACGATAACGCTGCAGTCGCCCTAAATCGCATCATCGTTTTAAGGCGGTGGGCCTACCCCGCATCCCGCAGTTCCCCATCCGGAAATGCCGAGTGCAAAGCCGCCTCTTCGCCTCTTCTAACACGGTTCCGACCCGCTGGACCAAGCCCCCGCCGACCTGCTCGTGCTGCCTGAAACGCAACGCCCGGATCGTCGGAGACAAGCTCCGATTATAATTCCCCCGCCACCCTTCTCAAGCTCGACGACAACGCAAATACCCCCAACACCCCAACTTATTAGCACGAGCAAAAAGCCCCAGCTCCAGCGGGACGTGCAGGGCGTTCAGAATCCGAAACCTTCACGGGGCGGCGGCGCAGGGTTCCCAGCTGCATGCGGACGGCCTGCGGCAGAACGCACCCCACGATAGCCAGGCAGCGTTCCTGCGGGGACACACCAGCCGTGGTCGGAACGCTCCTGAAATCGCCCATGAGTCACGCCCGTCCGCGGCGAGAAAGCCTCGGTGGGTCGCCCGATCCATCACCGCCAGGACCGCTTCACGAGCAGGACCGGGGTGTTGCTCCCGGAATCGCCGCCTTCCTTCGTGAACAGGGCAAGGCTCGCGCCGATCGCCAAGCGTACGGCTCCCGACCGCTTCCGAGGTCCTTTCCGAAACCCGACTGCACTGGGGAAGCCGACTGCACCGGGGAAGCAAAGCCCCGAACTGCTCGATGCCTCTCCGATTCGCCGCGAAACGACGATGGGGCAATCAGGTGACAACGGGACTCAACGATACAAGGACCGTGACGCAGCGGCGAAGCTCGCCCCGGTCGGGAAGCTCCCTCTCCAGAAGGAGAAAGAGGAGAAGAAAAGAACTGGGGCGCAGGGACTTGAACCCCAACTAACGGGACCAGAATCCGTCGTGCTACCATTACACCACGCCCCATCCGCTGGCGCGAATCAGCATCCGCTCCAGTGAACGATGGCGGAAGTTTACCACGAAGGATCGGGAGCGCACAGACCGGAACGCGAAAATTTGGAGCGATGGAAGGGGAAACGAGTCGCGTCGTCGACGGCGATGCGGCGTATTCCAGTCCGTTGACGCCCGAGCGGACCGGCATCTAGAATCCACCGCGTCGGGGTGCGCTCGCCCGCTCCCACTTTCCCTCCTGCATCCTCAGGAATCGGCCCTCCGGAAACGGTGGTGCTTCGGTCCCATGGCATTTTTGAAGGCCGAGAACGGTAGCTCCTCCGGGCGAAAGTATCTCCTCGACCGCGTTCGCCATGTGATCGGACGTCGTCCCGACTGTGACATCATCGTCGACGACAATTCGGTGAGTCGCACCCACGCCCAGATCCTCAAGAGCGGCGACGAGTTCTACGTCGAGGACATGAACAGCCGGAACGGCACGCATGTCAACGACCAGATGATCTTCGGCCGCCGGAAGCTCCGCAGCGGCGACCGGATCCGAGTCTGCGACCTGGTGTTCGCCTTCCAGGACGAGAGCGGGACCGTTCCCCGCGACGACCAGCCCGCCACGATCAACGCTCCGCGCAAGGTGCTGCTCGACGAACCCAAGGCCTCCAGCGTGGCCACGATCATGTCCAAGCTCGACATCAGCAGTCGGGAGGGCGGAGTCAACTACGCGACGAGCCCGGAAGTAAAACTGAAGGCCTTGGTCGAGATATCCAAGAGCCTCGGGCGATCGCTGTCCTTGGACGAGGTCCTGCCGCAGGTGCTGCAAAGCCTGTTCAAGATCTTTGTCCAGGCGGACCGCGGGTTCATCCTGCTGCGGGACGAGATGGGCGAACTGGTCCCGCGCTGCACGCGGCTTCGACGCGAAGACTCCAACGAACCCCTGCGTCTCAGTCGAACCATCCTCAACGAAGCGGTCACCAGCAAGCAGGCGATCCTCTCCGCCGATGCCGCGTCGGACGAACGATTCGGCAGTTCCGAGAGCATGGTCGACTTCCGCATCCGCTCGCTGATGTGCATGGCGTTGCTGAACCAGGAGGAAGAGGTGCTAGGGGTGATCCAACTGGATACGCTCGACCAGCGCAACCGCTTCCGGCAGGAGGATCTCGACCTGCTGGCGAGCGTGGCGACCCAGGCGGCCAGTGCCATCGACAACGCGGCCCTCCACGAAAAACTGCTCCAGCAGCAGGCGATCGACTTGGAACTGGCCAAGGCCTACGAGGTGCAGCGCAGCTTCCTGCCGCAGGCGCATCCCCAGTTCGCGGGCTTTGATTTCTTCGAACACTACCAACCCGCGAACACCATTGGCGGCGACTATTACGACTACATTCGCCTGCCGGAGGGACGGTTGGCGATCGTCGTGGCCGATGTTGTCGGCCACGGGATTCCCGCCGCGCTGCTGATGTCGCGGATGTCCGCCAGCCTGCGGCTCTGCCTGTCCCTCGACATGGCTCCCCACTTGGCCCTGCAACGCCTGAACGCCAACCTGGCGTCGGACGAATACGACGGGCGGTTCATCACGCTGGCCATGGTCATCCTGGACCCGGCCCGCGGCGAAATCTCGGTCGTCAACGCCGGCCACCTGCCCCCGATCATTCGTCGCCAGCAGGGCGACGTCGAGGTGGTCAGCAAGCGGGGCGGCCTGCCGCTGCTGATCGACTCCAACCAGCAGTATCCGGTCGAAGTGCTGCCGTTCGCGCCGGGCGACTGCCTGGTCCTTTATACGGACGGTCTTACGGAAGCGATGAACCCCAGCGGCGACCTGTTCGGCATGGCGCGTCTGCTGGAGAACGTGGATCTCCTCGATCCTTGTCGATTGGGCGAGAAGATCCTGGCAAGCGTTGACGAGTTCACGCAGAGACGTCCGGCGGCCGACGACATGTGTCTCGTGTGCTGCGCGTACACGGCGTCGCATGACTGACCACCGCGCGTTTCGGGGAACCTGTCAGGACAAGCTGCGGGGCGACAGTCGTCCACGGATGGCCCTTCCCGCCGCAACACTTTTCCTCCACCAGAAAGCCAACTTGCCATGACGCAACGCTCCCTTCTTCTCGCGATCCTGAGCGTCACCGCCCTCGGCTGCGAACCTTCCGCGACCGCTCCATCCGCCACGACCGCCACCCCGGCGGCCGCAGCCCCGGCGGATCCCGCAGCGGCCTCCCCATCCGACGCAGGCCCCGCCCGTGAAACGCCGGCCGCGGAGGGCGCCGCCGAATAGCCGCCGGTGGCTGGATGCGTCCCGCCCGCGCCCCGGCCGCGAACCCTTCGCACATCCCCACCGCCGAGCCTCTCGTCGCGGGTGTCATGGGCCGCTCGTGACCGTCTTCACCTGCCTTCCAGGGAGTGCTAGACTACGGCGGTGTGAGGGGCACGGTGCGAGGGGCATGGTGCGAGGGGCCTGGTGCGACGTGACCAGTTTCGAAGCAGTTCGCCGCGCCCGTTCACGCCCATGCCGAGGTGTACCGGGAACTGCCGCTTCACGGCGCGGAGCCGGAACCGAGGCCGGATCGGGACAAGTTTCAGATTGAGCCAGAGTGGCGGAATGGCAGACGCGACGGATTCAAAATCCGTTGCCCGCAAGGGTGTGAGGGTTCGAGTCCCTCCTCTGGTACTTCGCATTTCGAGTCTTGAGCAAGGTCGTGTGGCGTTGCGGCGCTGCGATCGACGGCCGACTCCTGCCAGCAGGCGTGATCCACGGCCCCGCTGCGTCCAAGGGCCTCGCGGGAGCGAAGGCCCAGTGGCGTCCGTTGGATCTTTGACGCCTTCCTTCTTCTCGACCTAAACACCCGCAAGGAACTCGTGATGAAAACCGAAGTCGTTCACGCCGCCGATGCGACCATCGTCCGCATGATCGGGACGCTCGACATGAGCACTTGCAGCGGCGTCGAAGCGATGCTGACGTCGCTGCTGGATTCCGGCACGCGCAAGATGGTGCTCAACTTCGCCGACGTCGACTTCGTCAGCAGCGCCGGTCTCCGCGTGCTGATCTCAACCGCCAAGAAACTTTCTGCGCAAGGTGGCGGGCTGCGTCTCTGCTCGCTGCGCGAACAGGTACAACTGGTCTTCGACATCGCCGGGTTGAACGCGGTCATCCCCACGATGGCCGATGAGGCGGGCGCGACGGCCAACTTCTGACCGGCGGCTTTTCCACGCCGTCGCCGTTTCCGGGATGCGTTCCACCACGGAGCATTCGGTGATCTCCTTGCGCTCCGTGTCCTTCGTGGTTCCACCCCTCTCCTGGACTCCCCACGGAGCGTTCCCCGGTCACGTGTCGCGGCGGCGGCCCGTCCCTCGCTCCTGACGGTTCCGGAACTCCTTCATTTCCGGCGGCAGCGGACAGGTGAATTCGAGCAGTTGGCCCGATTCGGGATGGGTGAAGCCGAGGGACTGCGCGTGCAAGGCCAGTCGTCGATGGGACCAGGCGGCCGTCAGTCCGAGTTCACGACCGTAGCGTTCGTCGCCCAGCACCGGATGCCCGGCCTCCGCGAAATGCACGCGGATCTGGTTCCTGCGTCCCGTTTCCAACCAGACTTCGACGAGCGCCGCGTCGGGCCACTGCCGCAAAACCGCGTAGTGCGTGACCGCCAGTTCACCCGCCTCCGCATCGTCGGTCGAGAAGCGTTGCAGCGTCTTGGGGTCGGTATCGAGATACGATCGAAACGTCCCCCGGGGCGGGTCGATCTGCCCCGCCATGATGGCCAGATAACGACGCAGCGGCTTGCGCGCTTCAAACTGCCTGCGCAAGGCCTCGGCCACTTCGACCGATTTCGCGAAGACCAGTAGCCCCGAGACGCCTCGGTCCAAGCGGTGGACGCAGCAGGCCGTGCCCGCCTCCCCGTTCTGGCGCATCCAGCGTTCCACGGCGGCCAGCAGCGTGTTCTTTTCCTGGTAGTGCGTGGGCACCGTCAGCACGGCCGGCGGCTTGTTCACCACGATCAGCTGCGGGTCCTCATGGACCACCTGCAGCGGCCTTGAAACCGATTTACCCTTCGTCGAGGGACGGCGGACTTCCGGTTCCAAGAACACTTCCAAGCGGTCGCCCGGTTCCAGGATCCAGTCGCCGCGGAGGCACGGCTTGCCGTTCACCCACGCGCGTGCGCCATGAATGGCCTTCATCGCCTGCGGCTTGCCCGCCTTCAGCAGCTGCTGCACGAGGCTCGCCAGGCGCCGGCCCGGTTCCGGGATTCGACTGGAGACCACCAGCGACTTTTCCTGCATCCTCTTCCCCGGCGAACTGGAGCCGATCACAAACCTGCGGATGGCTCCCGACAACGAGACCCGATCGCTGTGCTGCCATCGGCTCGGCGCAGACAGCCACTGGCGGCGTTCCCCTCGAAGAAGGAAACGCAACCGATGAAGGCGTCGAGTAGACCGAACCCACTGCCGCCTGTCAAACGAGTGACTGATGGGCGACCGCCGAATCGGGGCCACGGCATTCAGCGTGTTTTCAGCGATCGGGCGTGGCCGCATCCCGCGCCGGTTCCA
>JBIIEC010000570.1:0-3221 GCA_044238045.1 Pirellulaceae bacterium | reverse complement strand
CGTCACTGCGGGTATCGGAGTGTTTGCGCAGGCCTCGCCGATGATCCAGGAGATGTTTCCCACATCCGTGACGCCGCCTGCGGCGGCTGGCTTTGTGGGGCTGCTGAGTCTCTTCAACATGGGAGGGCGCCTGGCCTGGTCGTCGCTGTCCGATCGGCTGGGGCGCAAGAATACCTACACGATCTTCTTCCTGCTGGGAGCGATCCTTTACGCGCTGACGCCCCAGTCCGAACGCCTGCACAGCGTGCCGCTGTTCGTCGGCTGCTTCGCGATCATCATGAGCATGTATGGCGGTGGATTCGCGACCATTCCCGCCTACCTTCGCGACCTGTTCGGCACGGCGCAGGTGGGGGCGATCCATGGCCGTCTGCTGACGGCGTGGTCGCTGGCGGGCGTGGCGGGCCCCGTGTTGGTCGCCTCCCTCCGCGAATACCAGATCGAGCGTGGCATCCCGAAGACGCAGGCGTACAGCGTCACGATGTACCTGATGGCGGTCCTGCTGCTGGTGGGCTTGGCCTGCAACCTGCTCGTGCGACCCACGGGCGTTGCGAACGACGGCGGGGAAAACGGCGGGCAGGCCGCTTCGATGCCGGCCCCCGATGCGCAGGGTCTCGGCGGCGAAACGCAAACTTCCCGACAGGACCGAGGCGCGCCAAATACGTCCGCGGTCCTCGCGACGCGCTGGGCCATCGTCCTGCTGCCGCTCGCCTGGGGCGTGTGGCAGACGCTGCTCAAATCACTCACCCTCTTCGGCGTGAACTCCTAGAAAGCCCCCGATGATTCACACGACGATCGACTTCACCCTGCCCGGCAAGCAGCAAGGCTACCTGCGGGTTCCGTATTCACACAATCTCGGGGGCTGGGCCAACGTCATGATTCCCGTGACGACGGTGGCTCACGGATCGGGGCCCACGGTACTGGTCCTGGGAGGCAACCACGGCGACGAATACCAGGGCCAGGTCGCGGCCATGAAGCTGGCGCGCGAACTCACGCCGCCGCAGGTCCGCGGCCGCGTCATCCTGGTTCCCAGCTTGAACTTTCCCGCGGCGCGAGCTGCCACGCGGCTGTCACCACTGGACGGCATGAACATGAATCGCGCCTTTCCAGGCAACGCCGAAGGCAGCGTGACCAGCCAGATCGCGCACTACCTGACCCACGTGCTGTTTCCCCTGAGCGACGTGGTGATCGACATCCATTCGGGCGGACGCAGCATGGAGTTCGTGCCCTGCGCGCACATGCACCTGGTGGAAGACCGGGAACAGCGGCGCGCGATGATGGCGGCGATGTTCGCCTGGAACACCGACTTCGCGTTCCTCTATACCGACATCGCGGGAACCGGGCTGCTGCCGGTCGAGGCGGAGACCCAGGGCAAGCTGGTGGTCACGACGGAGCTGGGCGGCGGTGAAGGCGTTTCGGCGTCGGTACACCGGATCGCGCAGTCGGGACTCCGCAACGTGCTGGTGCATGTGGGAGTGCTGGAGGGGACGGAGCAGACGCGCGCGAGCCTCGGACTGCCGCCCGCCATCCTCACCCAGGCGCTGCACGCCGACGACTACCTGCTCGCGCCCGAATCGGGCATCTTCGAAGTGGCCATCGACCTGGGAACAATGGTCGCCGCCGACCAGCCTGTCGGTTATATTCATCACCTGGAACGGCCGGACCGCGCGCCGGAAACGATTGTCGCTCGCCGCGCGGGCTACCTCGTCTCGATGCGCACTCCCTGCCTCACCCAGCAAGGCGATTGCGTCGCCGTCGTCGCCCAGCCGGTCGATCCCGGCACCCTCGTGTAGTCCGCAACTCCCGCCGCCCGGGAACCCACCATGCCCGCCCCTCCCCAAGCACCGACCATGCTGCGTCTTGCCAGCCTCGTCGGTTTCATGTGGGGCGCGTACTTCCTGAACTATAGCGATCGCCAAGCGGTGTTCGCGATGTTCAAGCCGCTGTCGAACGACTTGGCGATGACCGATCAGCAGTTGGGGCTGACCGGCGCCGTGTTCCTGTGGGTCTACGGCATCGGCTGTCCGCTCGCCGGCCAACTGGCCGATCGCGTTTCCAAGCGACTGCTGGTGGTGTTGAGCCTGGCGTTGTGGAGCGTGGTGACGTTGGCGATGGGACTGGCCACTTCGGGCCTGATGCTGCTGGCGCTCCGCGCAGCCATGGGCGTGTCGGAGTCGCTGTACATGCCGGCTGCGATCTCCCTGACCGCCGACTCCACTCCGCCCTCGCTACGGTCGCGTGCCGTGGCGTTGCTGACCACCGCGCAGATCGCGGGAACGGTCTGCGGCTCCTGGTTCGGCGGCTGGATGGCAGAACGCGGACAGTGGCGAGGCGCGTTCTTCGCGCTGGGGGCCGTCGGGCTGGTCTACGCGCTTCCCTACTTCGCGTTCCTGCGCGGATTCCCGGAGACGACGGCGGCAACGGACGGCGATCGCCCGCCCCAACTGTCCGTCGCGGTGCTGGCCCGCGTTCCCACCTATGCCCTGCTGTGCGTGACCTTTCCCGTATTCGTCTTCGGCCTGTGGCTGCTGTACAGTTGGCTGCCGGAATACCTTCGTGAAAAATTCTCCCTGGGCATCGCCGATGCCGCGTTCACCGCGACCGCCTACATGCAGATGGCGACGCTGGTAGGGCTGTTGCTGGGCGGAGTGCTGGCCGATCGACTGTTCGCCTGGACGCGTGCCGCGCGCATCTGGCTGCTGGTCGCCAGCTTCCTCGGCTGCGCGCCCTGCCTGCACCTGATCGGAGCCTGCCAGTCACTGCCGGCAATGACGGCCAGCCTCATCGGCTTCGGCCTTGCCAGCGGCTTCCTCATGGGGAACATCTTTCCCGCCGCCTTCGAAGTCGTCCCGGCCTCAACGCGCGCTTCGGCCGTCGGCGTGCTGAACCTCTTCGCGGCGGTCATCTCGGGCTTCGCGCCGCTCCTGGGCGGCATGTGGCGCCGCACGATCGGCCTGGAACGCTTGATGGACTACACGTCGATCGCCTACCTCGCGGGGGCCCTGCTGCTGGTCGTCGCCATCATCCGCTTCTTTCCCCGCGACTACGCGAGAGCTCAAGACACTCTTCCCGGAACCGACGCATGACCCGACGACGCATTCTCGTGGCCGAGTGCAAGCAGGAGGTCTCGACGTTCAACCCGCACCCCAGCGGCTACGAGGACTTCGGCATCCGTCGCGGCGCGGACTTGGTCGACTACCACCGCACGGTGCGCAATGAAATCG
>JBIIEC010000108.1:0-14648 GCA_044238045.1 Pirellulaceae bacterium | reverse complement strand
GGCGAAAACGAGGCTTGGGAGCAGCATCAGCAGCAGAAGGCCCAGGGCCTGCAGGCGGCACGAAGCAAAAGTGGAGCGGAAGGGCAGCGAATCACACAACGGCGGCATGGTGGTTCTCGAGGAAAGGGGGGGAGGTAAAGAGTAGAAGGTAGTTGCATTTTGGGAACCCGCGCCGGATCAGCCCGGTCCGAGCGGCAGGCCGCTGGCCTGCAGGACCACGGCCTGCACGGTCAGGTCATGATCGTAAGGAAAGTCGTGGGCCTTCTCGCCGCGAATGACCTTCGCCATGTCGGCCGCATCGTCGACATATCGTTCGTACTTGGGGAACGTGATCTCCTGGTAACCGGCCTGGTAGCCATTGCGAGCCTGCGAGAAGGCGACGCGCGCGACGGGTTCGTCCAGCGGCTGCAGGTGGAACGTGCCCTCGGTGCCGCAGACCACCAGATGGCGTCGTGCAAAGCCCTCGACTTCCATGGCGCTGCTCTTCACCGTCGCCGTCGCCCGCGGATATTCGAAGACTGCCAGCATGTTGTCACGCAGCGTATCGTCCTTGGTGGACGCATGCTGGGCGAAGGGCGTCACGCGCGTAGGCTTTCCAAGTACGCCGATGACCAGGTCCGTGACGTGGCAGCCGAGTTCGAAGAACATGCCGCCCGGGTACTCGGCGAGTTCCCGGCGGGTCGAGTCACCGACTGTCTTGCTCATGACGGCGTGGACTTCGAAGACGTCGCCAAGCCATCCCTGGCGGAGGAAGTCGCGCAGCAGCACGATGCCTGGATTGTAGCGGTACATGTATCCCATCTGGATCATCAGGTTCTGGCGCGCCGCGTTGGCGGCGATCCGCTGGAACTGCGGATAGGACTGGCCCGCCGGCTTGTCGAGGTGGATGTGCTTGCCCGCCGCGACGCAGGCCTCCGCCGCGTCGAGCAGGTCGCGGACCCGCGTCTCCACCAGCACAGCATCGAGGTTCGGGGTGTTGAGCAGCTGCTCCTGCGTCATCCATGGCAGGCCGGTGTACGGCGCCTGATCCTCGGCCGCCTTCCGCAGCTTCTCATCCGGCTCGACGATTCCCACCACTTCATAGTCGTCCGAGTCGCGATAGACCGACAGCTTGCTCGCGTGCGCATGGCCGACGCCGATCTGCCCGATCTTGATGCGCCGCTTGGCACCCGTTGCCCCTTTGAGACGCGGCGTTACCGCGGGCAAGGCGGCCAGGGCTCCCGCCAGTTTCAGGAGGTCGCGCCGACCTGGCTTCGAGGTGTTGTCGGCCGTGCGGCCTGATGCGATGGAAGACGTGTCCTTGTGGTTCATGGCGCGGCTGGTCTCCTGGAAGTTGGGGGCGCACTCGCGGCGCGCGGGAGGTCGTAGTTACGAGAAGGGGGATCCATGGAGGGTAGGCGAGGTCCGGATTGAGGCGGAGCGATCGGGCGTTCGTCGCTGGCGGTATCGTTCGCATCACGCAGGCGACTGTCAACGGGAGGCATTCGGCGGGGAGTTGGCGGGAACGTCGGCGGGCGGCTGCGGATGTTTCGGCAGGAGTGCTCGCGCGATGAGCATGCCCAGCAGGACACACGCGGCACAGGCCAGGAAACTGATGCGGAAGCCCAGCTGCCGGCTGGTCCAGCCCAGGCCGGTCCACTGGTTGCGGATCGCCAGGTCGGCGACCGCTCCGAACAGATACCCGGCCGGCGCCGCCGGTACCATCAGCAGCGACACAAAAGCCATGTTCCGCCGCAACTCCGAGGGACGCGACGCGGACACAATATAGTTGGGCGCGTAGACGCCAATCAATTCGCCTGCTCCATAAAGTCCGAAAGCCACCAGGTACCAGGGGCCCGTCACCAGGGTCGCCCAGAGCATGGCCGCGAGGTAGAGCGAAGCCGTGGTGAGCACTCCGGCTCGCGGATGGGTCCGGGTCAGCAGCCAGCCCAGGAAAAGACCGGCGGCAACCTTGAAGCCGAATCGGAGCATGTTCTGCTGGCCCGCGTACTTCTCCGGCAGGTCGCCAAGCACTTCGGCCGAGTAGAGGTTCATGTTCGACGGGATCATGTTCGCCGTGTAGACCAGGATGGTGACCAGCGTGGCAACGAGCAGCACCGGCTGCTGGAGAATGGTGCGGAAGTGGTAGACAAAACCGGCCGTCGCGCCGAGTGCCGCCAAATACCCCAGCACTCGCAGCCAAACGGCCGAAGTTCCCCAGTCGCCCTGCACCAGCAGCACCGATGCGAACATCAGCGGCAGTCCGACCAGCACCCCGACCACCTCCCGCACCGGCTCCCGGGACGGTTCGTCCGCGACCGGCGGCACCACGAAGAAGCAAGCGAGGATCGTTCCGAGGATCATGATGGGGACGCCAAGGCCGTAGAGTGCCACGAAGGACTGCGGAGAGCCGACGCCGGCGAACTGCCAGCCGAAGATCGTGCCGCCGAGCAGTGCGGTCTGGCCCAGCGATCCGAGGACGGCCAGCACGGGGCCCATCCCGAACGCCAGGCTCAAGGCAGCCCCGCGATGTTTCTCATCCGAGCCGCGGCCGATGATCTCCCAAAGGTAGGCGATCGCGCCGGTCATGGTGGCACCGGAGACCGCACCCTGGAGGATCACCGCCCACAGCTTGAAGTCGCGCGAGACGTCGCGGTGCAGGGCCAGCGCCGTGAGGCCCAGCGTCAGCGCGGTCAGTCCAAAGCAGATGGCGAGGTTGCGTTGGAGCACGCGGACCGAGGGCGATGCCCAGGCGACCAGCGTCGGCACGGCCGTCATGGCAAAGTACAGCATGGCCGGCAGGTTGGCCGTCAACGTGTCAGCTCCCAGGTGATCGCACAGCGAAGCCTGGGTGATGCCCACATACAGGACCGGCGCCGCCAGGTATTCCAGCCCGATGCACAGCGCGAACAAGATCAGGTTCCTGCGCTGCTCGGCGGCTGTCAGCGGGCACGAACTGGTCATCAGGGGGATTGCCTTTCCAGAGCGAACTTGGCTACTTCTCGCCTTGCGTCCTGCGACAGAACCAGCGCATGGCGTATCTTCCGGTCTCTCGTCGCGGCTCAAGCGTGTACGGATCGTAGATCAGCTTGGCGACATACCCATCCGTGCGCACGATGTACCAGCCATAGTCCCAGTTGCCGGAACGGAACCGAAGCGGCATCTGCGGCTGCACGCGCAGTGTCGGGTGCGTTCCGGCGATGAACAGTCGCTGGTCCGTGTAGAAATAGCAGGAACCCAGGTGGACGAACACCTCGCTGTCCTGGACCGAATGACCGGGGGGTGTCAGTTCGCCGCAGAGGCCGCGGATGGCGACCTTCCACTCCGCGCCACGCCGAAAGGCGGCGGCCAGTTCCTCCATCGATCCGCCGGTGACCACGCCTTTCTCATCGTGGGACAGCACTTCGCGATAGTCGTCGTTCACGCGGAATCGCAGGTATTCGAAGTGATAGATGAAGTTACTGGACGGCGCATTGGTGCCGTCGTCAAACCGGGAGAACTCCCGGTACTTCGGCATCTCCGGATAGGCGAGCGATGCCGCCTCCTCGCGCGGGCCGGGCATGGGAGGACCGTCCAGGTACGGACGCGCGATGGCCTGCCCGCCGTCTTCGTTGTAGAGGAACAGCGACAACGACGGGCGGGGACCGAAATCGGCCGGCAGTTCCACCGGTTGCCGCAGCGTCTGCGCGCCCGCACACCAGCGATCGCCCACCAAGAAGGTGGCCCGCATGTCCATCGCCTCCTCGACCAGTTCATGCTGGCGGGAGCCCGTGTCGACATGCTCGTCGTGGTAAAACGCTGACATCACCTGCAGATCCGCGCCCCTCCGCACGGCATCCCGCAGAACGGTCGACGAACCAGCCGTGCGTTGCAGGCGGCTGTCCAGTTCCAGGGCGGTGGTCCACATGAGCCGGGAGGTCCTTGGCGAAGTTGGCTGGAAGGATGCGAAGGTCGAAGCAGGGAACTGCCGAACCCGTGTGTGCTCAAGGAAGCCGATAGCGGGCGGTTTCCAGATGGGTCAGGCCGCGGGCGTCGCGGTAGGAGTAGGCGGTCATGAGGCTGCCGTCCTGCAACTGCACGGTATTGCCGAACCCGCCGCCGCTGATCGCGCCGACGGGCGTGGCTCGGTCGATCACCATTCGATCGCTCTGGAAATCAAACTGGAACCCGGCGGGCGTTTCACGTCCCAGCACGGCCTGCACGCCCAGCGGAGGCGCCAGCGCGCGGACCGTGAACGTCAACAGCAGCCGCCGGTCGGCTAGTCGCAGCAGGCTCGGATAGTGCTCGCCGTACGTACTGCCCAGTTCCGGTTCCAGATGCCAGTTCAGCCCGCCGTCGCGCGAGCGGAAGACGGCCATCCGTTCGATCTGGTCATTGCCAGTCGGAAGGGTGGTGCCGGGCAGCGGCTGGAGCGCCGAGGGATGGCAGCGGGCGATGCCCAGGAGGTCTCCCTGCGGACACTGCCAGAGGATCATTTCCGAGAACCAGGGGAAGTCCTGGGCGCGGACGTCGAAACCATGCACCGTGACCGGCACCGGTTTCTCCCAGTGGACGCCGCGGTCGCGCGACCGCCAGAGGAAGTCGTGGCTGCGTCCGCTGGAGACGCCCATCAGCAGCGTACCGTCGGCCGTTTCAAGAATGTTCCGCGAAGTCACGGTCCAGCGATCCTGCGGGAGGTTGGAGGCGAAGGGCTCCTGCAGTTGCGAGGCGTCGATCTGCACGCTCGACCACCGTCGGCCGCCATCGACGGAGCGATGCACGCAGGCGTGCGTGTAGCCCTCCACGTTGCGGACATCTTCGGCAAGCAGCGCCGTGGTGGCCAGCAGCGTGCCGTCTCGAAGCACGGTCAGGTAGGGCTCGCGTCCCAACAGCGGCACTCGTTCGGGCCAGCTCCACTGGTTGTCTTTCGCCCGGAAACGGCTGACCAGCACGTCCTCACGCACGGGATTCTTCGCCTCGGAGACGCGATGCGAATGGAAGAGAATCATCAGCAGTTCGCCATCGGGCAACTGGGCCAGCATCGGCTTGTAGTCGCCAGGCAGTCCGACCGGCAGCCGTTCGACGGCGAGCATTTCCGGCAGGGTGCCCGGATTGCGGACGGTGATCTCCCGTTCGGGCAGCCGAAAATGCTCCAGCCAGCGATCGTCCTCCACCGGCCAGAACCGTTCCTCGCCGGCGTACGCGCGGAGGCCCTGCGGGTTGCCCAGGAGGGAGAGCGTGCGTTTCTGGATGAGCGACCCGCCCATGCCGTAGCCGTAGTAGTTCTGCCACTGCCGCGGCGCACGCGAGAGATGGAGATGGAAGTACCAGTTGTAGGTGCTTAGACCGTCCGCGCCGTCGGCGTAGGCTTGCAGGGCGTGCGTGGTCAGGCCCTGTTTGTAGTCGGTGAGTTTGTCGGTGTCGCCGGGCTGGATCGGTCCGCGCGGCTTCTTGCCGACGGAATCGTTCAGCCATTCGGGACGCGGGAAGAGAGTCGGGTAGATGCCGACCGGGTGGTTCCGCGCCAGGTCGACGAATTCGCGCGTCCGCGGCAGGCCGGGCCAGTCGGGCCAGAAGAGCGTGGGGCTCAGATAGTCGACCAGTCCCGACTCAACCCAGGTCTTCACGTCCAGTCCCAATTCGCGACACGAAAGCTCCGTCGGCTTCTCGCTCGCGCCGGCATACTTGGCTTCGGCCTGCGGTGTAGTCAGCGAGGGACCCACGCGCGCTCCCAGCAGCAACCGCCGCCTGCCTTTCTTGCGAGCCACCTCCTGAAGCATCGCGCGCGTCTCGCGCACCATCCGCGTGAGCACCGGATGGTTGTTGAGCGGATCGGACACCATGTGCGTCCAGCGGCGAAAATCGAATTCAATGCCGTCGATGTCGTAGTTCTCCGCCACCTCGCGGAAGATGGCCATGCGGTGCTGGTACACCGCCGGATGCAACGGGTCGAGGCAGAACGCGCCGGGAATGACCAGCTGCGGATACTGGCGCGCGAAGTCTTGGATCTTTAACTCGCCCTCGTAAAAATCCTCCGCGTTCATGCGATAGCTGACGATGATCGGAACGCCTCGACTGCGACATTCCTCGATCGTGACCTGCAGCGGGTCGGTATCCGCCGCCACCATCTTGGTCATGCTTTCGGCCGAGTGTCCGCCGACGTACTTGCTCCAGGGCGTCGCCACGCGACTACGGTAGATGACCGGATCCGGATTTCCGACGTTCTGCGCGAAAACGCCCGGACGCGCTTCCAAGATCGGTTCCAATGCGGCGCGGTAGTCGGCCACGATCTCCGCGGCCGTCTTCGCGGAGTCCATGGCGTAGAGGATGTTGTCGGCGTCGTTGTTGAAAATGGATCGCAACTGGCGATTGTCGGGTGGCAGTTCGGCGGCCGCCGCCCATGCCGCCGACTTGGCGAAGAACAGCCAGAGCACGACGAAGGCGACGCGGGCAAACGACGGTCGGCGAAGCGGATGGCGGGAATGGGTGGGGGGCGCCATGCGGGCAAGCCTCGATGAAAAACGCGGCTGAAGAGTAGGCAACAAAATGCGATTTGGCGTGGGGCGTCGTGGCCGGCCAGCGCAACCGGCTCGGCTGGCAGGGTGTTTGCGAGGCGGGATGCGCGTGATTGCAGGGGCGGGGGGCGACTGGGAGGTACGCGCGGAAGACCTGACGATCAACCGGCAATCGACATGCTGTCGGTGCGAGGCTCGTGTTCAGTCGACGCGGGAAGTGGTAGGCTACCCTGCTGGCGTGGATCGTGTCAACCAAACGAGGGGTTTTGTTCGCGGCTTGCATGCTCGATCGTCGGCCGCTGTCGACGTTGGCCGGATCCTGGGACGGGCCTGCGGAGTTTTTGCGCGCGGATCGCAAGGGTCGAGGCTCCCGTCTTGGTAGGCATCCCGCGAACTGACGGTGAAGATCCGAGTCGGATCCGGCGTGCGTGGCCGGAAAAAAACGAGGCAGGAGAAAAAGTCATGTCGAGCCATTTGTTGCGAGTGCGGCGCATGGAGGGCAAGGTGGCGGTGGTGACGGGCAGCACGCAGGGGCTTGGCGAGGCCATCGCGCGGCACTTCGCCGCCGAGGGCGTGGCGGCCGTCGTGGTGACCGGACGACACGCCGAACGAGGTGCTCAGGTGGCCAAGTCGCTCGAGAAGGCTGGAACCAAGTCCCTTTTCGTGCAGGCTGATTTGGCGGACGCCGACGCGCCACGAGCGATTCTCGAGGCGACCGACCGGCAATTCGGCCGCGTCGACACGCTGGTCAACGCGGCGGCCGTCACCGATCGGGGAACCATCCTCGACACGACGACCGATCTGTACGAATTCATCATGGCTGTGAACGTGCGAGCACCGTTCTTCCTGGTGCAGGAAGCGGCGAAGTTGATGCGCCGGGACAAGGTTCAGGGAACGGTCGTGAACATCCAGTCGATGTCGGCGCACGGCGGGCAGCCGTTCCTGGCCCCGTACAGCATTTCCAAGGGAGCGTTGGCGACGCTGACCCGCAATGCGGCGTTCAGCCTGATGCCCGATCGGATCCGCGTGAACGGCCTGAACGTCGGCTGGATGAATACGCCCGGCGAGGATGCGATCCTGCGGAAGTACCACCAGGCACAGGACGGATGGCTTGAGGAAGCCTCACGGCGCCAGCCGTTCGGTCGGCTGGTGGAGCCGACGGAAGTCGCTCGGGCGGTCACGTACCTGGCGTCCGACGACAGCGGCCTGATGACGGGCTCGGTGATCGATTATGACCAGTCGGTGCTGGGCTGCTGCGAGTCGGCGCCTCATCCATCCAAGCCGGTCTGAAGGTGACGGACGACCGCGTGCCGCTCGCTCCGCGCGGCCGGAAATGCCCTCGGAAGTCGCCGCGCGGCATCCGCTCGCAGCGGCAGTCGAGCCACCTTGATCGACCGGCGTTCAGGCCAAAAGTTCGGTCACGGCGCGGGCCTTGTAGACGCGGGAGTCGGAAGGATTTTCGTCGGCCCCGTGATGGCGATAGGTGACTCGTTCGTGGTCGAGCCCCAGTTGATGCAGGACGGTGGCGAACAGGTCGGGTACGCTCATCCGCTGCTCGACGGCCGCGTACCCGAACTCGTCGGTGGCTCCGTGAACGTATCCCCGTTTCACGCCGCCGCCGGCGAGCAGAAGGCTGAATCCGTGCGGATTGTGGTTGCGGCCGTGTCCGCGCTGCGAGGTGGGCAAGCGGCCGAACTCGCCCGTCCAGATGACGAGCGTCTCGTCGAGCAGGCCCCGCTGCTTGAGGTCTCGAAGGAGGGCGGCCGAGGGCTGGTCGACCTGCCGGCTGAGGGGCACGATCTTCTCGTTCAGGTAGTCGTGATGGTCCCACGTGTTGTGGGGACCGGGGCCCAGGACATGCACGAAGCGTACGCCGCGTTCAACGAGTCGTCGGGCGAGAAGCAGTCGGCGCCCGTAGCTGGCGCACACGGGATCGTTCAGCCCGTACATGTCGAGCGTGGCCGGTGACTCCCGGGAAAGGTCGAGTTCCTCGGCTGCGTGCAGCTGCATGCGGGCTGCCAGTTCGTAGTTGCGAATGCGGGCCTCCAGTCGCGAATCGTCCGGGTACCGTCGCTGCTGGGCTTGGTTGAGTTGCGCCATCAGCCGGGCAGTCTCTTGCTGGCTGCCTGGCGGTCGTGCCACGGCCGATTCAAGATTGAGGACGGCCGAGCCCTCGGAACGAATTTCCGTCGCTCGATACCGCGCGGGCAGCCACCCGTTGTGGACCTGGAGTGCTCCGCCGGAATGGAACACCGAGGGATCGCGAAGCACCACATAGCCGGGCAGGTTCTGGTTTTCGCTGCCGAGCGCGTAGACGCACCAGGCTCCCAGTGTGGGACGTCCGGGCCGATTGCTGCACGAGCACATCATGTGCGTTGCGCCCGGGTGGTTGGGGTCGATGCTGTACATCGACTGCACCACGCACAGGTCGTCCACGATCGAGCCGAGGTGCGGAACGAGTTCCGAAAAGGCGATGCCGGACTGTCCGCGCCGCTGAAACCGGAAGGCCGATCCCATCAACGGTTCGGTCTGCTCGTTGTCACCGTTTCCTCCGCGAATGTGGGGCACCCGCTGGCCTGACCGCTTCTGCAGTTCGGGCTTCGGGTCGAACATGTCCATCTGGCTTGGGCCACCATTCTGGAACAGCATGATGACCGATTTGACGCGCGGCGGAAAATGACACCGGGGAGGGAGACCGGCGTGGGAGTCCCCATCGACGTGGGTTGCTGCCGCTCGCGATTCATCCTGGGCCATGAGGGATGTCAGTGCGAGCGAACCGAAGCCAAAGGCCGAGTTTCCCAGGAAGTCACGACGCGCCGCCACTCGGGGCAACGCGTCGACTTCGTTCAGCCAGTCGGGTCGTGGGTCGGACATCGGTCAACTCCTCGCATGCGAGCGTTCCACGGCGCGGCGGCCGGGAATCCTGCATTCGGTTCGACGGGTCACTCCAGGTAGAGAAACTCACTCGACCCCAGCAACGCCTGGCAGACGCCGGCCAAGGCCGAGCGGTGCATCGCTTCGGGGCCGTACGCTGCGCCGGCCGGGGATGGGTCGCGCGGCAAAGACCCCGGTTCGTTGCCAGCGGATTCATCCGTGGTCGCGTCCGGGGCCGAGTCGCGATGCAGGTGGACTTGCCGGGTAAGTGACTCAAGGCTCCAGGCCAGTTCCTCCGGCGCGGGACTGCGGCAGTACACCAGGCGGTAGAGCAGTTCGAGCTGGCGGCGTGAGTCGCCGGGAGCCGCCGCGGCAACTTGGTCGGCGAGCCGCCGTGACTGCAGCAGCACGAGGCGATCGTTGAGCATGGTCAGGGACTGCAGCGGAACCGCGCCGTCGTCACGGTAGGTTACGCAGCCGGTCACGGCTGGTTTGTCGAACGTCATCAGGAAGGACGGAATGGAAATCCGCCGCTGCAGCAGGTAGAGGCTGCGCCGCTGCCCATCGCCCGGACGCGCGAGGCCCTGGTCGGCCACGTCCACGTAGCCATCGGCGCTATAGTGCAGGGGAACCGGGGGGCCTCCCTGGTCGAGCACGATTTGACCGCCCAGTTGAAGCAGCGTGTCGCGCAGCGATTCGGCTTCGATTCGTCGCAGGCGGGCGCGCCACAGCAACTGGTTATCGGGGTCGAGTCGAGAACCGCGGGACGCCACGGGATTCTCGGCGGGCAGCGTGGACGAGGACTGGCGGTAGGCGTCGGTCATCACCATCCGGCGGATCAGTCGCTTGATCGACCAATCGTCGCGGACAAATCCGACGGCCAGCCATTCCAGCAGTTCGGGGTGGGTCGGCCGTGAGCCGGACATGCCGAGGTTATCCGATGGGTGGACGAGTCCTTGTCCGAGCAGGTGTTCCCAGACGCGGTTCACCATGACGCGGGCCACCAGGCCGCCTGCCGGGGATTGCGGGTCGGTCAGCCATGTGGCCAGACGCAGACGGCGACCGGAGGTGATGGGCGAGCCATCGTGGAGCGACGCCGCCAGCTCCCCGTATCCCAGCTGCGAACGGGCGGATGCAGGCCGGTAGTTGGACGCGATTGCGCCCGAGGCCGGAGCGAGCGCGCGGGGGAATCCGGGAGCCACCTCGCGGCGCGGCGTTTCGTGCGAACCGGCCTGCAGGAGTCGCGTCGCGGGGGGCGGACCGACGTCGTAGACCGCGTGGATCCAGCCGTACTCGCGACGCTCACGCCGCAGGTCGCGGATTTGCATCTGCAACTGGCGGATCTGCGCCGCGTCGGCCGTCGACCATCGCGGCTCGACCTCCGCAAGCGACACCTTCAACTCCGTCTCATACTTGATGAGAATCTGACGCTGCGCGGCATCCCGCTGGGCGGTTGGCTGGTCCAGCGCGGCCAGCACCTTCGGCAGGATCTCCTCGCCGTGGGCGTCGGCGCCCAGTGCCCGCAGGCGCTCGACCTGGACGGCCCGTTCGTAGGGCTGGTTCACCCGGGCGATGGACGCGCCCAGCGACTCAATCCGCTTGTCGATCATGAGATTCCAGCAGTCTCGATCGGACTGTTCGTCGAGCGGAATGTCGGCGATCGCGCGTTCGCGAGGCGTCTTCCAGTTCTCCGGGTTGAGGGCCGGCGTGAGCAGGGCCATCATCGAATAGTAGTCCTGCTGCGAGACCGGCTCGAACTTGTGGCTGTGGCAGCGGGCGCAGGTCAAACTGACACCCATGAGGCCGGTGCCGATCTGCGTCATCGTGTCGTGCAGCACGGACCAGACGGTGAAGGGCCGACGGTCCTCGCCCGTCAGGTCCTCGCTGCATCGCAGGAACCCGGTGGCCGTCAGCGCGTCGAGGATGTCGGGCGTGTACCGGGCCGCACCACGCCATGCCACCATCTCGTCACCGGCCAACTGCTGGCGGATCATCTGGTCGTAGGGCTTGTCCTCGTTGAATGCATGGATGACGTAGTCGCGGTAACGCCACTTGTAGTCGAAGAAGCCTTCTGGAGGGCCCATGTCGGAGTCAAACGAGATGGTGTCGGTGTAGCCGACCCAGTCGAGCCAGAAACGCCCCCACCGCGCGCCGAATTCAGGTGAAGCCAGCAGGCGGTCGACCAACTGCGCGTAGGCGTGCGGAGAAGAATCCCGTTCGAAGTCGGCCAGTTGTCCTGGCGACGGCGGCAGGCCGGTCAGGTCGATGTGGACGCGACGCAGCAGCCGAGCGGGCGAGGCAGGCGGCGAGAGTGACAGGCCCGCGTCATGCAGCCGGTCGACGAGGAAACGATCGATTTCGGAGGCGGGCCACGAGGGGCCGGCGCGGGGTTTGTCGCTATCGCCATCGCCGACGCGCGGCGCGGGCCGTGGGAGCGGAGTGAATGCCCAGTGTTGCGCAGGGGCCCCGCCAGCCGCGTCGCGATCAGTCTCGGACCGATCGTTGCCGTGATTCGCCGAGTCCCCGAGTGTTGACGACGCCCGCCGCGCCTCCACGCCGTCCGCGATCCAGCGACGGATCACGGTCAACTCCCCGGGCGACAGCTTTGCATCCTTTTCGGGCGGCATGTCTCCGTGCGACAGGACATCCATGAGAATGCTCTGCTCCGGCTCGCCGGGCACGATCACCGGACCGCTCGTACCTCCACGGAGCAAAGCGCCGATGCTCTGGACATCCAGATTGGACTCCCGCTCGTCCGGTCCGTGACAGTGTTCACATCGCTTTCGCAGGATCGGCAGGACGTCCTGCTCGAAGCGAGGAGCTGCGGCAGGGGAAACCTCCGCGCGGACAGGCATCCCGCCCAGGACAAGACACCAGCAGACGGTGAGAATCCAAAGCGTACCGCAGCGGCCTCGGCGAGACTCGTGGCCACAGTCCATCGGCGTCACACCAGCCACCGGCACCGGGTCGGCCGAGACGAGCGCGATGCCCCGCAGGGCCCTGCGCGATACGATCGACGGCCGGCGTTCGATCGTGGCGGCCATGAAACGGTCCTCCTCGGAAGATTGGATGCACGGCTCTGCGAAAGGTTGGGTTTTCGAAGGGACCCGGTTTCCGGTGGCAATACGGGAGAACAGAAAACGCGAGAACCAAGGACGGCCGTGGTCGACGGTCAGGCCAGTCGTACGCGCCGTTCGACTCGGGCCAACACGGGACGAGTGGGCTGGCAACCTGGAGGCAGCGGGGCAGGATGGAGGGCGGGCGGGCAGGTCAGATAACTTGGCTACTGCCTTGAATATACCCACCGCTGGCTCTACGATCAATCTCTTTGGGGTGTTTGTGTCTCGTCACTAGGGGGGTGTTCATGCAAGTCGTCGATTTCGCCAGGTCCTTCCTGACGCTGCGGATTGATACCGAGAAAAAGCCTGCCCAGTCGCTCAGTCACAAGCCCCCGTATTCGCTGAACAACGCCCGCATCCAGATCGAGTGCCGGTGTCAGGTTTTCGAAACCTCGACGGGGAATTCGGAGACCTTCGTGCTGGGCGCGAACTGCAAGACGGAGCAGGTTGGGGTGCCGCGTGACATCTGGCTGGAACCGAACGCCGACTTTGTGCCGATCGTGTCGCCCCGCGTCTTCCTCTTCCTGAAGACGTACCCCCGGGTGGGCATGGATGTGGCCCGCTACCCCTTGGGAAGCGGCCGACAGTCGGACCGGCAGTTCGGCCTGGTGGCCGACGCGCTGGACACGTTGAGGATCGACGTGGTCGAGCGGCCCGGCGAACCGCTGGAGACACCGGAGGCGATCGTGCGGGCCATTCTGGCCAATCGTCCGCTGGTCGCCCGTACGGAAATCCAGTCGGGCCATTACCGGGCCGTGATCGACTATCCGGTGCGGACCATCAATGGAAACGAACGCGACTGGATCTACCAGACCGACACCGGCCCCCTCCTGCTGCCTGACTTCGACAGTCGGCCGGACGAGGTGCTGCAGCGGATGGAACTGGCGTTTTCGGCGTTCAACGGGCCCGATTGGATCGAAATGATTGTCCGCGTGCCCACGCCCGTGGTGGAGGGCGTGAGCGTCTACCATTACACGCGGACGGCTCGCTTCGATGCCCGCAACCAGCTGTTCGCCCTGGATTAGCCCCGGCCGCTCCGCGATGCAGGCCGTGACAAGAGGATGTCACTTGGAGCTGGTGGGCTTCGGGTTCGGCCGCGCGCGTTCGTTCGGCTCGACACCCGCTTCGCGCTGCAGCACCGACTCATCGCGCCAGGGCAGGATGTGTTGCTCCATCTCCTTCGTTTCGAGGGCGAGCCCCGAGCAGTTGGTGGCGAGCACCTGGAACACCTGGTTGGCGATGATGCGATGCCCCAGGTCGTTGGCATGCACTCCGTCGTGGTGGATCAGCCAGTCGGCCTGGTTGTAGGCTGGCAGCACGTTGACGTAAAGGCAGTCCTTTTCACCGGCGATGCCTTCGATGGCGCGATTGAACTGCTGGAGCGTCTCGAGCGTCGCGTGGTTGAAGTGGGGTCCGTAGCGGTCGAATCCGTTCACGTAGAAGGGGCCCAGCAGGACGATCAGCGGCTGGATGCGCTGGCGAACCTGGTCGATGAGACTGCGCATTTCGCTTGTGAACAGTTCGAGCGGCGTGCCGCCTCGGGCGTCGTTCAGTCCGTAGGCGACCAGCAGCAGGTCGGGATTGTGGCGAAAGACATGGGGCTCCAGACGCAGCAGCGCGGCCGGCTTCCCGCTGTACTCATAGGCGGGGGCCTGCGGGGAGATCATGTTCGCGCCGATGCCCACGTTCACCAGCTGCACCGGCACTCGCTGGAACTCATTGATCGTGCGCGCCAGCTGGTGCGCCCACGCGCGTTCCCGGTGGCTGGACCAGCCGCCCGCCGTGGTGCTTTCGCCCAGCGTGACCATCTGGCGGAATTCGCGCGGCCACCAGTCGCGTTTCGGGCCGCGATCCGGTGCGTTGTCCGCAGCGCTGAGCGTCGGCTCCTGGGCCACGGAGGAACGGGCGGCCGCCGTGAGTCCGGCCGCGATCGCGCCGGAGGCAGCCATGAGGTCGCGTCGTGAGAGCGGCTGCATGGAAAGACCTTTTGGGGAAAAGAGGAGAAGAGTAGAAAAAGAGCACAGGAGAACGCAGCAGCTGGCTGCGGTGGAAGACGGCTGCCGGTCAACGGGGAGTCAGTTGGGGGTTGACGATCCAGAGCGGCCTGCCGTGGACGGCGACCGCCTGCAGCGTGCGGACGGAGTGGCTCCAGAAGTTATACGCAAACTCATCGGAGTAGCTG
>JBIIEC010000479.1:0-4256 GCA_044238045.1 Pirellulaceae bacterium | reverse complement strand
GCTCGTCGGTCGGCTCGCGCTGCCACGCCGCCAGTTCCTCGGGCGTCGGCGGCAGTCCCACCAAGTCGAAGTAGACGCGCCGCAGCAGCTCCGCGGGCTCCGCCGGCGCATTCGCCGCCAGTCCCAGCTCCTGCCGCGTGCGGGCGACAATCCAATCCAGCTCCGACATTCGCTCGCGTTCGCTGGCCGCAGGCACGTCCGGTTTTCGCAGCGGCTGGAAGGCCCAATACTGCTTGGCCGATTCCGGAATGGCCAACGCGCGGCTGCGCGCGTCACCGGACGCATCGCCAGCCACGGCCGCGCCCTCGTTCGCCGCCTGCTTCGGCCAGACGGCTCCTCCACGCACCCACGCCGCCAGTACCTCCACCGCTTCTTGCGGCAGCTTGCCCTTCGGCGGCATCTGCAACGATTCGTCGGTCCACTGAATCGCGGCCAGCAACCGACTGGTGTCGGGCTGCTCGAGCGACACGGCCGGCCCGGAGTCTCCGCCCTGCAGCAGGCCTCCACGACTGTCCAGCAGCAGCCCGCCCTCGATATGATCGGCCTGACGACTGTGGCAGGCATGGCAGTGTTCCACGAGCAGCGGCAACACGCGTTCGCGAAAATGCTGCTCCGCCGCCCCATCCGCCGTCGTGCTCGGCTCCGCGGCCGCCAGACGCGACACATCCGGCCCCGTATGCCACAACCAGATCGCCGCCAAGGCGCAGGCCATTTTCGCGATCGCAGTACGCATCCAAGCCACGGGGCGCCTCGCAGATGAAATCAGGAAGAGCAGACTCGTCGGTGGGAAGACCGCTGGAGCCGCTGGAGGGAAGGCCAAGGCGGAGGGAAGGTGTGCCTGTCGGTTTTCGCGAACTCGGGCTGTCGCGAACTCGGCTTGTCGCGATCCACGCCGCCGTCTCGGCAACACCAGCCCCCAAGTCTAATCGAGCCCTCCGCTCCAAGCAAACACCGGGCGGCACCCGGCACACGAATCGGAACGCGTGTATGCCGACGGGCGGCGCACTGGGCCTCCTCGCGTCGATAACGGGCTGCCATGTCGCATTCCCGAAACGGCCGCCCGGCGATCGCTACCGCTCGCGACGGCGTTTGGCGACCGCTACAATCGTCGAGCCGCACGGCCCGACAGCAGAGCCCCACACCACGGGCTCGACCTGGCGGCTGACCGTCCGTCGCCCCGCCTTCGTTTTCCCCACCCTTCCCTCCTGAAAGCTCCCGCGCATGCGTCCCCACCGATTGCCATGCCCTCTGTCCTGGGTACCGCTGTTCACCTGCGGGCGCCGTATCGCAATGATTGCCGCAGTGATGCTGCTCGTCGCACGTGGCTTCGTCCCGACGGCGATCGCGGACACTCCGTCGCTGCTGCGCGCGGAACCTGTGTCCGCCGATGCGGCGCGTCACGAAGTGTCGAGCGGCCTGCGCTGGTATGCGGCGCAGCAGATCGGCGTGGAGGGAAAAGGATATCGCGACACGGCCGCCGACTTTGCGCGGCTGCCGGCGCGAGCCGAGACGCTCGTGCGGCCGCCGGTCTGGAGCCTCGCCCAGCACTCGGCCGGGCTGTGCGTCCGTTTCACGACCGACTCGTCGACCGTGCGCGCGAACTGGACGCTGACCTCGGCGAGCCTTGCGATGCCGCACATGGCGGCGACCGGAGTGAGCGGCCTGGACCTGTACGTCCAGACGACCAGCGGCTGGCGGTGGCTGGGCAGCGGTCGCCCGGAGCAGCAGCAGAATTCAGCCGTGCTGGTGGAAGGCCTCGCGCGCGAACCACGCGACTATCTGCTCTACCTGCCGCTCTACAACGGCGTGCAAACCTTGGAGATTGGCGTGGACGCGGAGGCGACCGTGCATCGCCAGACGTGGCAGGGCGCGCGAGCACGGCCGATCGTCTTCTGGGGCACGTCGATCACGCAGGGCGGCTGCGCTTCGCGCACGGGCATGGCCCATCCGGCGATCGTGGGCCGACGCCTGCATCGCCCGGTGGTGAACCTTGGCTTCTCGGGCAACGGAAAGCTGGAGCCGGAATTGGCGCGGCTCATCGGCGAACTGGACGCCTGCGTCTTCGTCCTCGACTGCCTGCCGAACCTGCAGGCGGCCGAAGTGCGTGAGCGGACGCGGCCGGCGGTCGAGATCCTCCGCGCCGCGCACGCCAACACGCCCATTCTGCTTGTCGAAGATCGCACCTACAGCGACGCGTTTTTGAAGGAAGCGTTGGCGGAGCGTAATCGCGCTAGCCGCCAGGCACTGCGGGAGTCGTTCGAGCAGATGCAGCGCGACGGCATCCCGGACCTGCACTACCTGCCGGGCGACCGATTGCTCGGCACGGACGGCGAGGACACGGTCGATGGCTCGCACCCGACCGACCTCGGCTTCCAGCGCCAAGCCGCCGCCTTCGAAGCCGCCCTCCGCCCGCTGCTGGAGCCCTGACATGCCGAGAATTCGATCCCACGCCGCGTGGGCCTCGTGTTGCACGGTGGGCCGACTGGTGTCCTGCATGCTCCGTCATCCGACCGCAGTCGGCTGGTTGCTGGTCATTGCGTTGCTGGCCATGAGCGGCTTTTCCGACGCTGCCGCGGGTGATCGTCCCAACATCCTGTTCCTGCTGGCGGACGATCAGCGCGCGGATACCATCGCCGCGCACGGCAACCCGCGCATCGACACGCCCCACCTCGACGGGCTGGTGCGGCGCGGCTTCAGTTTCCGCAACAACTACTGCATGGGATCGACGCACGGAGCGGTCTGCCAGCCCAGCCGCGCCATGCTGCTTTCCGGCCGTTCGCTCTTCCGCGCACCGCAGGACCTCGCCGACACAGTGACCTTCCCCCAGCGGTTCCGGCAGGCCGGCTACGAATGCTTTGTGACCGGCAAGTGGCACAACGGGGCCGCGTCCCTGGCTGCTTCGTTCGAGCACGGCAAGGCGATCTTCCTGGGGGGCATGAGTGACCATACGCGCGTGCCGGTCGCCGATTTGAGCGAGGGCGAGTTGCGGAATGAACGCACGGGCGATCGGTTTTCGAGCGAACTGTTTGCGGACGCGGCGATGGAGTTCCTGCGGACGCGCGACCGCAGCCGGCCGTTCCTGGCGTACGTTTCGTTCACCGCGCCGCACGATCCCCGGCAGCCGCCCGTCGCGTACCGGCAGCGGTACTACGACCGCCACCTGCCGCTGCCGGGTAACTTCCTGCCGCAGCATCCGTTCTTCAATGGCTGGATGACCGGCCGTGACGAACAGTTGGCACCCTGGCCTCGCACGGAGGTCGTGATCCGCGACCAACTGGCCGAATACTACGGGATGATCACGCATCTCGACGAACAGATCGGCCGCATCCTGGCAACGCTCGCGGAGACGGGAGAACTCGAACGCACGTGGATCGTCTACACGGCCGACCATGGCCTGGCACTGGGCAGCCACGGCCTGCTGGGAAAACAGAGCCTTTACGAGCACAGCATGAGTTGCCCGCTGGTGGTGGCCGGCCCGGGCGTGCCGGCGGGCGGCCAAAGCCAAGCGTTGACGTATCTGCTGGACCTGTACCCGACGCTCTGCGAGGTCGCGGGAGTGCCTGTGGAGGAAACCGAGTCGAGCGCTGGCCAGGCGATCGAAGGACACAGCCTGCGTCCGTTGTGGACCGGCGAGTCGACGACGGTGCGCGATTCGCTCTACACGACCTATGAGCGTTCGATGCGAGCAGTCCGCGACGCGCGGTGGAAGCTGATCCGCTATCCGCATATCCACTTTACGCAGCTCTTCGACCTCCAGGCCGACCCACTGGAGCGGACGAACCTGGCCGAGCAGCCGCAGCATGCCGGCGAGATCGAGCGTCTGATGGCCCTTCTCGCACGTTGGCAGCAGCAGGTTGGCGACCAGCAACCGCTGTCCGACCCTCAACCGATCGAGCGGGCGATCGACCTGACCAACCAGCCGCGCACCCCCGACGCTTGGCAGCCCGAGTGGATCCGGCAGAAGTACTTTCGGGAGCGCGGCCGTCCCGGCCGCACTAGCAGCATCCAGCACGCAACGCCGACGCGTTGACGCTTCGCAGTGCGACCGAGACGGTCGCACTCCCGGCCGCACTAGCAGCATCCAGCACGCAACGCCGACGCGTTGACGCTTCGCAGTGCGACCGAGACGGTCGCGCTCCCGGCCGCACTAGCAGCATCCAGCACGCAACACCGACGCGTTAACGCTTCGCAGTGCGACCGAGACGGTCGCGCTCCCGGCCGCACTAGCAGCACCCAGCACGCAACACCGACGCGTT
>JBIIEC010000478.1:0-4258 GCA_044238045.1 Pirellulaceae bacterium | reverse complement strand
TCTACCTGCGTGCTGGGACGTGTCGGCGGCGCGTCGGGGATTTTCACCGAGTCGATGGATTGGGAGCGAGGCCTGTTGCCGGCCGTCCATGTCGGCACGATGCAGCGTCTGCTGGATCAAGCGATCGAATATGCCCGCTCGCGCAAGCAGTTTGGACAGGCGATTGGCAAGTTCCAAGCCGTCTCGCACCGCATTGCCGACATGAAAGTGCGACTGGAGGCCGCTCGACTGCTCGTCTACCAGGCCGCCGACCGACTGGAATCCGCCCGCAGTGCGTCGCTGGAAGCGTCCATCGCCAAGCTGTTCACCAGCGAATCGCTGGTCCAGTCATCGCTAGACGCGATCCGCACGTTCGGCGCGTATGGCATCCTGACCGAGACGCAGGTCGAGCGGGCGCTGCGCGACAGCGTGGCCAGCACGATCTATTCCGGCACCTCCGACATCCAGCGCAACATCGTCGCGCGCTGGCTAGGGCTTTAGACCATGCCATTGGCCACCCACTCCTGCCCCACTCCTGCCACCACTGCCGCGGCGACCACGTCGCCAAGAGGCACCCGCGTGTCTCCTGTGCTGGCCCGCCTGTCGCTCGCGGTCTGCGCGGTTGGATTCCTGCTGATCGTCTCCGGTCTCACGGGAGGGTTTCCCGATGAGTACTACGGCTTCATGATGGACCCGCTGATTTCCGCGGGCGTGCCCCGCGCCGCGATCGCCGGGTTTCGCACCGTGTTTCTGCATCGAACCTGGCTGGGACTGGGCCTGCTGACAATCGGCTTTCTGGGCGACCTGCTAGGCGGCCATCGGTATCTTCCGGGTCTGCTCTCGGATCGCCAGACCGCCGTGCGTTTCTTGGCGATCACGGCCCAGTTGTACATCGTCCTGCGGATCGTGCGTGCGCTGCACCTCGAGCACAACGCCTTCTTCGACTGGCTGCTGCCGTGGACGTTCTACGGGTTTCTGTTCCATTACGCCCTCACGACCTCGCTGCGACTGCCGTTCTTCCTGCTGCTCTCGCTGTTCGCGATCGTCGGCATCCTGGGCTGGAACGACGGCCTGTGCATCATCTCCGTCGGCCTGCTGCTGATTGGTTGTTGCCATGCACCGATTTCCTATCGAGGCCGAGTTGCGCTGCTGGCGGGACTGGCCACGCTGCTGGTCGTCGCGCGCGTGCAGCAGTGGACAACGCCGTGGTCGGAGGCCGCCTGGCCGCTGCTCTTCTCCATGTTCCTCTTCCGCACGATCATCTTTGCCCTCGACATGAAGCACGCCAAGACACGCCAAGGGCCGGTGCGGGTGCTGTCGTACTTCTTCCTGCTGCCCAACGTGGCGTTTCCGATCTTTCCGCCGATCGACTACGGAACCGTCTGGCGCACCTACTACGATGACGAGCAGCATCGCATCTACCAGACGGGGCTGAAGTGGATGGCCTACGGAGTGATCCACCTGCTGGCCTATCGCTACGTAAACTATTATTGGGTGCTGAGCCGCGATCAAGTCGTCAGCAGCGGCACGCTGATGCAGCATCTGGTCACGAACTACCTGGTCATTGCCCGCATCACGGGCCAGTATCATCTTTGCGTGGGCATGCTGCACCTGTTCGGATTCCACCTGCCGCGCTGCATGGACAACTTCCTGCTCGCCACCGGATTCAACGACTACTGGCGGCGCGTGAACGTCTACTGGAAGGAGTTCATCCAGAAGGCGTTCTACTTTCCGGCCTACTTCCGCCTGAAGCAGTTGGGCCCCGCCGCCCGGCTTTCGGTCGCCACCTGCTACGCGTTCTTCATGACCTGGTTCCTGCACTCATGCCAGTGGTTTGGACTGCGCGGCTCCTTCGCCCTCTCCGTGCCGGACATCACGTTCTGGTCGCTGCTCGGAGTGCTGGTCCTCGCCAATTCGCTGCTGGAGAGCCGTTATGGCCGCAAGCGAACACTCGGCACATCGCAGTTCTCTCCCGCCGACATCCCGTTGCGAGCCCTGCAGGCCACGCTGGTCTTCTTCACCGTGGCCCTGCTGTGGTCGCTTTGGACAAGTCCGTCGATCGCGGAGTGGCTGGCCATGCTGCGCCGCGCCCAGCCTACGATCGCCGGGATCGCTCCCGTGTTCTTCGGTGTCTTGGCGTTGCAGGGCGCCGGCATGGCGGTGACCAACGGGTGGCAGTCGCTGGACGCCTCCCGGCGAACCAACTTCTGGCTGACGGCGACGCCCACCCTGGCTTGCCTCCTGCCGCTTGCCGCGGCACTCCATCCCTGGACCCAATCGCAGCTGCCCTCGAATGCACGCGACCTGCTTGCCGACCTGCAGACCAACCGCCTCAATGCCACCGACGAGGACGCGCAGCTGAAGGGGTACTACGAGGACCTGAACGACGTCAACAACTTCAACCTGCAGCTCCACAAGATCTATACCAAGACACCCAAGCGATGGTCGTTCAACAACGCCGGATTGCTGCGCCCGCGCGAAGACTTCCTGCGCAACGAGCTGATCCCGAACCTGGACGTGACGTTCAAGGGCTTGCCGTTTCGCACGAATCGCTGGGGCATGCGCGATGACGAGTGCGAAATGCAGCGCCCGATCGACACGACGCGCATCGCGCTCCTGGGCGGCTCCGTCACCCTGGGCAGCGGCGTAGCTCGCGAAGACACCTTCGAGGCGCTGCTGGAGCGACATCTAAACGAAGCGATCGCCGACCGGACGCACTCTCGCTATGAGGTCCTGAATTTCGCCTCCTCGGGCCACGGCACCCTGCGACGTATTTACGCCTTGGATCAGAAAGCGGTCGCATTCCAACCGCAGGTAGTGCTGTTCGTAACCCATGGACGCGACATCATTTTTGATACCATGGACCTGCAACGATTACCCAAGGACGGGATCCCGTATGCGGACATCGAGGCCATCGTAGAACGAGCGGACATCCTGGACGCGATGCCCGAGAGTGAAGCCGTCGCGCGGCTGAAGCCCTACTGGAAGGACCTGCTCGTTGCTTCCTTCACCCATCTGAAGGACACGTGCCAGAGCCACCACGTCCATCCGGTCTTGGTACTCCTGCCCTCCACGCCCGGCAAGAAGGAAGACCGCGAGATCGCGAGGATCCAGGAGGCGGCCGCCCAAGCCGGACTTCCCACGGTCATCAACTTGACGGACGTCTACGCCGACCACGATCCGTCCACGATCCTGGTCGAAGCGTGGGACTACCACCCGAACGCGACGGGCCATCGGCTGATCGCCGAACGACTGTACGAAGCCCTGCGATCCCGGCCGGAGGTGCCGCTCCACTTGCCCGGACCTCCGGAAAAAACGTCGATGGATACCAGTTCTCCAGCCAAATGATGACACCCGCCGCGGGCCCCCGAGGAACGGACGCACGCGACATGCTACCATCCAAGGGATAGGTCCAATCGATCATCCCTTGCTCCTGATCCCCGAACCCGGCTGCAGGCCCTCCATGCGAAACAACATCAAGCAGTTTATCCTCGACCAGTTCCTGCCCGGTGAGAACCCCGAGGCATTGATGGGCGATACGCCGCTGATCACCGGCGGCATCTTGGACTCCCTGGCCACTCTGCGCCTGGTCGAGTACCTCGAGAAGGAGTTCGAGATCCAGATTGAAGCGTACGAAGCGGACGTCGACAACTTCAACAGCCTCGATCGAATCAATCGCTTCGTCGACGAAAAGCTGGCAACTGCGAAAGGCCAGTAGTCGGCGCCTTCTAGTAGGCAGATGCCGTGTGCCGAACGAACGAATCGCCCAACGACCCACGCTCGCTTCCAAGACACTCTAGCCAATCGAACGGCCCGCCGCCGATCGCACTCCCAGACCGGCACACGGCATGTGTCGGCTACGACTCGCCTGCGATGCGACCTTGCGTCAACTCCGCTACACTGACGCCTCCGGCGCGCGGCGCGTCGGCCATGAAGCTTCGACGCGGAGGGCTTTCGGCATGCGATGGTATGTAGCGATCTGGTTGGCGATCCTGGCCCAGGGAACTTTCGCCGGGGCGACCGAGGCCACGGCCAACTACCAGGAATGGCGTCACTCCGGGTCGATCTGGTTGATCACGACGGCGGAGGGCGCGGATCTGCCGGGCGATGTGACCGTCGAGCAGTTTCCCGTGCTCGTCCGGCTGCATCGGGACTTCTTCAAGTTTGCTGAAGCCAAGCCCCACGGCGAAGACCTGCGCATTGCGTCGAGTGCGGGCGAGCCGCTGGCTCACCAGGTGGAATCGTGGGACGCCGAGCGGGGCAATGCGAGTGTGTGGGT
>JBIIEC010000652.1:0-4265 GCA_044238045.1 Pirellulaceae bacterium | reverse complement strand
AACAAACCCAAGTTAAAGCAGCAACACCCTGCTGCTCTGCCTCCTCTTCTCCGCCCTCCCCGCCACCCTTTCCCTCCCCATCGATCCTGCCGCCGCTCAGACGAGCCCAGGCCTGCCAGCCGAGACGGATCGGCTGCTCCAGCAAGGCAAGGAGCAACTCGAAGCCAGCCAGCTGGAGGCCGCGGGCAAGACGTTGCAGCAGGCCTTACAGAGGTATCGGCAACGCAACAACCGAGCAGGAGAAGCGGCTGCACTCCTGTATCTGGGGTTGCTTTCCGAGGCCCGCGGCAACCCTGGCCAGGCCATGGAGGCGTTGCGCCGCAGCCTGGCTCTGGCGCGAAAACTGGGCAACCGCGCCCTGGAAGGCAGCGCCCTGGGGGGCCTGGGCAAGGCTTACCTGGCCCTGGGAGACAGCGCTACGGCCCTCCCCTTCTTTGAGCAGAGCCTGCAGATCGCCAGGGAGACAGGGGATCGACGAGGAGAAGCGACCGCGCTCAGAAACCAGGGCAAGGTCTACGAAGCCTTGGCCCAGTACGACAGGGCGGTGGATTCGTTGGAGAGGAGCTTGTCGATCGTGCGGGAGATCGGCGATCGGCGTGGCGAGGTTGAAGCGTTGATTGATCTGGGTGTGGCCTATCGCTCCCGCAGTGATGTGGCCAAGGCCATGGGCTTTCACAGGCTCAGCTTGGGGATGGCAAGGGAGGTTGGCGATCGACGCCTGGAAGGATCAGCCCTCGGCAACCTGGGGATGAATTACTTTGCCCAGGGCCTCTATCGCGAGGCGATTGATCACCACCTGCAGAGGTTGAAGATTGCTCAGGAGATCGGCGATCGCCAGGGCGAGGGCAACGCGATGGGCAACCTGGGCAATGCCTATCGGGCCGAGGGAGAATTTGCCAAGGCAATCGAGTATCAAGACAAGCGTTTAGAGATCACCCGCGCCATCGGGGAAAAGCGAGGCGAAGCACAGGCTTTGAGCTTTTTGGGCCTCGTTTATCTCTCGCTTGGCAATGCCCAGAAAGCGATTGACTACTGTGAACAAAGCTTGGCGATTACGGAGCAGATCAATGACAGCCAGACCAGCGCCCGAACCTATGGCTATCTGGGAACAGCTTACTATGAATTAGGCAATTATGACAAAGCCGAACAGTATCATCAATTGAGTCTAGATGTAGCTCGAAAGATCCGTGATCGTCGGAGTGAAGGTAAGTCCCTTGGTTATCTTGGGGATACCAGTGTTGTTCGGCAGAGATATCCAGAAGCCATTCAAAACTATGAAGCCAGTCTGAGCATTGCTCAGGAGGTCAAGGATCGCCGCGGGCAAGGGAAGATCCTGGGTGCCCTGGGCAATGTCTATCTCGTCAACGGCAGCCCGGCCAGGGCGATCGAGTATCTGCAGCGGAATCTGGCCATCGCCGGGGAAATCAACAATCGGCAAGGAGTGGGGAACGCACTGCATTATCTGGGCATGGCCTTCATCAAGGCCGGTGATTTCGCCTCTGCAGAGCGCAACCTCAAACAGAGCATCACCACGTGGGTAATCCTGCTGCGCAGCCAATTGCCCCTGCTGCCAAAGTCCCAGCGCCAGAAGCTGTCACGGGTGTTTCCTGATCGATGGCAACTGCCGTTCTCCCTGGCGCAGCGGGGAGAAGCAGGCACCCGCCTGGCCCTCTTCACACGGCTCAATCGCCAGGGTTTACTGGAGGACATCGAGCGTCAACAATCCCTGCTCGCACGCAAAGGCCCGCAGCGCGGCCTCAGGGATCGGCTCCAGCGGATCAACGCCCAGCTGGCGAGCACCAGGCTGCCGGCGGAGCAGCGCTCCCGATTGCTTGCCGATAAGGAGCGGCTGGAGCAATTGCTCTACCGTCTGCTGCCCCAACTCAAGCCCGAGTTGGTGGAACCCGAGCAGGTGGCCAGGCGTCTGCCGCCGGATGGCGTGCTGGTGGAGTTTCAGCGCTATCGCCCCTTTGACGCCAACACCATCCGTTATGGGGAGCCTCACTATCTGGCCCTTGTGCTCCAGCCCACCGGTGCGATGCGGGCCGTTGCCCTGGGCGAGGCCTCCGACCTGGAGCCGATGATCCAGAAGGCCCTGGGCCTAGCCGCAGATCCGAAAACCCAGCCTCAGGAAGCCAAACAACAACTGGCGTTGGTTCGTCGCCGGCTGTTTGATCCTTTGCTTCCTTATCTGGGAGCTGCCAGGCGCTGGATCGTCTCCCCCGATGGCGAGGTCCACCGGGTGCCGCTCGGAGCCTTGCCTGCCCGGGATGCGGATCCCAGTGGCGCCACCCTTGGCGAGGAGAGGCAGCTGCAGGTGATCACCACCGGTCGCGACCTGTTGGATGAGCCTGCCGCGGCAACACCCCCGGCCTCCTCCGTGATGGTGATGACCAATCCCGACTACGACGCCAGCCTGGCTCGAATCACATCAGTGGATCCAGATCGGGTCTCGCGGTCGCAGATCCGCTCCAGCCAGGGGGTTGGCAATCGTTGGGCTGGCCTGACCCACACCCAACAGGAAGGCATGCAGGTGGCCCATCGTCTGGACACCGATGTGATCAGCGGCTCGCAGGCCACCACCACGCGCTTGCAACTGGTCCGGGCCCCAAGGATCGTTCACATCGCCACCCATGGCTTCTTCCTGCCGGACCTGCAGGAGAAGCTGGATCCCACGGGTCCCTTCCAGGGGTTCACTACCCAAGAGCTTCCCTTCCAGAAGCTGGAGGATCCCCTGCTGCGGAGCGGGCTGGTGCTGGCCGGTGCCAACCATCCCGACGCCAACCCCAATGACGATGGGCGCCTGACCGCACTGGAAGCGACGGACCTCCACCTGGAGGGCACCCAGCTGGTGACGCTCTCCGCCTGCTCCACGGGACTCGGCAGCCAGGCCACCGGGGAGGGGGTGTATGGCCTGCAGCGCGCCCTGCGGGTGGCGGGTGCCCGCTCCACCCTGCTCTCGCTCTGGAAGGTCGATGACGCCGCCACGAAGGTCTTCATGATGAATTACTACACATTGCTGCAACAGGGCGCGGGTCGGGCAGAAGCCCTGCGAGAGGTTCAGCAGAGATTCCGCAACAGGACGATCAATAGCCAGTTGTCTGAATACGATTGGAGCCATCCCCACTACTGGGCGGCCTGGCAGCTCTCAGGGGATGGCAACCCGCTTCCGAAAGGCGATCGATCGTCGAGCTGAGTCGGCCGTCGCTGAGCAGGCCTTCTCAGATGCCCCAGCCGTTCAACCCATCCCCATCGCTGACACCGGCTGCTGCGCCGCAAGGGAGGGCGTTCATCATGGCATTGATGGTCTGGCGGGCCGCCTCAGAGATGGGCATCGACTTGCCCTGGGCATTGACGCACACAAAGCGGAGGCATGCGCATAGCACCGTGCATTCCTTGCCGGTGTCGAGGTTCAACACCCTGCCCTCAACGGCGATGCGAATCGAGCTGCGACCCAGGTGGCAGGGGTGGCCATAGAGGCTAAGCAGTTCGCCCTCCTTCACCGTTTGCTTGAAGTAGCAATCCTCAAGCGAGAGAGTCAGCATCCTGGGCTCAGCACACAGGCGCATGGCATAGCCCACCGCGCTGGCATCCATCCACGCCAGCACATTACCGCCGAAGAAATTGCCATGAAATCCCAAATCCGCCGTCTTGATGGGATGGGTGCTCAACAGTTCCATAGCGAGAGGGAGTAGATGTACACCTTCTAGTTGTTGGGCGTGTTGAGCTTTTGATTCAGCCAGGCCGGATCGTCGTTCTCCAAGGTGCTGGTGGCGTGCCCGCATCTGCTGCTTGTGCGCCTGCACTTGGCTTCTACCTCTGCCTCTGCCACTGCATCGATATGAACATCAGGTCATTTCATCCTTGCGCTCTCTTGAGTTAGTGCAGCAGCAGGAAGCCGGCATCCGCTTTGTCGTCAGCCGGGCTCGTCTGCTGCTGTAACGGGGCGCGCCTAGTCACGAAGAAATTGATGAGCTATTTCTAAGAGTCTCTCCACAAGGACAATCAATCGCCATCACAAGCCCTGCGTAGGCACTGCTCATGAACCGGTGCTTACTCCCGTACGGTGAGCCGATCACTATCTAGATCACAATGTGCCTCTGGCTCCAGAAAGCGCCGGCAATCTTGTTCGTCCCTTCCCCCCCCAAGTAACAACCACCCCACCCGGCCTGCCCCGGCTCGCGCACCACACAAGGGCTGAACGCAAGTCCTCGCTGCACTCGGCCCCTGGCGCGGCAACAGCTTCTCCGGGGCTGGGTCGGCGG
>JBIIEC010000477.1:0-4272 GCA_044238045.1 Pirellulaceae bacterium | reverse complement strand
TGTGGATCGTCAACCTGAAGAAGACCTACTCCGGCGACGCCAACCTGGATCTGCAGTTCGACAGCAGTGACTTCGTCGAAGTGTTCCAGAAGGGCAAGTACGAGACGGGCTCGGCCGCTGGCTGGGCGGAAGGCGACTGGAGCGGCGACGCCCTGTTCGACAGCAGCGACTTCGTCGCAGCCTTCCAGATGGGCGGTTACGAGAAGGGCCCCCGCGCCGCCGTGTCCGCTGTGCCGGAACCGTCGAGCATGGTGCTGGCGCTGCTCGGTTCGCTGGCTCTCCTGAGCCGCCGCCGCAAGTAAGCCGCAGGATTTGATCGTGCGGGGTCGCGTGGGACCTCGCACGGGGCTGCATGCGAGCCCCGTGCAGGAAACGTGCGATTCGCTGAAAATCACGGGGAGGCCCAGCTTTCGAGCTGGGCCTCTTTGCGTTTGAGGCACAGCCCAGCTTTCGAGCTGGGCCTCTTCGCGTTTCAGGGGCCGGCTTCCTCTGGCGTCGGCGTCCGATTCCCGGGGATCGCCGGAGCTGCCGGCGGACCGTTGTTCTCCTCTGGCGGCGTCAGCGCGGCCACATACGCGGCCCAATCGCGTTCCAACTCCACCGGCTGGATCCCGCCGAGTACGGAGCGCAACGTCGCGTAACCGGTCGGATCGTCGGCCTGCGACTCGCGAAACCGCGCATAGTACCCGCGCAGCACGCCCCGATCCTGCAGGTACAGGCACAGGTAGCGAGCCTGTGCGTAGTGCAGTGAATCGCCGGCTCCGTAAAACGCTGCCGTATCCAAACCGCACAGCTGCTCCAGACGCGGCAGCTCCCGCCGTTCCAGCGCTCGCTGCAATCCGCGCAGTCGCCAGTTGGGCAGCCCCCAGATCGTTCCCTGCCGCTCCTCACACTGCTCAAACATCGACGCGAAGCCTTCGTTGAACCAGGCCGGGCTGTCGGGAAAATCCACGGCCAGCAGCGCGTGCACCATCTCATGCACCAGAGTCCCCGCGCCCGTCGCGCCGTTGACCATGATTGCTGCCTGAGTAGGCGAGTAGAAGCCAAACGGAGTGGAAGGACGAATGCCCAACCGACCACGGGCCATACGCTGGTAACTGGCTTCGTCGCGCAGCACCCACAGCTCCACGGGCCGCTCCGGAGCCGCTCGAAAGTAGTCGCGATTCAGATGACGCAGCGCCCAACGCACCGTTCCCGCCGCTCGTTGCCGGACACGTTCCTGCGGCTCGTCGCCCACAACCAGGAACGGCGAATGCTCCACGACCGTGAACCCGCGATCGCCCAGTTCGCGCTGCAGCAGTTGGCGACGTACGCGCAGGGCATCCGCCAGCGAGGCCGGCTGCTGCGTGGTGGATGGCTCGGGTGTCTCCGCGGTCGACCGATCCTGCCCTGCCGCATCACCATCGACCGGGCGGGTTCCTTCGTCGGCCTTCGAACCCCAAGGCCACAGCGTGAGCGCGACGACCGCCCGGAGGATCCGCCGCCGCGACTGCATGACGCGCGCGCGCCGAGCCCGCAGGGTTTGCCGTTTGCCGCGTGGCTCTGGGTCCTCGTGAAGTTGCATGCTGCGCGAGCTTTCCATGCACAGGAAAGAGTGCGGAGGCGGGCCGGGCGTTGGCCGCGAAACGGAGCCGTCGCGCGGTCGCCACGCAGGCGGCGGGCGACGGGAGCCGGCAGGGGCGTTGGAGCCACCACGGCTCATTGCCGATCGCTCGACTATAGAAGATGATGCGTCTGGCGTCGATCAACCGCCCCACTCCCCAGGACTCCTTTTATGGCTTCCCTTTCTCCGCTCGATGCCGCATCCAACGACAACCAGTACGGTTCGGCGCTTTCCCTGCGAAGCTCCTGGCGCGATGCGGTGCGGGAGATCGAGGAGCAACTTGCGTCCGGAAAGACGCCCGCCGTCCCGGCCAGCGACTCGCCGTCGTCCTCCTCGGACCACTGGGACCTGGCCGTGGTCTTCAGTTCACACGACCATGCGGCCGGCTGGGAGGAACTGCCCGGATTGCTGCGGGAGCGTCTGGGCATTCGGCAGCTCATCGGGTGTTCCGGCGAGTCGATCGTTGGCGTGCGGCGCGAAGTCGAGGACGGTCCGGCCCTGTCGGTCTGGACGGCGCGGCTGCCCCACACGCGGATCGAACCGGTGCGGCTGGCGTTCGAGCAGACGCCGGAGGGACCGGTCTTCACGGGATGGAACGACCAATTGCTGGAATCGTGGCCTGACGATTCGACGCTCCTACTGCTCGCCGATCCGTTCTCGTTTCCCGCGGATTTCCTTCTGCATCGCCTCCGCGAAGACCATCCCGACACGCGCGTGCTGGGCGGGATGGCCAGTGGAGCGTCGGTGCCGGGCGAGAACCGTCTGTTCGCGCAGGATCGCGCCGTGGCCGACGGCGCCGTGGGCGTGCTGCTGCACGGTCGCGGGCCGTTGCGGAGTGTCGTGTCGCAGGGCTGCCGACCCGTGGGCGTTCCGCTGATTGTCACCGACGTGGAACGCAACCTCGTCCAAGGTCTCGGCGGACGCCCGGCCCTCGATGTGCTCCATGAACTGTTCCAGCAGCTGCCGACCCATGAGAAGCAGATGATGCAGCGCGGCCTGCACCTGGGGGTCGTCATGAGCGAGTACCGGGATCACTTCGGCATGGGCGATTTCCTCGTGCGGAATGTGCTGGGCATCGATCCGGAAACCAAAGCGGTCGCCGTGGGTGACTTCCTGCGCCGCGGCCAGACCGTGCAGTTCCACCTCCGCGATGAACGCTCGGCAAGCGACGAATTGCGGCACCTACTGCACGCCGCCGCGCTCGAGAAGCCTGCCCGCGCGGCGCTCGTGTTTACCTGCAATGGCCGCGGCTCGCGGCTCTTCTCGGAAAACCACCACGACGCCACGCGCATCGCCGATGCGTTTGGCGACATCCCGCTGGCCGGCCTGTTCGCACAGGGCGAGATCGGGCCCGTGGGGAAACAGAACTTCCTCCACGGCTTCACCGCCAGCGTCGCGCTGTTCGACTGACGACTGATGACTGACGACTGACGATCGCGGCCCGGCACCCTTGGATGGAAGCGGCGAGTCGCGCCAGGCCGCGGAGCATCGACGCGATCAAGCGGCCTTCGCGCGGTCCTCGCCATGCACGATACGGAACTTCCGCGCGGTCGCGCCCCGCAGCGAGATCGAACCACCATCGCCAGCCTGGCCGGTGTCATCGTACGTCGTGTGATCGTCGTTCGTCGACGGTTCGGCCAGCAGCTTTCGAAAGTACGGAATGTGTGCCACCGCCGCGGCCACGCCGTATCCCAAGGCAACTCCCCAGAACACATCGCTGGTGAAATGCGAATTGCCGTCGATGCGGTTGGCTGCGCAGAGCACCGCCAGCGTGTAGAACCAGCGACTACCGGCCGGATAGATGCGACTGAGTGCGTAGGCGGCCGCCACCGCTCCCGCCGTGTGGGCCGATGGGAACGACTGGTTCTCGGGATTGCGCAGGATGTGGTAATCGAGTTGGAAGTCGGTCCAGATCGAGCCGACGAAGGAGGACGTATCGGAATCGAGGTCGAAGTAGCGCGGTCGCGTTCGCCAGACCTGCAGCTTGAGCAGGTTGGCGGACAGTCCTGCCGCCGCGAAAGTCGTCGCATAATAGAGCCCATGGCGACGACGGGCCGGATCGAGCACGTAGATCGTGATCGCGATTCCCAAGACGCCGTAGCCGTGGCCGAACACCTCCGAACGACCAAACAGTGCCCGGATGTCGCCGGGCACGCCCTGGCCCTCGGTGAATCGCGAGATCGCACGATCCCAAGGAAGCACCGCCAGCCCGGCGAGGATCCAGCCGGCGATGATCCACAGCGGCCGCGCGCGGCCACCGCCGACCCCGTGACATCCCGTGAACGCGCCGTTGCTTCTCAAGCCGCTAGCTTCCATGCGACTGCACCCACTCTCCGTGCTGGTCCGCCTCTCGGACTGCTCTCGTCTCCGTAAACGTTGTGGGGGAAGTTACCAATGCCCATCCGGGGGCGGAAGAGCAATCCGGCAGCGAACTCCTACAGGAACGGGGGAGCAGGCAGCATGGCGAATCCGTCGGGCGTGCCGATCGGCACTGACCCACGGCACTGACCCTCGGCACTGACCCACGGCACTGACCCACGGCACTGACCCACGGCACTGACCCACGGCACTGACCCTCGGCACTGACCCTCGGCACTGACCCTCGGCACTGACCCTCGGCACTGACCCTCGGCACTGACCCTCGGCACTGACCCTCGGCACTGACCCTC
>JBIIEC010000384.1:0-5776 GCA_044238045.1 Pirellulaceae bacterium | reverse complement strand
CCCCGGTAACGTTTCGGTGAGCGGCACGTTGGGCCTGAGTCTGCAGGGCACGGAACTGGTGATGGTCGGCAGTCGACTGTCCGCGCAACTCGGTCCGGACGACGGCACGACCTACTTGAAGGTCAAGGATGCGTCGTTTGGATTGCTGGCGACATCGACGGAGACCGCCCTGGAGCTGAGTCAAGGTGCGCTCGACGCGCGGTTGGGCGAGTTTTCGAACCTGCAGGCCGGCAAGGTGTTCGCGCAGTACACCTCGGAGACGACGATCGCCGCCGGACGGACGTTGACGGTGGGAACGGCATCCTACACCTTCACGTCGGCAATCGCCGCCAATACCGTCGCTTTCGGAACCCAAGGTTTTCGAGCCACGATCGCGGACTTTGCGTCGATCTCCGGTGATGTGGGGTTCCACTACGATGATCAAGGGTTCTGGGCGGTCGGGACCGACATCTCCACGGAATTGAATGGAGGCAACGTCGCGAGCCTATCATCGCGGCGTGGAAGTTTCGGGCTGCTCATCCAGGAGGGAGAGGTGGCGCTGGAGGCCCGTGCTCGCGAGTTCGACCTGGATCTCGCGGGTCTGGATGTGGTGGCGGCCGAGAGTGTGTTCCTGCGTTACACCTCCGAGGGCATGGCTGTTGAGGCGGGCAGTTCCGTGCAGGTGTCGAACATCTCGTACACGTTCCAGGATTCGATCGCTGCGGCGACGAAGGCTTTTGCACTGACGGGATTGACTCTCGCCGCTCCCAGCTTCGCTTCGTTGTCGGGCGACTTGGGAATCTCGCTGCAGGGCGTGGGCGCGGAACGAACGGTCATCGGTATCGGCCAGAATATCCACGCGTCGCTGCGAGCGCCCGATGGCAGCGGCGTGGCAGCCACGAATGGCGCCCTGGGGGTGGTCGTCTCCGCAGACGGCGCGGTCGTCGAAGTGCAGGGCGGCTTCGCAGCGAACTTGGGTGGGCTGCTGGAAATGAAGGCCGATCGCGTGTTCGTTCAATTCGCTTCCGCGGGCGTGCCGAACGTCCCGCGGGGCAGCGTCTTGGCGATCGGCGATAGCTCCTACCAGTTCTTGACCGATATCGCTCCCGGGACTCGTTCGTTCTCAGTCCTCGGATTCGTCGCTTCTGTCGACGGCTTTGCCACGGTCCGCGGCGATGTAGGCTTCGCGGTCGCCGACGGCCGTGTAGTCGCCGTGGGACGCGGTATGTCGGCGGAGTTGCTCGACGCGTCGGAAGGCGGTGTTCGCGTCGAGGACGCGTCGTTGGGCCTGCTGGCGAACTCGCTGGGCACGGCGTTGGAATTGTCGGGCGGAAGTGTCCGGATGCAGGTCGCCGATTTGCAGAATTTGCAAGCCGACCGCGTGTTAGTCGCCTTTGCATCCGCGTCCGCCAGCGTGGCGCGAGGCCAGAAGGTTCTCGTGGCGGGTATCGATTACGAGTTCCAGTCGGCGATGACGGGCGGCTTCCAGCAGTTCGGTGTCCAAGGGTTGCGAGTCGACCTCGCGGGCTTCGCCAGTCTTTCGGGCGACTTTGGGTTTCGCGCGTCGGGAGACGCGATCGTCGCAGTAGCTGACAAGGTTGCGGTCTCCCTGGTCGGTGGGACCGACGCTCGACTGGGGCTCAGCGGCGGACGACTCGGGATGCGTCTCTCCGGCGAGGAAATCCTGCTGGAGGTGTCCGGCGGCACGCTTGAGGCGCAGATCGCGGACTTCACTCCCGTGGCGGCACGCGACCTGCGCGTGCGTTACGCGACGCAGCAGATGGGCGTGAAGGAAGGCGATGCAATTGTGGTTGGTGCTACTCGCTACGTGTTCTCGGAGGAGATCACGCCGGGGACCATCTCGTTCGACGTGGCCGGGCTCTCGGCGGAAGTCCTCGGTGTGCTGCAGCTGTCAGGCGACATCGGTTTCGTCAAGACGAACGACCTGCTGGCGGGCTACGGCTCGGGCCTCACCGTCGCCTTCACGCTGGGAGACCAGGTGGAGGCGAGCGTACGCGACGCCACCTTCGACATTCGCTTCGGATCGCAGCTGCTCTTCGACCTTTCAGGCGACTTCCACCTGAAGGCGTTCAACCTCATCGACAAGACGCTGCCGGTCCGCATTCGTCCGAACTACCAGCAGCTGACCCTGGACGATGGCACGCAGGTGGACGCCGCCGTATTTACGTTCGGCGTTGCCTTGCCAGATCTGTTCCTGGGCGCTGGCGATATCGGTCTTCGGCTGGATGACGCGGGATTCGGCCTGGCCATCGCCAGCGACATGAACGACAAGCGGTTCTGGGTGGCGGCGAAGGCGGACGCCGACTTGGCCGGGTTCGTCGGCATCGACCAGTTCACCGCTTCCGTCCGCGACGCCTACGCCGTGATCAACACCAGTCCGATCTCCTTCGGGAACTCGCTTGGTGGAGGAGCGATCGACTGGTCACGGACACCGCTGACGATCGCGCCCTTGGAGTGGGATGGCCCGGAGCAGTCGGAGCCGGTCAGGATCGACATGCGAGGTTTTACCATCGCGGCGCAGGGCGATGTCCAGGCGAACCTGTTGGACGTCGCGCGGCTGGACGGTCGATTCTCGTTCGAGTCGTCGGTCCGCGACGTGACATTGACCGGAGGCGAGACGGTCACAGTCGATGCGTTGCTGGTGGGGATTCAGGATGCCGACCTGTTCCTGGGCGTGGAGCGATCGGGGAGTCGTAAGGGACTGTCCGCGGAGAACGCCCAGTTGTCGTTTGGCGTGTTCGGGGAACGCACGGTCGAAGCAGGCAAGACGCGTCGGCAGTGGTCGATGCTGGATGCCTCGGTCGATGTCGTCGAGCTGTCGGGCGTGGACAACGCGGCGTTGGCGGCGCAAGGCGTCGAGTTGGAGTACCTGCGGCTGCCGGAAGATCGCTCGTCGATCGACACGACGCGACCCTTCTCGCTGGGCGCGAACCACGGGTTCTCGCTGGGAGCGGACAAACTGCAGCCGGACCAGCGCGAACTGTTCACGCTTCGCGGGAATTTCGACCTGGCGATTGGCGAACTGGTCCAGTACGACGGATCGCTGGACCTGCGTGTCGAACTCAATCAGGTAGCAGCCTACGATCCCTCGACGAAGGAGCATACCTCGGAGTCGATCGCCTCGCTGTCGTTCGCCGTCGTGGACCAAGACCTGTTCGTGGGTGAGGTCCATGAAGGTGGCGAACGCGTGGGGCTCGAGTTGCAGGGCGTCGATTTTGCCGCGCTGATCGCCTTGTCGCCCTCGAGTGGATCGGCCTGGGTGGCTGCGGATGGCTCGACGGATACGATTCGTGTCGTGGGCGTGCCGAACACCCAACTCTCGGCGGAAGCCATCAGCTTGCGGGTCAACAGCCCCGACCTGCGCGGGCGGGTCATGGACCTGAAGCGCGCGCCGATCACCGTGCCCACCGGTCTTGGCTCGCGCATGGGAGTCGTCGGGGGTTCGATCTGGGGAGACGGGCGGAGCGTCACGCTGGATCTGGATGGAACGGTGGGCGCGGAAGCGACCGTGGAGGTCGAAGGCGCGGTGCTCTCGCTGGCGTCGGCCGTTTCCGTGCGCGGCGACCTTTCGTTTGGCGTCAGCGAAGTCACGGATGGCTTGAAGACGCGCAGGGCCGACGTGGGCAGTACGCTTACGAACGTGGACGGCCGGTTCGCCGTGCTGTCGGTAGCCTCGACCGACGTCGATGTGTTCGTGGGCTACACGGGGGCTGGCAAGACGCCCTTCTTCGGCGACGGGCCGCTCGCGGACGCGGTCGGCTTTTATGCTCGCGACATCGACTTCGGATACGCGGTCTTCACGAATGGTCGCCACCTGTTTGACGCTTTGAAGATGGATGTCGCGTCCGCTTCCCTGGTGGGGTTGGGAGATACGGTTAGCGGTGGACTGGAGAGCGTCTCGATTCGCCGCAACGCCGGTGTCGAGTTGGGGGCCTTGAACGCGGGGGCCATCGACTTCCCGCAGTCGTTCCGCGAAGCGGGAGGCTATCGAATCAAGACGGCCAGTGGTGGTGTGCTGCTGGACCTGGTTGGTACGGTGCAACTTTCGGCTGACGTGGCGAAGGCCTCACTGACGCTGGATCGGTTCCTCTCGTTGGAGGGTGCTTTGAATTTCCAAGTGGGCGCGTCGGTGGTGGGCGCGCAGGCGGACTCCGGGCTGCTCGAGATGATTCCTGGGGTATCGGGCGTGGGACTGACGCACGATCTGTTCGTCATCACTGCCGGTGGCACGAACCTGCGCGGCTTCGCCGGGGTTGAGTCGGAAGGGCAGGGACAGCGGGTTGGTCTGGTTGTGGAGGGTGTCGAGTTCGGCCTGGCGGTCATGGCAGCGACCAGTGTAAGTGGTGTGTCGATCCCGGGGATCGCCAGCGTGCTGCCCGTCTATGTGGCAGCCAAAGCCAGCATGCAGTCATCGCGTCTGGAGGGAACGGAGAAGATCGCGGGCGCGCGGCTGGACGATGTTGCCGTGGAGATCAATACGAGCCTGATGCCGGCGGTGGAAGCGGCGGTGGGCCCCGCCTTCTATGTGGCCGCTGGCCTGCTGCCGATGCCCGCGATCGACTTCCGCGCGGGCGCCGCCTTCAATGGCGTTGGACTGTCCGTTGCCACGGGCGATCCGACCAAGCCAGTGCTGCTGGACTTCACGCAGGAGATCGTCGCCGCGCAGGTCGGTTATTTCGAGGCCACCCTCGCCGATTACGTCCAGGTGGCGGGGTCGATGGCACTGGCCAAACATGCGGGCGAAGAGGTGACTTTGACCGATGGACGCTCGGTGACGGTGAACTCACTGAGCGTCGGAATGGAGGTACTCGGGTTCGCGGGAATCGGCGGCTACTGGGAGCGTAATCCGGCCACGGGACGCATCGACGGCTCCGTCCGCGACGAGACGGCGGCCGGATTTGTCCTCGATCGTTTCCAAGCGGCCGGCGTCTATATGCTGAGCACCTCGTTGACGAACCCCGGAGTCTACTTCGGCTTCGAGGCCGACCTGCCGAGCGCTCAGGTGATTGGCATCGAAGGCCTGCGGGCTTCGATCAGCAACTTCTCGATCGACATGAACGTCGGGCTCTCCCTTCAAGGCGCGGCTGTCGACTTCAGCCGCTCGAAGCATACTGTACGCACGGCCGCGGGAGCGATCGTGGAGCAATCGGGGTACGCGGTGCGTGGCCCGAGCGCCGCGCCGGTCGGCGTGCTTCAATTCGACCGAGCGTTGTTGCGGACGCATGGCCTGTCCGAGATGGACCTGCTGGGGATGGTCGACCTGCGCGGCGCCATCGACTTCCAGGTGGACGCCACCGGAATCACGCTCTACGCCGAAGGCTCGGGCCACATCGGGCCCAGCGGAGGCCCGCGCATCGGCGTCGATCGACACCTGGCTTTCCTCCAGATCACGCGCACGGGGCTCGCCTTGAAGTCCGAGTTGGATGTCGCCTCGATCGAATTGGGGACGGCCGTGTCGTTGACGGCCGATTCGCTGCGGTTGGTGGCCAACACGACCGGCGAGGAGGTGCGTTACACGATTCCCGTGGACCTGCAGGTTCCTGGGCAGCCCGATACCGTCGTGGTCCCTTCCTCGCCACCGGGAGGCAGCCAGCCTTCTTCGTACCTCGCCGTTTCCGGCGGCGGCCTGCTGAAACTTCCGGCTTCCGTGGCGATGCAGGGATCGTTCGACCTGCTGCTGAAGCCCGACGTGTCGACGCTTCGCTGCGACATGCGACTGGAACTGCCGGTGCTGAATCCGATTGCGGTCACGGGGACGTTGGAGTACGCATCGGGG
>JBIIEC010000256.1:0-8954 GCA_044238045.1 Pirellulaceae bacterium | reverse complement strand
GGCCCCCTCGTCCCGCCGCGGGGCCCCCCCCCCCCCCCCCCCCCCCCCCCCCCCCCCCCCCCCCCCCCCCCCCCCCCCCCCGCCCGCCCCCCCCCCCCCCCCCCCCCCCCCCCCCCCCCCCCCCCCCCCCCCCCCCCCCCCCCCCCCTCTATGGCAGCCTGCAGGTGGGCGCCATCGACGGCGGCAGCCTGATCGATACGCCCGGGTTCACGTTCGACGCCCGCTCATTGGTGGAGGTCAACGCGACGGCCTCGGAACGGCAGGTCCGATCGCTGCGCCGCAAGGGCGAGGCGGATGCGGATGGCGATGGCTATGTGCTGCGGTCACTTCCCGCGAACAAGGCAACCATCGCCAGCGAGGGGCTGATTTCGATCGGCGGTGTGGGCATCGCGGGAACTGTTCTGCTAGAGTTCCTGCCGAATCGGATAAGGGCGTGGCTGGCTGGCCGCGTGAACGTGGGCTTTGGATCGCTGGACGTTTCCGGTGATGCCTGGATCCTTCATGGCCCTGAACGACCGGTCGACCTGGTGCTGGACGCCCAGGTGTCCGGGAACGTGGCGCGACTTGCCGGAGTTGATGGGCGGCTTTTGATCAACACCAGCGACTCCGATGAAACCGTCGATTCCGGCGTGGTCGTGAAAGCCAATACGGACTTTGATGCGCGACTGTCGGGAGTGGTCGATGTCGGGCTGTTGAAACTGGCCGTATCCGGCCGGATGCTTCGCCAGGAGGGTGGCTTCGAGTTGCGAGTTGACCGGGGAACGGCCGATTTTTTTGGTGTTGCGACGTTCGACGTATCGGGGTTCTATCGCTCCGATGGAGCCTATCAGTTTTCGGTGCAGGGCGCCACGAAGTTCTCGATTTTGGACGTCGAGTGCACGTCGAATATCTACCTTTCGTTGTCGCGTGAAGCGGTGAGTGGCACCAAGACGTTCCGGGGCGAGGTCGTGGGGACGACGCGTTACGACTGGGGATGGCTCGGCAGTGGGGCGGGCCCCGGCTTCCGCGGATTCGTCGGCTTTGGACCGGCCAGTGTCTCCTTCCGGGTCGAAGTGCAGATCCTTGGAGTTACGGTTCCCGTGGGCATGGACTGGAAGTGGGGCAACGCTTCGGGCGAGGATCGTCCCGATCCGGTGATCGCTCGACTCCAGGGTGGTGTCCTGACACTCAGCGCTGGCGACGGCTTGGAACGCTATGGGGATGCGGGCGGCAAGTGGTATGGCAGCATCCTGGACGAGACCTACCATGTTGACGCCGTGCGCGACGGATCCGGCAAGGTGGTGGCAGGCAGCGTTCGCGTGCGTTCGTTGGCAGTGGAACGCACGTTCGCGGGTGTCACGAGGATTGTTGCCGATGGTGGTCACGGGAACGACCTTTTCCACGTGGGGCCGGGGGTCGACGCGGAGCTGCAGATCTCCGGGGGACCCGGCAGCGATGTCCTGGCGATCGCGCGTCCCGGCGCGAAAAGCGTGCTCGCGGGAGGAACCGGACTGGGCTACGATACGCTCGCCTTGCAGGCGACCGTCGGCAGTTACACTCTGGTCAACGACGGCACGACGTTCACGTTCACGCCAGTGGATGCGTCCGATCTGGCGTGGACCGCAAGCGGCCTGGATACACTGCGGTTCACCGACCGTACGATCGCCTACACCGAGGTGCCGGTTGGGCAGCGGGTGAGTGCCGGGCCGGTGGTCTTCGGGAATATCTACCTCGACCAGCGTACTTATTCCAACGGAAAACAGACGGTCAATCTCGACCTGAGGCCGCAGGACGACGAGCCTTCGACGGTGTCCGATGCCCGCGGTGAATTCCGGTTTGGTGATTCCATCTTGGACTTCTCCGACCGCGATGGCAACGGCGTCATCGACTTCCGCGACGGCATGGTGGTGGCCGGTGAACTTCGCTCGCGGGACGGCAAGCCGATGGTCAGCGTCCTCGACTCGCTCTCCGGCGCCGACATGGGCTTCCCGCTGGTCGGATTGCCGGGACACAGCGTTAACCTGAACACGACGCTCAAGTATGTAAGCCTGCTTCGCTGGCGTCCCGACATGAACCTGGGCGGCTTGGAGGTGACGCCGGAGTTGATCACGCACCTGTACTCGCAGATCCTGGCGAGCACTCCCGCGACGTTCGCGGATGACGATTTTTCGCCGTACGTCGCCATGGGATCGTCGAATCCGGCGGAGGTAGCGCGCGGGCTTGAGAGCATCAAGTTCACGTATTCGCAGATTGTGAACCTGATGACGTTCATTGAGCTTTTCCGGGAGTTCGAGCTGGACTACGACAACGAGAACGCCTGGGGCTACAAGCCGTCTCCGGACAAGGCCGATCGTCTTGAAGTGGTTGCTTTCAGTGCCTACGGATACTCGATTGCCACCCGCTTTGGTTTTCCAGCGATCGACTGGCTTCGTCGCCAACCGGTGGCTCCCTGCTTTGATGTGTTCGATGGGAAGCATGTTCGCGCGGTGCTCAAGGAAGCACTTGCCAACTATCCGACCAAGCGACTGCTGGAACTGGCCCCGGAGATTCTCGCCGATTTCGTGGTCGACGCGCGGCGCACGCGGGAGCAGATGACGCGAATCGAAGCGGCGATCGAGAAGCATTTCGGCACGATGCTCGATCACCTGGCCGACGGACTGGTGCTCAGCCAGCGGGTATTGGACCAGCGTCTGACCGAGGCCTTCGAATTGAGCAAGTTGGTGCCCCAGTCGGGTCAGCAACTGTTTGTGCCGTCGATTTCCGGGGCCAAGCGGGAGTTTGTCGAGAACCTCGCGCAAGCTCTGATGGAGCATGCACCCAAGCCGAAGGACCAGTATCGAGCCGCGTTCCTGCCGTTGTTCTACAGGCCCAAGGAAGTGGACCGGCCCGATCGCCGCGTGACGGGACGCGTGCGCGTTTCGTTGGAAGATGCTGGGGATCAAGCTGCTTCCAATCAGCTTACCCTCAATGGCCGTTCGTCAGGCCAAGTGCGCTTGCGGCTGGAATTGCTCGACGACCGCGGGCTGCTGCCGGCACCTGACTACGGTCTGGCAGTTCGTTTCCGCACCGGGGGAACTGCCCGCGGCGCGGACTATCGCCTGTCGACGGGCGACTCCCTGTCGATTGCCACCTTCGCACCGGGAGCCTCCTCCACCACGGTGGATGTGCTGGTGTCGGAAGCGGCAATCCGGGATGGGGACCGTTACCTGCAGTTGGAAATGCTCAGTGCCGACTCCGGTTACCGCGTCGAACCGTCGGCAGCGGTGGTCTCGATCGCCTTTGGCGACAAGGCGGGACTGGCGATCGCGGGGCATCTCGGAGCGCGCGAGGAGTTCGTGCCGCACGAACTGATCGCGCGGCGAAACGGCGATTCAGCCTACCTGCGGGCTCCTGCCGGTGGCGACCATGTCGTGCTTCGCGGGATCGACGGCCAGCCTGATGTCTTCGTTATCGGGGATGTGCAGCAGAGCGGAGTGCCGTTTATCGAAAACCTGCGACCTGAGGAGGGCGATCGCATCGAAGTGTCCGTCGGCGGCATCCGGGAGGCGCGTTGGGCGACCGTCCTGGGGAATGCGAACTACCGCGCCGAGGCTCTCGCGCACCTGCGGCAGACGCTGGGCTCCGAGGTCGTGGACCGCCTGAACCCGACCGTGCTCGCTGACCTGGTTGAGCAACGCATCGAGATGCTGCACCCGCAGCCGTCTTTCTCGCTTGCCGATCTGAATACGCACGGCGGAATTTTGTTCGACGTCGTGGGACGCAGGCCGCTGGCCTATGTGAGCAAGTACTCCTCGACGACCGGGGATGTTGCCTGGGGAACTTTGAGTGCCAATCCGGCCGCGGGGATCTTCACGGGGGCCGACATCCAGTTGTCGGCCGATCGAGTGCGCGAAAACGCGGCCAGCCGAACCCTGGTGGGAACCTTGTCGACCATCGTATCCAACCCGTCCGCAGCGTGGACCTACACGCTGGTGCCAGGTGAAGGCGATGCGGACAACCAGCGATTCACGATCAGTGGCAATCGTCTGCTGACGCGCGGGACGATCGACTACGAAGCGAACCCACGGCTTTCGGTCCGGCTCAAGGCGGCTGACTCCCGGGGCCGTGAGTATGAAAAAGCCTTTCTGGTGGTTGTCGAGAACGTCCGGGAGTCTGCGAGCGTGGACGTTCCGGCCGAGTTGAAACTGTCCAGCGGCGCGGCGCCGGCGATCGTCTTTCCGCACCTGCCGCTGGGAGTCTTCGACGCATCCACGGCGGCCCGCCAGCATGTCACGCTGATGGTTGGCAAAGGAGCCCTGGCGGCCCGTTCCGGCCTGGGCGTGACCGCCCAAGAGAGTCGGCTGGGTTGGACATTCGAAGGGACGCGGGAGGCGTTGAATCGGTACTTCACCGATGCAACGGGCTTCGTCCGCTACCAGCCACCCGCGAATTGGACGGAACCGGTGCAACTCACCCTGATGGTGGGTGAACCCAACCTGAAGGGATTCCCGCGCGTGACCGCCACGTCCCGGCTGATCCGGGCCAACTCCGCTCCAGCGATGGGCGCTCTTGCCAACGGACCGTGGGACGGGAATCTGCTGGTGGAACGAGACTTCACCCTTGCCTCGGGACCAACGCTGGCGACCATGGCCGAAGGGGAACCGATCGAGGCCGTGGTCCACAGGGGTGGTCCGTGGCGAAACCAGGGGCTGGCCGTCGATACGAACGAGAACGGCGTGCTGCAGCCCCTGGACGCGTTGCTGGTGCTCAACGAACTGCACCACCCCACGATCGTGGATGCGTCGAGGAAGCTGCCCGCGACGCGTCCCGCGGGTTCCTTGCTGCCTTATCTCGACGTGAACGGCGATGGTTACTGCTCGCCCCTGGATGCGCTCGCGATCATCCATGCGCTTGTTTCGCTGCAAGAAGGCGAGAGAGAATCGACTTCGGACTTCGGACCATCCCGCGAAGAGGGACTGCTTGCAAGTTCCCCCGATCTGACAGCTGCGCAGGAGTTCGCAGGAGCCGATGTCGCCGAGTTCTGGGAAGGCGTATCCATCGCAGAAGAACCGATGGAGGACAACGGACCGGTGGCGATGGAGGAATTCGACCGGTTGCTGGGCCTGATCGCCGACGATGTGCTGACAAGCAGTCGTCACTAGCTCATCGTCATTGCTCGATCGAAGCCAAGGCTTTCAGTCGGTTGCCGGCGCGATGCCCGCGGACGTGCCAGCTGAGCGCGGGGACGATCGCCAGGGGGATGCGCGAACCGCCTCGGGCGAATGCTCGCGTATCATGCCACGACAGGGGCCGGAGAGGCCTGTACCAGTCGGTCGCGGTTCGAGAGATAGAGGAGGAAGACGACCACGACGAGCCAGGTGGTGACCTGCAGCGGGACGAGTACAGGAAGTATATAGAGGACTCCCGGCGCGAGGGAGAATCCCCACACGACGAGGAACAAGCCCAGCGCGATCCGCTGCGCACGCGTGCCATATCGCGGCAGCTGGGTCACGCGGAAGAGGCTGACGAGCGGAAGCATGAGCAGCAGGTCGTCGTACCAGCGGTGGTAGGTCCAGAAGCGGGCCAGCAACGCCGTGATGCCGATCAGCAGCCAAAGGTCGACGTGCCGGTGCGCGTAGACCCACGCTCCGAGCGTTGCCAGGAGGAGCAGGGATACGGCCTGCACCTGCGCCGGCTCCCATGTCGTTTCGGCCAACAGGTCGTGGACGCTGCCGTATCCACCAAGTCGGGATCCATGGTAGGCGCCTTTCGTGGCCTTGTCGGTCCATCGCTGCAGCACGTTGGTGCCACGGAACTGGGGCTTTTTGCTGAGCATTCTGTCGGCAGAGCAGAAACTGGAGACAAGCGTGAGGACCAGGTAACAGACGGCGATCGTGATTCCGTAACGCTTTTTGTCAGTCACCAGCAGCACCAGCCAGAAGAAAGGCGCGGCGATGGTGGGCTGGACCAACGCCCAGAGCATGGCGGCCGAGGCGAGCCACGGGCGATTGCCCTCGGCGGCGACGGGCCTGCTGAGATGAAGGACCACGTAGAGCAGGATCGGCAGTACCAGGGGGATCAGCTGCCCATTGCCCAGGGCGGCGCCGGCGGCGTAGGAGGCGAAGGGCATCAGGCCGACGAAGGTCCGCTGGAGTCGCGTACGGGCGAGGCTGTGTTCGATCATCTGTCGACTTAGCCAGCACAGGCCGACCAGCGACAGTGCGAACCAGACGATCTTTGTCCAGGTCCAAGAGAGAATGCCAAGCAAGGGCCAAAGCAGGGCGAAGGTGGCAGGTGGATGCATGGCTTCGTGCATTCCGAAGTAGACCCTCCCGGTCGTGAACCAGGCGTTTACCTCCGTGAACCGCGAGTACAGGTCGATCGCTCCGGGACTCAGGTGCTTTTTGGTCAGGGGCGTTGGATCGAGGAAGAATCGCCACGTCTCGTAGGAGAGCCAGGTGGCCGCTGCGATGCCCATCAACGAGATACCGATGAGCCAACCGTTGATGCGCGGGCGTCCCGTCGACTCAACAGTCGGTGTGGTGGGAGCAAAAGCTGAAGCCGAACTTTCCGGCAACTCGTCCATCGAAGGCATGACTCACGGCCGGTGGGTGGGGCGCTGGTCCAGGGGACACCGCGATAGGCTTGTCGCGGGACCGAGGCATGCGAATGCGTGTACTTTATCGTCGTCCGCCTCAGGCCCTCCAGCGTAGGTCATGGACGGCCGATTGTCACCCGTTGGTGGCCAAGGCACCTTCGTTCAGGGGACACCCGTAGGGGATCACGGGAGGCCGGCACGGAAAAGATCAACCCCATTACCCCTAAGGACGGATGCGAGCCGCCCGCCGTGGCTGTGAGCGATGCCGGGCCGCGACGCGTCACAAGACCGGCTCTCTCGCCTCTCCCAAAAAAAAACGGCTTCCCACCTGGGGAAGCCGTTTCATGGTTCGCCGTGACTCTCGCCGCTCCAGCGGCGGGGCGAAGACCCCTTAGTGGGCTTCCTCGATCTTCACCGGACGGTAGCCGCCGATGCCCTTGAAGTACAGGAGCAGCAGCAGGTAGATGACCGCCATGGTCGCGGGGATGAGCGAGTCCGCTCGGAGCGTCTTGCGATCGCCCGCGATGCTCGCGTCGAGGATCTTCGCGGCCCGCGCCTTGGCCGCCTCGTCGCTCGCCGGATCCTTCTTGGTCTTCTGGGCTTCGTCCAGCTTCGAACCATCGAACCCGAAGACTTCACCGAAGATCGACGGCAGGAAGCGACTTGGCTTGGACGACTTGACTTCGGTGTAGAGGTTTTCGTCGACCTGGCGGAGTTCCGCGGAGGCGAAACGGTCCTTGGCATAGCCGAGACCGGCGGAGCCGATCAAGCCGGCCGACATCATGCCGATGCCGCCCATGATGCTGATGGCAACCGCACCGGTCCGCGGGAAGCGGTCCGAGACGACGGCCAACATGGTGGGCCAGAAGAAGGTTTTGCCGAGTGCATAGACGCTGAGCGCGACCAGGGCACCACCGAAGCTGTGAACGTTGCTGACCAGGTTCAGGCCGATGCAGGCCAGCACGGCGCACACGAACAGAATGCCCACGGGCGAGATCTTCAGGTTCTTCTCGATCCAGTGCGAGCAGAATCGCAGCAGGAACATGAGCATCGAGGTGAACACGAAGAGGATCTTGCCGTTCTCGGGAGTCAGGATGTTGCCGGTGATGTTCTGGATCCAGCCGTCCGTACCCAACTCGACCGCACCCACGAGGGCATGGGTCACGAAGAGGATGAAGAGGAGCCAGGAGCCGATCGAGAACTGGGTGATGTAACCGACGGCGAGCCACAGGCCACCGGCGAGCAACGCGGCGGCGCCGCTGGCGACGGCGGGGTTGGCAATCAGCTGGCCGAAGAGCTGCTGGAAGAACAGGTACAGCAGGAAGCAGGCGACGACGGCGCCCAGCAGGCCGACATCCTTGAACATCTGGCCGAGGCTCAGGCCCTTCTCGGAAGCTTCCGACTTCGGGAAGGTCTGGCCGAAGAACATGAGACCGTAGAGCACGGTGGGGATCAGGAACAGGCCCAGCTGCGACTTCCAGTGCCAGCCCAGGCCATCGCCGAGGAACCAGCCGATGAAGCCGCCCAGCACGAGGCCCGCGGGCCAGCTGGCGTGCAGGATGTTGAGGTAGTGCGTGCGGTTCTGCGGGAAGAGCGTGGCCACCAGCGGATTGGCAACCGCCTCCAGCGTACCGTTGGCGACACCGAAGATGAACGTGCCCCAGTAGAGGCAGGTGAAGGCGGAGTCGGGCGCGGACTTGGTGGCCATGAAGGTGACCACGGCGGAGAGCACATGGAACAGGAAGGCCGCTCCGATCAGCACGCGATAGCCGACGATGTCGGCGACGATGCCGCCAATGATGATGCCAAAGCAGAAGCTCGTGAAGCCGGCGCCGTTGATGTCACCGAGCTGCGTGGCGTTGAATCCGAACTCGCCTCCCCACTTTTCCAAGATACCACCGCGGACACCGAAGCCGACACCAGCGGCCAGGATGGCCATGAACCCTGCCCACAACAGGCGTTGGGCATTGGGTACAATTCCGTTGGATGCAGTACTGTTCATGTTTACCTTCCAAGATGGATCCAGTTGCGGACGCGGAGACCTCTCCGGCCGCAGAGGGGCGATGCCCGCTTCAGACAATCGTGGACGCCGTGACGAGGTGTCCGCAGAACGCGAACGTCACACCTCAGGCGGGCGCCCGGTGATCGTTCCCGCCTTCCGGCCGATTGCCAGATGACGACCACTGGGACGAGGGGTGTCGGGAGGGAGGTAGTCTGAAGTAACGCAGAGTATACCCATGGGGGTATTCGTGTAAACGGAAATCCCCCAAGTCCCTGAAAATCGGTTCGGGGGCCGGGCAGCGGGCGGGGACTGCCGGGCCTCAAGACTGCCGGGCCTCAAGACTGCCGGGCCTCAAGACTGCCGGGCCTCAAGACTGCCGGGCCTCAAGACTGCCGG
>JBIIEC010000107.1:0-14799 GCA_044238045.1 Pirellulaceae bacterium | reverse complement strand
ATCGTCCAGCACCTGCACCTTGCCGCGGCGGCTGAAGAACATCTGGCCCTTCGTGCCGTAGCACTCCACGCCGCTGTCCACGTTGTGCGGATAGTTGGTGCTCCAGAGCCGCTGTTCGTAGATCAGCATTCGGCGGCTGCCGGGCTTGCCGTCGCCCGGATACTCAAACGTCACCTGCTGCGTGTCCGGAAACTCCTGGTCGTCGTCATGGAAGTACTTGCCTCCCAGGCCGACGATTGTGGACGGATGGGTGTCGACGCCGAGCGCCCAGCGAGCCGCGTCGATGTCGTGCACACCGTCGTTGCCCATGTCTCCGGTGCCAAAGTGGTACCACCAGGTCCAGCGCTTATGCACGCGATTGGTCCGATAGGGGACCATGGTCGCTGGCCCGACCCACGAATCATAGTCCAGATCGGCGGGCGGAGCCGTATCCTGGCCTCGGCCGATGGTGCCACGTTTCTGGATGTTCCACGACTTCACGGCGTACACGTCGCCAATCACGCCGTCCCGCAGCTGCTGAATGGCCTCGACCATCATCGACGTGCTGCGACTCTGGGTGCCGTGCTGGATTTTCACTCGGTTGCGTTCGGCCGCGTTGACCAGCAATCGCCCTTCCCGCACATTGTGCGAGATCGGCTTCTCGATGTAAGCGTGCTTGCCGGCGTCACAGGCGAGGATGCCCGCGATCGCGTGCCAGTGATCCGGCATGGTGATGAGGACCGCATCCAGCGAACGATCGTCCAGCAGGCGACGCAGGTCAGGCACGACGCGGTCCGATGGAAGCTGGAACGTCCGCGCGGCGGTGGCCAGTCGCGAGGCGTCGGCGTCGCAAACATAGGCCAGTTCGCAGTTCGTCGCCTTGCGGAAGAGGTCGGCGTCGTGCATGCCGCGTCCGCCGCAGCCGATGAGGCCGATGGTGATCTTGTTGTTGGCACTGGAAGCAGCGGCCAAGCGTGAGAGACCCGCGCTGGCACTCCAGGCCATTGCCGCCGAGGCCGACCGGAGGAATGTCCTTCGATGAGAATCCATGCGCGATGTCTCCTGGAAGATGACGGGGCGAAGTTGGGTGGAAGGTTCATCGTGGACGGGTAAGTGGAGTCGCGGCGAGGAGGTTGCGCGCATCGCATCAGTCGATCGGCAGGTCGTGGATCCAGCTTTGGAAGGCGTCTTCGTCGACGTTGCGTCCGCTGACCACGATCACGATGTCGCCTGCTCCGGACAGGTCGACCTGTCCGTTGAGGGCGGCCGCCACGCCGATCGCACCCGACGGTTCGACTCGCAGGCCATGACGCTCGTAAAGCCACCGCATGGCGCGACGCGTGGTTAGATCGGTGACGGGTTCCGAAGCTCGCACGAGGGCCTGCAGGATCGGCCAGTTGTTCACGCCCACGTCGTAGGACAGCAGTCCGTCGCAGATGCTGGCGGGACGATCGAGGCGGACGCGTTCGCCTGCGGCCAACGATTGTCGAAAGTCGTCCGCTCCCGCCGGTTCCACGCCCAGGATGGCGGCGTCGGGAAAACCGTCGGCGACCGCGATTGCGTGGCCCGACATCAGGCCTCCACCGCTCACCGGGCAGATGAAATGGCTGAGTGTCCGTCCGGAAGACTGCAGTTCCCGCACGATCTCCATGCCGCCCACGCCGTTGCCGGCAATGACGTGCGGATCGTCATAGGGCGAGGCCTGCACCGCCCGCTCCTGCACGGCGATCTGCTTTGTCAACTTGTCACGCTCGCCCGTCTCATGGTCTCGCGTGATGTCGTATGTGCGCACGTCCGCCGCGAAAGATCGCGTCAATTCGAACTTCACGCGCGGCGCTGACTCGGGCATCACCACAATCACCCGCCTGCCAAACCGATGGCCCGCGAAGGCGATGCCGGATGCGAAGTTGCCCGACGAGTGCGCGGCAACGGGCCGGTCGCCCAGTTGGCTGTCGTGAAACGCCATCCAGTTCAGAGCGCCGAAACACTTGAATGAACCCGACGGTGTCCATCCGTAATCCTTGAGCCAGACGCGGCGATCGGAGGCCAACCCAAGCGTCTGTTCCAAAAGGTACGATCGCACCAGCGGAGTTGGGGAGAGATGCGGACGGATCCGTGCCTCGGCGTCGTGAAGGTCCGCAATGGAGACCGGTAGCTCATGCATGGGGATGTGACTTGTCATGGGGGTGCGAGGCGGGAGTGCGTCGCACCAGGTGCAGGACCTTCAGTGCACGGCATTCATGGCGAACCGATCGGTGCGAAGTCTGCAGGTGCACAGACGGGCAGATCACAGACCACGCGCCGTGGCTCGCCAGTGTAGCTGGGCGCGCGGCGCAATTAAAGAGACGGACATGAGGGAAAGCGATCCCCCGACGGCGGTTGGCATGCCCTCTTCGAAGCCTGGTCGACGGGTTGAAGAGAGGGCCGTGGTGAGGTTGCGCGAGGCTCCAGCTCACCCTTGCGTCCTCCGCGGGCGAGGCCATGCGCTCCCCTTCGATAGTTCCCACTGTGAACCGATCTCTTCACGCGAGTGTCCGTCCGGCGCCGGGACCGACGGTCGATTGCAGGGTGAGGATGTCGGCGCTGTTGGCAAAGAAGGGAAACAGGGGCCGATCGAGTCGCAGCAGCGGGGGGGCGCCCGATTCGTTCTTGCAAAACCTGGATCGTTTGGGAGCCAGGTCAGGTCCGCTTGCGGTCACGGATCGGGGGCTGTCGCCATCGGTGATCCCACCGGTATGGGCAAAAGATGGTCGTTCCATGCTTCTGGCGGGTGTGTTTTCTCACTAGAATAAGGTCTCGGATCGTCGCCGATTACCGCTGCCCGTGCGGGAACCGGCCAGTCCCCCATCATCCCACCTTCCATGCCTGCCTCCCGAACCCATCACGGTCGTCGTCCTTTGCGCGGACACCGGTCGCTGATGTCCTTCCGTTCCCGCAAGGAGACCTTCGAGAATGTGTCCTCGCCCTTGTCCTGGTGTCTGGAACGAACGAGCGGCCGTACTGCGGTTTCCCCATCAGCGTCTGTGTCCATCAGCGTCCGTGGCTGAGCGTGGCGGCGTCGGCGCGGGGGCGTGCTGGAGCCTCCGGTTCGTTATCGCGGTCATGGCGTTGGTCGGGTGGCTGTCCACGGCGGCTCCGGTCGCGCGCGGCGATTTCAACGACCATGATTTTGATCCGGAGCTGATACCTGCGGTGCCAGAAGGTTTTGAGGCGAGCATGTGGGCGCGGGAGCCGCTGGTGCGGCAGCCCTGCTCCATGGCCTTCGATGCGCGCGGCCGGTTGTTCATCGGAATGGGACCGCAGTACCGTTCCCCGACGCCCGAAACGCCGGGCGACAGCGTCGTGCTGGTCACCGACTCCGATGGCGATGGCGTCGCCGACAAGACGCACGTGTTCGCGACCGGATTCAACGCCATCCAGGGCCTTGCTTGGCATGGCAAGCAGCTGTGGGTCGCCAACGCACCCGACCTGACGATCGTGCGCGACGTCGATGGCGACGACGAAGCGGACGAGTACACAATGCTCTACACCGATCTTGGCAACCTGGAGCATGGCCTGCACGGCTTGAACTGGGCGCCCGATGGAAAGCTCTACATGAGCAAGGGCAACTCCAAGGGGTTGACCGAGCCGGGCCGCGTGGCGCCGAAGGCTTTTCGTGACCTCTGGGGCGTCGTCGCGCCCGAGGGCACTCCCGACTTTCCTGCGCCCGTCACGTTTCGCAAGGGCGAGTACCGTCACAACTACCACAATCCGTCCGACGACTGGGGCCTGTGCGGCGGCGTGTTGCGCTGCGATGCGGACGGGTCCAACCTCGAGATCGTCTCGCGCGGCATGCGTAATCCCTGGGACATGACCGGCGACAGCGGCTTCAACTGGCTGGCCACCGACAACGACCAGAATGAAGGCGACCGCGTGGTGATGCCTTACCAGGGAGCCCACTTTGGCTGGAATCATGCGTGGAGTTCCCACTGGACGACGGCGGACCACCGTCCTACGGCGCCGGTGAGCGGACCGATGTACGAAGGTTCGGGAACGGGGCTTGTTTACTACGACGCGCCCCAGTTTCCGCCGGAATACCGCCGCCTGTTTTTCATCAACGACTGGCTGCAGAAGGCGACGTTTGCCTGGACGCCTCGCTGGGATGGCTCGCTGCTGCGTCCGGAGGGAGGCGATTGGAAGCCCTTTGTGCAGGGGGGACGCTCGCTGTATCGGCCAACCGACATCGAAGTGGGGCCCGACGGCGCGCTGTGGGTGCTGGGGTGGAGCAGCGGTTACGGCGCGGAGTACAAGGACGACCAGATGACCAATGAGGGTCGCGTCTACCGGATCGTGTGGAAGGGCCAGCCGCTGCTGGACCAGCATGCCGTGCGTCGCGCGAAGCCGATTGCCCAATGGTCGCTGGACGAACTGGTTGCCGACCTCGACGGACCGCTGCCTGTCTGGCGTATCGACGCGCAGGAGGAACTGGTACGCCGGGGCGCTGAAGTGAAGGCGGCCCTGGTGGCCATGCTCCTTGGTGGCCGCCTGAGTGAAGCCCAGGAGACGTGGTCGATCTGGGCGGTCGGTCGCATGGATGGAGCCGACGCGTCGATCGACGAGCTCCTCGTCAAGGTCGCGTCGGGAGCTTGGGGCCGCACGCTGAATGCTCGCGTGCAAGCCGTCCGCATCCTGGCCGCGCGATCCCAGGCGACTGGCCGTGTGCTGCCAGCCGAAGTTGTCGAACAGCTGGGAAGTTCCGAGCCGCGGCTGCGTTTTGAAGCGATCCAGGCACTTGTGGAGGCGCGGGCTGTCGCGCAGTTGCCATCGCTCGTCGCCACGCTGGATGTGCCGACGGATGCCAATACCTTCTATGCGTCCTGGCAGGCGCTGCGTACACTCGCCGACCGTGGTCAGCTGCTTGCGCTGCTGGCCGATACGCGTCCCGGGGTCCGCCGCGCGGCCGTGCTGGCCCTGCTCGAGACGCAGGCTGTATCCGCCGAGCAGCTTGAGCCGCTTCGTGACGATGCCGATCCGGAAACTCAGTCGCTGGTGCGCGACTGGCTCGGGAAACTCGCCAGCGGCGGCGAAGTGGCGATGATCCGCGGTCCCGCGCTGCAGGCGGCGGCCGTCTCCGCAGCGGATGCCACCGCGGTCGCGGCCCGGGCCCACGCCATCTCCTCTCTGGTCGACGTGCGTTCGAGCAGCGATGGCACTTACCGGGCCATCGCCGGCGGGCTGGTTCCCGGTGCCCTCATCTACTCGGATCGTGAATACACGCTGAAGTCGGTGCCGGAGGAGCTGCTGGGAGCGGACCTGCTGCAGACTCCCAACGCCGATGCCGGCAGCCGTGAAACCCTTCGTGTCGCCGCGCGACTTCTGGTTCCCGCCGAGATCCTCGTCGCGGTGGATCGGCGACTGCCCGAACCGCCGCTTTGGGTACTGGAACAGTACGAGCCGACGGATCATTCCCTTGAGACCAGCGATGCTTCGTTCGGCGTCTATCGTCGCCTTGCCCAGCCCGGGGAGCTGATCTGGTCGGGCAACACGGAGGACGGCAGTGGCGATCGACGCAGCCACTGGTTCGCCGCCTGCAGGATCGCTCCGCTCACGCAGCAGCCGCAGCCGGTCACCTTGGAGGCGGCGTTAGCCGTCGCGAAAGACGGCGATGCGACGCGAGGTGAATTCCTTTTCGGTCATCCCTCCGCCGCCGGTTGTTTCAAATGCCACCAGCTGGAGGCCCGCCAGAACGGCTTCGGGCCTAATCTCAACGATATCGGACACCGGGCGGCGCTCAAGCATATCGTGCAGTCGATCGTCGACCCGAGCGCCGTGATCACCGAAGGCTTCCAGCGACATGTGGTGAGTACGGATGACGGCAAGTCGTATGCCGGGGTGCTGCTGGAGGAGAGCGGCTTGAGTGTCGCGCTGGGCTTGCCGACCGGCGAGCGCGTGACGATACCGAAGGCGGGCATCGAGGAGCGTTCGAGCGATCGGGTGTCGGCCATGCCGGTGATGGCCTCGCTGCTGACCGCCCAGGATGTCGCGGACCTCGCCTCGTTCCTCTTGAGTCGACGAGGCAACCAGCCCGCTGCGGGCGATGACGCGGGAAAGATCCAGGAGGCCGCTCCCGCGTGGTCGTTTGAGCTGACTGCGGATCGCGTCGTGGTGTCACGCCATGGCGAGCGAGTGGGCGACTTTGTGTTCCGTGATGACAAGATCCTGCGGCCGTATTTCGCGAATGGGTTCGCGCCCGGCGGCGTTCGTGTGACGCGAAACCAGCCACCGGTCGAGGGTGTCGATGCCATGGACCACGACACGATGCACCCGGGTGTGTGGCTCGGGTTTGGCGACGTCTCCGGCGTCGACTTCTGGAGAAACCAGGGGCGAATCGTGCATGAACGCTTCGTCGAACCGCCGGCGATCCAGGGGGAGGCCCAAGCCGGGGAAGACCAAGTCTTTCAGTCCCGCGGCGTGAGCTTCACCACGGAGTCGACGCTGCGCGACGAGAAGGACCGGACGCTCGGCCTTGTCATCACGCGCATTCGCGTGCAGGCGACCGGTGGACAGACACTGCTGATCTGGGACTCGACGTTCCGCGCGACCGAGGATTCACTCCGGTTTGGCGACCAGGAGGAGATGGGTTTTGGCGGCCGCGTGGCGACTCCGCTGACGGAGAAGAATGGCGGACAGCTGCGCAGTTCCACCGGCGCGGTCTCGGCGAAGTCGACCTGGGGCCAGGAGGCCGATTGGTGCGACTACTCCGGAACCGTGGCAGGGCAGCCACGCGGCTTGACGCTCATGGCCGGAGCACGCAACGTGCGACGCAGCTGGTGGCACAACCGCGACTACGGCGTGTTCGTCGCCAACGCCTTCGGACGTTCCGCCATGAAGCAGGGTGAGCCCGCGACAACGGTGGTACCCCGCGGCGAATCGATGCGGCTGACCTACGGAGCGGTGTTCCATGCCGGAGCGGACTACGACCCGGCCGCCGCTTACCGGGCGTTTCTCGACGCCACGACAGACCGGTAACGGAGCGTCGAAACGCGGCCGGTGGTTCACGCCGCGCGGCCGCACTGGAAACCCGGTCGGGTTGGTGAGTCGCCCTGACGTCACGGCCAATTCGAGTGTCGCTACGCGATGATCTCGCGGATCGGTGTGCCGTGGTCGATGGCCAGTCGTTTGCGGCCGGGGATTTCCAGGCGGCGCGAGTCGAGGCCGAGCTGGTGCAGGATCGTGGCGTGGATGTCGGTGACGTAGTGGCGATTCTCGGCGGCGTGGAAACCAATCTCGTCGGTCGCGCCGTGCACGACGCCACGCTTCAAACCGCCGCCGGCCATCCAGACCGAGAAGCCGAAGATGTGATGGTCGCGTCCGTCGGATCCTTGCGTTCCTGGCGTGCGCCCAAACTCGCTGGCGAAGATGACCAGCGTCTCGTCGAGCAGGCCGCGGCGGTCGAGGTCAGCGAGCAGTCCGCCGATGGGCTGGTCGACGGCGAGTGCGTTCTGGCTGTGGTTCTTGAGCAGTCCTCCATGAGCGTCCCAACTGCCGGCGCCGCCTCCCCCATGCTGGATCTGGATGAATCGCACGCCGCGTTCCACCATGCGTCGCGCGGCGAGCAGCTGGCTGCCGAAGTCCCGCGAATGCGGTTGGTCGATGCCGTACAGCGCCAGCGTCTCGGCCGATTCGCGCGAGAAGTCGACGACTTCGGGGATCGACTGTTGCATGCGGAAGGCCAGTTCATACGAGGCGATGCGGGCTGCTAGTTGCGGATCGGCCGGATACTCGACGCCCCGCAGCGGATTCAGCTGTCGCAGCAGGTTGAGTCCGATGGTCTGCGCTTCGCGCGAGAAGGATCGCTCGGGCTGGCCGAAGTCGAGCGGATTGGCCGGATCGACTCGTAGGGGCACGGCATCGTGAGCCGGACCGAGGTAGTGGCCGTCGCGTTTGTTCCAGTACTCACGAAAACCGAACGAGATGAACTGCGGCAGGTTTTCGTTGAGGGACCCCAGGCCGTAGTGGACCCAGGCACCGAGGTTGGGAAAGTCGCCGTCATTCTGGTGGCGGCCGGAGTGGAACTGGGTCTGGGCACCATGGTTGCTGTCGGTGGTCCACATGGACCGAACGATGGCGAGCTTGTCGACCTGGCGTCCGATGTGGGGAAACCAGTCGCTGACCTCGATGCCGCTTTCGCCATGCTTGCGGAAACCGACCTGGAGCGGGTAGAGCGTGTTGCGTTGGTTGCCGTTTGCGTCGGGCACGACCAGTCGTTCGATGGCGAGTTTCTTGGGGTCTTGCGCCTCGGCGAAGGGCGTTTCGGCGATGGTCTTGCCGGCATACTTGGTGAGCATCGGCTTGGGGTCGAAGCTCTCCATGTGGCTGACTCCGCCATTCATGAACAGCCAGATGACACTCTTGGCGCGCGGCGCGGAGTGGGGACCGGCATCCGGGGCGGCGGCCTGGGCCAGCGAACGGCGATCGGCCGTCCAGCCATCACGCTGCAGCATGGCGCCCAAGGCCAGTCCCGTGAAGCCGTGGCCCAGGTCCGACAGGAACGTGCGTCGATACATGGCCGATCCTTTGGTTTGCGGGGGTGGCCTGTCAGGCCGCAGGGGAGTGGCAGGCAGGTAGGTCAGCGTTGCGTCACGAAGTCGTTGTGGTTCAGCAAGGCCCATATCAGGTGGGTGCGAGCGTCGGTAGTCGGCGTGTCCGGTTGGCTCCGCCACGCGGCCAAGGCTCGACGGCAGGCGGCGAGTTCCGCGTCGTTGGCGCGCATCCCCAGCAGCACGAGAAACGCTTGGCGCAGGAAGTTGTCGTCGTCGGGCAGGCCGCCGGTCGGAGACGGTGGGAGCGACCCCAGGGACGTAGCGGGCACCGCGCCCGTCGCGCCTGTCGTGGCCTCCAGTTGCTTAGCGATGCGGGAGGCCATATCGAGCACGAGGCGGCTGTTGGACAGGGCCAGCGCCTGCTGCGGGACAATGCTCTGTTCGCGGCGATAGCACTCCTTCACGAGCGCCTCGTCGAACGTCGTCAAGAACAGGTTACGCTCGTTGTTGGAGTGGAAAAAGTAGAGGCTGCGGCGGCGCGAGTCCTGCTGTTCGGCGGGGGCCACGGGCGGACCGGACAGCCGACCATCGAGTTCGCTGGCGAGTGACAACAGGGAGTCACGCACGACTTCGGCTTCGATCCGCGTGGACCGCCGGCGCCACCACCAGCGGTTGTCAGGATCGGCAGCCAGTTCCTGCTCATGATCGCGGGGCGACGAATCCATGCGATAAGCGGCCGAAAGCAGAATGTGGCGGTGCAGGTGTTTCATGTCCCAGCCGCTGTCGACAAGCTCCGAGGCGAGCCAGTCGAGCAGTTCGGGATGGGTGGGCGGAGTGCCTTTACGACCAAGGTCGAAGAGGGTGGGGACCAGCGGAGCACCCATGTGCCGCATCCAGAGGTGGTTCGCGGCCACGCGGGCGGTCAGCGGATTGTCAGCCGCGGTGATCCAGCGCGCCAGCGCCAAGCGGCGACCGGTACTCGTTGGCGGAAACGTGACCGTCGGATCATCCTTCGTGGAGTCGAAGAAACGCGTCGCCGTCCAGACGGCGCCGGGGATGCGCGTGAACTGATCGGACGACTCGGCGAGCTGCCTGACGCTGTCACGCAGCGCGTCGCGTGCCTTGGTGACTTCCGCTTCGATCTCCGCTCGCCCGGCGTCCGCGGTGCCCTCGGTGGACTGGCCCCCGTGGTTCGCCAGCCGCATCTCCTGCGTTGTCAGCACGAGGCGCGCTCGTGCCACCGCTGCTTCCCGCTCCGCCCGCGACGCATCGCGAGCCGACTGCTGCACTTGCGACGCATCGGGAGCCGCGGGCTGCACGGCGGACTGCCTCGCATCCAACCCGCCATTTCGGTCGCCTTCCGCTGGAATCGCCTTGTCGACCATCGCCCATTCGGCGCGCATGGCCGCAATGCGACGATCCAAGGCCACGATTTCCGCATCGGCCGCCAGCAACTCCTGCTCCGCCACGCGCAGCGTCCACTCGGAAAGCGGCGAGGGGTTCGGTAGAGCGGTAGCGGCATCTGAGGCAGCCGGGGCTTCCGGAGCGGTCGGCGTCGCCTGGGCCGCTCGCGCCTGCGAGACCTTCGCACGGGCCGCGTCGCGCCGACGTTCGGCTTCGTGTCGATGGTCGTCCAAAACCCACGGACGCCGTTCAGGCTGCCAGCTTTCGGCGGGCAACGCGATCGGCTGGATGTTCAACGGAGTGGTGCCCAGCGCGGCCGGCCGGCCCGGCTCCATGGCACGCGACTTGTCGGGCATGGTCTCCTGCCCGCGGATCAACACATAGGTGGGCAGGTCGAGGTGGCCATCGTAGACACGCGGCAGTCCGTCCACCTCAAGGCTCGTAGCGCCCGGCATCACGTCCAGTCGCACATGGTACGGCTCGAAGATCGCACGCATCCGATAGTAGTCTTCCTGCACGATCGGATCGAACTTGTGATCATGGCATTTTGCGCAATTCATTGTCAGCCCGAGAAACGACTTGCTGACATGCTCGACCGTTTCGTCCATCCACTGATGGCGGTTGAAGAGAAAGTAGTTGCGAGCGAGGAAGCCGCTGGCCCGCAGTCGGCGCAGGTCCGTCGGATGGCTTTCGTCGGCGGCCAGCATCAGCCGCACCATCTCGTCGTACGGCAGGTCGTCGTTGATGCTCTCGACGATCCAATCACGCCAGTGCCAGATGTGCTTCTGGCTGTTACGAAGCTGGTCGCCCAGCCCCCACCAGTCGCTGTAACGCCAGACATCCATCCAATGTCGACCCCATCGTTCGCCATGCCTGGGATCGGCGAGCAGTCGGTCGACCAGACGTTCGTACCAGTCGGGGTGCGTCTCGGAGAGCAGCGCGTCCCAGTCAGCGGGCGTCGGCGGCAGGCCAATCAGGTCCAGGTAGACACGCCGAATGAGGACTTCCCGTGGTGCTTCACCGGTAGGCCGCAGCGACTGTGTCCGCCGCGCATCCTCCAGGAACGCATCGATGGCGTTGCCTTGCAAGGAAGAGGAGATCGCCGCCGCCGACGCGGGCACCGAAGGCCGTTGTCGTGGACGAAAGGCCCAGTGTTCACGCCAGTCCGTTTCCGGCTGCTCTTCCGCCGGCGAAGTGGCCCCTGTGGCAATCCAGCGGCGCAGCAGCTCCACCTGCTCTGCAGTCAACGGCTCCCCTTCCGCCTCGGGCGGCATGCGCGCGTCCTGTTCGTGCGCTCGAACACGCTGCAGCAGCAGGCTGTCCTCGGGCTTGCCAGGCGCGACCGCGGGGCCGGAGTCACCACCTTGCCGAATCAACGCACCCGTGTCGAGTCGCAGGGAAGCCTGCTGTCGGTTGGCACCATGGCACGCATAGCAGCGCGTTTGCAGCAGCGGCTTGACCTCGGTCAGGTAGACCGCATGCGCTGCGTGTTCGGCGGTTGACTGCCCGTGGACCGGAGGCGGTGCGAGCAGCGGAAGGCTCGTCAGCAATGCGGCGAACGCAGCCCATGCGCGAAGGGGGCGCGGGCGCGGAACGATGAAGAATCGTCGGGTGACAACCATGGGTGGGGAACCCTTCTGCGGGGCGGCGTGCGGACCTCCATTGTAGCAGAAGGCCTGGGGAAATAGCCCGGCGTTTCAGCCGAGAAGCGCGAGCTCCTCCGGCGACAGGCTGCGTCCATAGAGCCGCACGTCGGCCAGCTCGCCGCGAAATCCGTGGTTCATTCCTGCACCGATCCGCATCGGCCAGGGGCGGTCGAGGTCGATCGCGGCCGCCAGTGCGCGGGACGTCGCGACCCGTTGCCCGTCGACGTACAGTTCCAGGCGAGCGCCTCGTCGGACGGCTGCCAGATGCTGCCACGCCGAGCGCTTCATGCCGGACCAAGTGACGTTGTGCCCGAATTCGAAGGCGTGCACATGACCCGACGGCAGTGTGCTGCAGTAGACGCGGCCCTGGTGCTCGGCCATCGTCCAAGCGCGACGGTAGCGGACGTCGGGCGTCGTGTCGAGCTGCCGCCAACGCTTCCACTGCTGGTGGCCCTCGTAGGAGTACACCTCCGCGGAGGGCAGAGTGCCGGCGAGCAGCCGCCCATTGTGCACGAGCATGCCCATGACCTCCAACTCCTCGCCCAGACGCCCGATGTCGGTCCAGCGGTCCAGGTCGTCGAACCGATATACTCGGCCGCTAGGCCATGTGCCCACATGCAGGCGACCTTCGTAGACCGCGAAAGAGTAGGTCTGCGTGTTGTCACCAAGGGCTCCGCAGTCGGTCCAGGACCGACCGTCGTAGCGGTACACATGTCCGCGGTCGTAGCTGCAAGCCCAGAGATAGTCGTCATAGACGGCCATCGCCTCGACACGCTGTCCGTCGGGCACCGGCAGCGCCGTCCACGCCGTGCCGCCTTCGTAGCGGAAGAAGCCGGCCGGTTTGTAGAGTGACGACGCATACAACAGCCCGCGATATTCGACGAGCCCTCCGACGGCCTCCGTGTCCGGGAGTTCGCCACACGGGTCCCAGTTGGTGCCGCCGGACCATCGGAACATACGCCCGCCTCGTTCGGTGTTGGGCGACTCGGGCAACGCCGATCCCGCGACGCGGTAGTGTCCGGTGGCCGCGAAGAGTGAGCCATCGAACGGTGCCAGACAGGTGACGGCATTCGATCGGTCGGGAGCTCCGCAGTCGATCCAGCCGCCAACCTCTGCCCATCGGTAGACGCGACCCGATTGTTCCGCCGCCGGTTCACAGGTGCCGACGAAGAGCGTGTTGGCATGCTCCGCCATGGCGAACGCGAGCAAGGCATTGCCGGGCCGGCCGCAGTCGAACCACTCGGGCGCCAAATCGCGGTCGATGCCGAAATGCAACTGTCCGACATTGGCGACGCTGGTGGTGACCGCGCGCGTCTGCAGGCCCCATTGGATGCCCTGGCGCGTGGCGGCATCGTACTGGCTGATCAGGTCGAGCGGCGTGTTGGTACCAAGGAGCGGACGAACTCGAAGACAGAGCGTAAAATCGGAGGTTCCCCAGACCGGCGCGTGATCGGCCGGCAGTTCCAGCCAACCGTCGCGGCCCTGTCTACCCGTCAGGTTTTGGCCAGCCGCCACGTCCTGGCCCAATTGCAGCGCGGCTGCGGACGAACCATCGGGACCATCGGTGGAGTTGTTGGAATCGGCGGTCGAGTTGGCACGACCGTCGATCCAGTGCGCTACGCCGCAGATCGTCGCGTGTCGTTCGTTGCCGGACACATCGCGCGCATCGCCCGCCAGCGGCAGGTGCACCAGCAGGTCCTTCCGCAGCGTCTCATCCGACGCCTCCGTGGCGAGGCTGCGGCGTGGGAGCAAGGTGCTGGCCAGTGATGCGGTCGCGGCGGTGGCTCCGCGTAGAATTGCCCGTCGATGAAGCATGGGGGACTCAATCCAAGAAAGGAAAGTCGGTGGGAGGAGGCGACCGTGCCGAGTCGGAGGAGAGGAAGCCACACCCGTGCGCGAATCGGTGGAGTTTGATCGGCGAGGGCGGCTGTTTCGCGGCAGCGGTCAGACCAAGCAGCGGCTGCGCGGCGGCCATGGCGGCTTAGTGACCGCGACGCGAGCGGGCGCCGAAGCCGAGAAGACCCAGCAGTGCCAGGACGGCGGCGCTGGGTTCCGGCACGGACGCGACGGCGGCGCGCGGACCCGCTTCGTAACCACCTGCCGAGAAAGCCGTCACGAAGTCGCCGCTGTCGAACTCCCGGTCGCCATTCCAGTCGCCAGTCTGCCAGAGGCTGTTGCCGACGGTCGTGTCTTCATACTCCCCTGCCTGGAAGACGGTCACGAAGTCGCCGGAGTCGAAGACGCTGTCCAAGTTGGCATCGCCGAAGTAGGTCTTGCGCACCTTCTCGACCCACTCGACCCGGTCGTTCTCGTCGACCTTGGCATCGGCCGTGAGATCGAAAGCCGTGGGATTCTGGCCTCCCAACGCGGCGGCGGTCAGTGGGTTGATATCGGAGGCAGTCAGCAGCAAATCGCCATCGAAATCGCCACGCACCGAGGGGCTCGATGCGTCCAGAGGATCGGTCGGGCTGAGCACGCCGTAGTAAGCACGGATGTAGTCGACCTCCACCTTCTGGCGGGAGCCGGTTCCGGAACCCATGACAAACCGCTTGTCCGTGAACGCTGAACCGTTCGGGCCGCGATACTCAAACTGGTAGACCAGCTCGCCATCGACGTACAGCGTGACATAGTCCTGCGGATTGCTGACGACACGAGCCGTGTACCACTGGTCGGCCTCGAAGGGCTGCTTCCACAGCGACTGGCTCGTGTTGTATTCGTTGGCGGAGACGTGCTCACTGACATCCGTCTCCGGAGGACCGAGCGACTTGGTATACATGTGCACGGCCGTACCCCACGTGCCGTCACCGTCACGCCATCCCATCTCGACGCCATAGGTTTGCGTGCCGTTAGACTCCTGTTCGAACAGCAGCGGGTGGTTGAAGCCCGGCGAGTCCTCGGGAGTCGGAGCCTTGCCGGGGAAACGGAAGCGGACGTCGAGCGTATGCTTGGGCTGGTCGAGCAGCGGCTGGAAGATGCCTTCGGAACTGAGGTAAGCGCTCGGGCGGAAGACCCACAACCCCGATTCGCTGCTGAAGTCGATGCCGGTGTAGGTCCAGCGGTCGGCGCTCGGTCGCCCTTTCATCTCCTCGCTCCAGTCGGCGACGACGGCCCACGCGGGCGCGGTCGAGGCGAAAAGAAGCCACATCATGGCCATGTTGCGGATCATTGCTTCCTCTCCTGAGAATTAAGGGATATGGCGGCGAGAGCTTGCCTCACCGGATGCAGTCACCAAGACGCCAAGGGGAGGC
>JBIIEC010000476.1:0-4293 GCA_044238045.1 Pirellulaceae bacterium | reverse complement strand
GGGGCCGCCCAAGTCGACTGGTGCCGAAGGTTGATTGCCAGAAACGCGGACGGCTAACGCCCACGCAGCGAGGCGGCGGCGAGCGTTGTCCAGGCGAGCAGGTAGCAGAATCCGCCGAGGGGCGTGATGAGTGGCCAGCGGGTGGAACCGGCGAGCGCGAATCCATAGAGCCAGCCGGAGAAGCAGAAGATTCCGACGGTCATCAGCAGGCAAGCCGCTTGGCCACCGGGCACGCCGCCGCGAGCCATCGCCAGGCCGATCCCCAGCATGGCGAGTGCATGGTACATGTGGTAGCGCACCCCAGTCTCCAGGCTTTCCATCCGTCGCCTGGCGACCGACTCCTCAACGCCTTGGCTCGCCAATCGCGTGGGCAGACCATGCGCGCCGAACGCTCCCAGTCCCACGGCCAGTCCGGCGAGCACGCAGGCCCAGGCAATCCAGTATCGCGGTTCCATCATCCAGTACTCCATGCGGCTCCCACGGCAACAGGCATCGCCGGGACATGCCCCGCGCCGCGCCGGATCCACTCCGCATCCGCGCGAACACGCGTCGCATCCCGACGGCCCTTCATCGTATCGCGTTCCGCAGCGAACCACTAGCGGCTGCGGGCTGCACAGGTATCGTGGCGTCACGAAAGGCAGCCCGCCGCGTCGGCGCGGCGGCTATCGTGAACCTTCCATTCTCGCGCGTTGCGGCCAGCGCCACGAGACCCACAGGGACGAGCCGACGAGCAGCAGAAGGGCGGAGAAGAGGGGGCCGGAATCCGGCGTGTCGGGAGTCCAGCTGAGTTGCAGTTCCGGGAGCGACTCGGTGGAGGCGCCGCGCCAACTGGCAGGTTGGCGCGGCAGGCCATCGTTCCAGATGCGATCGGTGCTGGCCAGGTTGCCTTCCGATTCCAGGCGCCGGAAGTCGGCTTCGACCTTCAGTTGGGCGACGCGTTCGATGTGTTCGGCCAGTTGTTCGGCGACTTCCGTCGCGGCCCGTGCGTCGTCCTCCGCGGTGGCCGTGTTGGCCGGAGCGGCGTTTGCGGCAGCTCTTGCGATCGCGACCTGGGCCAGGAATCGGGCGCCCCACGTGGAATACCAGCGGGAGAGATCGACCGGCGAGTACTCGGTGGTCTGCTGCGTGGCCTGTCGAAACGCGTCCGCCAGATCGGCCAGTCGCCATTGGCGATGCTGGCGTTCGCTGGAGGTGAGCGAGGCCGCGCCGGACCAGCGCCCGCGGCGACCGGTCGGATCCTGGCCGGCGAGATCGTGCAGGGTCCAGAGGGTCCGCGCGACCGGGATATCGGAGGACGTGGCGGGCGAGATGCGGAGCCGCGGCATGGCGAAGGCCGTTTCGCGGCCAGGCGCCATCCAGGGCGTGGAGCCGCGATAGACGACGCGCAGCTGGACCGGCAGCAGCGCGCCGTTGACAGGAAGTTGCCACTGCTGCACGCCCGCCTGCTGGATCTTCTTGAGTCGCGGGATGCTCAGCGACTGGTCGTCCATGGTCGCCAGCAGCAGTTCGACGCCTTCTGGAAGTTCTAGCCAGACGGTATCCAGTCCTTCGGGTTGCAGGTCGAGCAGTCCGCTGACTTCGTAGGGGACCAGGGTTGGCAAGGAAGCAACCGACTTCTTCTCCACGGGCAGGCAGGCCACTTGGAGGTCGCTGAGACGCACGTGGGGTTTTTCCTGCGCGCCGGGCGCTGGCAGACGCACGGCCTGGAAGTCACGGGACGCGGAGCGGAAGCCGCGATAGACGCTGGAGCGGTCGGCATCCACGGCGGCCGGTACCGGTTCCTCCAGCGGTTCCAGGCCGGAGAGGCTCCAGAGCACGGGCCGGCCATCGGTCTCTGCCGGCAGGTACAGGCGTTCGGTGATCTCCGCGTCTTCCAGCAGTCTTACATGGGGCACGCGCATCGGCTCCCCGGGCCGCAGCGGAATCGGACCGCCAAGCACGAAGGGCACACGGGTGTCGACGGGGCCCGCCTGGGGCCAGATGGTCACGCGAGCCATGCCCGGTCGCGGTGATGGCGAGAGCAGGATGCGGGCGTCGGCGTTCTGCTGCAGCGCGAAGGTCCAGGCCTCGGGAATCTCCAGGGTGAGGTCGTCGAGCACGCCGGCCTCCACCTGCAGCCGCAGTTCCAGTTGCAGGTGCCATGCGCCCTGTCGACGTGACACGATGTTCAGCAGGTCGGCCTTGAGCGATCGCGTGTTCGCCTGCACGTCAACTTCGCGCAGCCCCGTCTCGGCCGACTGCCAGCGATTCCAGGGGCGTGCGAGGCCCAGTTGATTGCGAAGGAATGGGCCGAGTTCGGAGGCCAGCGGCTGGTCGGTTTCGACGGAGCGTTCGGGGCTGGCCGGCAGCAGCACGTCGTCGTGACGGTAGATCGCCTGGCGGTCGCTGGCCAGGTTGGCGTCGAGCCAACGCAGTTCGGGGAGCGGGCGGTTGCCCAGCGACTGGCCGGCCTGCTGCGCGACGATGCCGAACTGACAGGTTCCTGTCACAACGGGCTCGAAGAAGATCGTGAGCAGGTTGGGAGCCGGCCGGGTCCAGCGGACGCTGGTCGTGGCGGGCCCCGCGACCTTCTGCACCGACAGCACCTCCATGTCTTCCGGCACCTGGACGCGCTGCTGGAACGAGCCGGTGGAGGGCGGACGCAGCGTGGCCGCCACCAGCGTGCGCGTGGTGGTGGCGCCCACGACAAAGGCCGTCTGCAATTCCAGGGCAGGCGGAGTGACACTGGGTTGTCCCTGGCTGACCCAGCCGCGCGGCGCGTTGGCGAACTGGTACGCGTAGTCGGGCAGGGGACCCGCTCCCCACGCTTGACGGAAATCGGCCGCGGGCAGCGGCAGTCCATTGCCCGGTTCGATGCGCACCGTGAGACGATCGTCGGCCGAAACGCCCAGCCAGTGCAGGGATTGCGGCGCGACCAGACGCAGCGTGGGCGCGGGGACGCGGCCGATCCCCGCATACCCGGGCCAGGTGAAACGCAGCGGAACCCGCGCACGGCCCGCCAACCGGCGGGAGGAATCGACCGGCACGGCGAACTCCATCCGCCGTAATCCATCCTCCGATCCCGGTGCCGTCGACAGCGGTGCGGCGCTTCGTTCCAAGTCCAACTGCAGTCGCTCGTCCACCTCCAGCAGCAGCGTGGACTCGGCGTGCTGCGCCACGTCCACCACGCAGATCGCGTCGATCTCCACGCTCTCGGGGGCGAGGCGAAGCCACTGGAGCAGTTCCAGCGAAGGAGTGGCCGTCGCCTCCCGCGGCAGCAACCATTCGATCCACAGCAGGTCGCTCGATCCCAATTCCGCCTGCAGTTGTCCGGTCGTTTCACGGCGCAGGAGCGTTCCCCGCGCCGAGGGCACCGTGAGTTCCTGCAGTTCGATCGGCGAATCCAGCGACAGCGTGGCCTGTGGAGCGCGGGGGATCGGCAGCCGCACCGCGGCGCGCCCGCCCTCCCGCTCCGACTGACAACGGAAGGTCACTTCCAGGTCATGTCGGCCAGCCGCCAGACGCGGTAACGTGACGCTCGCGTCCTGGGCGTTCCAGTTCAGCTCCACCACGCGTCCATCGAGGCTCGCCTGCCGTTCCAGCACATTCGCCGCCGCCTCGGCGATCGGAAACCGCAACGGCTGGTTGCCGTGGAACACTTCCAGTTCGAAACGCGCGGTGATACGGTCCAGCTCCAAAGGACTCAACGTGTCGCGCTGCTGGAGGACGCCCGAATAACGGGCGGAGGCGAGCAACCAGGCCGGCGATCCCTGGCCAGCGGAGTTCATCCGCCGCAGCTGCTTCTGCAATTCGGCGGGGACCAGCAGGTAGTCTCCCGCCGCGTTCCCCTGCTCGTCGACCGGCACGAACACATCCCAGGGCTTGAGCGGGCCGCGGGCGGAATCGCCGGGACTGCCGCCAACGCTGCCGCTCGCTGCGTCGGTCGCGGAGTCGCTCGCAGCGCGCGTGTTTGGAACGAGCGGTGGACCGACGTCTTCCATCCGGGACGAGTCGCCCCCGCGCGGCGACTGGGCTTGCAACGTCCGCACGCTGGTGAGTGCGCCGGCTACGCAGGCCAGCACCAGGGCCGTCGTGACGCCGACCGTCGACGCGTGAGAGCTCGGCGCGTACGCCTTGGACTCGCGGTGCGCGGCTGACCAACCTTGGTCACTGCGGTCGAGACGCAATCCGCGCCACGCCTCCCAGGCCACGCCCAGCCAGCCGCCGAGCAGCACGCCTTGGGCGAGGCCGTGGAACGGTGCGGGAAGGAAGAGTGCGAGCAGGCCCGCCGTGAACAGCACGACCGCCGCCCAC
>JBIIEC010000653.1:0-4296 GCA_044238045.1 Pirellulaceae bacterium | reverse complement strand
CCCGCCCCCGATAGCCCCGCACGTCGATCGAGCCACCTCGCCTTTGCCCGCCAACCGCCCCATTCGCAACAAAAAACGCCTGGTTCCGGCGATGAGCCGGAACCAGGCGTCCTGATCGCATGATCCGAGGATCCTGGGTCTCGCGTTACTGGCGGTCGAAGACCAGCTTGGGATCTTCCGGCGACGCTCCCTGCATCGCGAACTCAAACTGGTTCGCGGTCTTGGGAGTCACCTGGGCGACCAGGGTACCCTGCTCGCCGCCGTCGAGGATCAGCGTGTTGGGCGTCGAGGCCAGTTGTCCAGCGATCTGGACTTCCGGCTGGTCCTTGGCCTTGACCTTCCAGCTGAATTGCGACTTGTCGTCGACGTTCAGTTCCACGGTGGTATCGCCCGACTTGGCGAGCCACTTGCCAACGAGGTCGGCTTGCGTCGTGGCGGGCTGTTCCTGCTCGGCGGCGGGCTTTTCCGCCGTGGCCGTGGCCGTGGGTTGCGGCGTGGGTGGAGCCTTGGGCTCGGAGGCCTGCTTCTCCACTTCCGCGTCGCCCGCCGTCATCGAATCCAGCATCCGCTTGGCGACCAAGTCGCGCGGCTGCTCCTGCACGACCGTCCGGAACGCGTTCTCCGCCGCTTCATCCTCGCCCAGCACCAGGTAGTGATAGCCCAGCACGAACGAGCCGGAGGCATCCTTCGGATTCTTTCGCAGGTGGTCTTCCAGTTTCCGCAACTGCCCGGTGTACACATCCGTGTCCGAGTACAACGTGCTCATCGTCGTCCAGTCCATGCCCGGCGCCGACGCGAGCAGGGAGTTGAGAGCGGCGGCGGCACGGTTGTAGTCGCCCAGTGCGAACAGGTTGAGTGCCCGCAATTCGTGCACGACCGGATCCTTGGGCGACGACTTCAGCGCCTTCTCGATGCTCACCAGCGATTCCGCGTACTTCTGGTCGTAGAACTCCTGGCGGAACTGGTCCACCATGCCCAGTGACTCGGTCTCCGTCGCCGACGGAGCCGCCGGCGTGGCCTGCTGGTTGGAGCTGGAGTCCGTCGTCACGTAGTTGTTCAGGACGATGGGCTGCGAGTAGTCGTAGGCGGGCGTCGACGAGGCGACGACGGTGGTCGTGGGCACGGTGTAGTACGGGTTGTAGTAGGCCACGCCGCCGTAGGTCCACGGAGTCAGCGCACTCAAGCCCCACGCGGTGGCTCCCACGGCCAAGGGGACGTACCAGTTGTAGTTGTAGTGGCCGTTCCAGCAGCCGTGGTACCAGTTGTGGTAGTTGTTATTGACATGGTGGTCGTACCAGTGGTTGTTCCAGTTGCTGTTGTTCCACTGTCCGTAGCCATGGCCGTTCCAGTTGTTGCCTCCCCAGTTGTCCCAGTTGCCCGGGCGATTGTAGCCAGGGCGATTGTAGCCGGGTCGGTTGTAGTTGTTGGGTCGGTTGTTGATGAAGACGTTGTTGTTCGTGTTGTTGTTATTGATGATGTTGTTGTTGCCACCGGGGCGATTGGGGCGATTGCCACCGATCGAGGGCCGGTTGTTGTTGAAGTTGGCTGGCAGCGTGGTCGGTCGGTTGACGCCGCCCAGCGTGGGCCGGTCGATCGGCCGGTTGCCGCCATTCCAGTTGCCGTCCGGACGTCCGGGGCGATTCAGGTCCGGTCGATTGCCTCCCGGTCGATTGGCGTTCACCAGGTCGTTGTTAGGCCGGTTCGCTCCTGGACGATCACCGCCTCCCGGCGGTCGCACATTGGGTCGCCCGAAGTCGGGGGCGGGTTTGGTGCTGGGGCCGGCGACGGGGCGATCAGGACGCGGCGCGGGCCGCGTGGTGGGCCGCATCTGCTGCGAGGGCAGTTTGCTGACGGGGTTGTTGCCTGCGCCCGGAGGCGCGGGGCGCGTCTGCGGCCGCTGCTGGGAAACACCGCCCAGGTTCGTGGGGCGACTCGCGGGCGCCGGCCGCGACTGCGGTCGGCTGGGCGTGTGCGAGCTGGGCAGCGAGGGACGGCTCAGTTTGGGGTGCGCTCCACCGCTCATGTGCGGCGCATGGGGCATGCTGGGACGCGACATGTTCGGTCGCCCCATCGGGGCACCTCCTCCTCGCGATCCGCCACCGCCCACATGTCCCATCGAGGGACGAGCCCAGGCCACCGGGGCCGGACACAACAGCGAGCCCGTCAAGGCGATCGCCAGGCTCAGGCGAACGATTCGATTCGATTTCATGGTAGACACCTGCGCTGGTTGCTTCTGGACAATGGTTACTTCTGGGCCACGGGAGGACGACGCGTGATATTCAACGTGACGTTCGGTTCCACCAGGTTGCCAACGACGCGATCGTTCACGCTGAACGAGAAGTGATCGTCGTTCTGGCGCGAGAGCACCACGGTGGCAGATCCGGTCTGGCCGTCCGCCAGCGTGGAATGCGACTTGAGCACCCAGCCATTTTCGCTCGGCGTCCACACCGCATTCGAGAAACCACCCTCCGACTCGAAGATCCAGGAATGCACCTTCTGCTGCGCCGCATCCCAGCCAATGCGTTGGCTGCTGGTGCTGGATACCACGCCGTTCGTCACGACCTTGAACTCGCCCAGAATGTAGTTCCGGTCTTCGGACCAGCGATAGCTGATGTTTACCACCGCGTCGCTGCCCTCATTCACCCACTCGCCCACCAACCATGCCAGCGGCTGCAGTTGTTCGTACGGAGTCGGCGGCGCGTCGTCGTTGACTTCTCGCATCGAAGCCAGCAACCAGTCGTTGCCCACCTTGGTGCGAACCGCCGCGTAACGCAGTCGCGCACGCGCGGAGCCGTCGGCCGTTGTCACCAACCGACTGCCTTCCTCCATCACCATCGTCGCGCCCAGCGGACGGATCGAATCGGCTTCGACTGCCAGCGTCGACTTGGGGAACTTTTCAAAGAACTGCTGCAGGACTCCCTGGATCTCTTCACGTCCCTGGAAGACCACCCCGTTCTCGTCGATCAGTTCGCCATCGGTGGCGAACTGGGCCGCCACATCCGCGGCCTTGCCCGTCGCAAAAGCCTCCACCAGCTTTTGGTTGGCCGCAGTGACCTCCTGCACCAGGTCGGCGTGGGCCGCTCCGGTGAAGCCCAGCCAGGGCAGTGTTTGCAGCAGGAGAAGGGGGATCAGGTAGCGTGGTACCAGTCGAAACATGAAGGCGTCCTTTCGTAAGGGAAAGCGTGTCGGGCCAGCCGACCTGCGGCTCCAGTTTGGTTTCCAAGCTGGATCGCACCAGGTCAGTCCAAGCCCGCGAATACGGACCTATCCGGGGCGTTGCGAAAACTTTGGGGCGCACCCGAAGGCAGAGGGCTGCCGTACCCCGGAAATGAGACAAGTCTACGACGAGAATATTCGTCAGGATCGTTATTTGTATAAATGTTCCGCCCCGGGAGTCAACTCTCGGGCCGACCGATCGCCGTTGGCTGGCGCCTTGGAGCGGCCCGCCGGAGTGTCCACGAACAACCGGCTTGCGGGCCTCTGGCGAGGACTACTTGAGCGGCGTACCCGCCAGCGGGTCGCCGTTGGTGGTGAGCACCTGGACCTCATGGGCCCGGTGCGGACCTGCGTAGTTCCAGACCATTTTTTTCTCGCGCGTCACCTCCAGCACCTTGATGCCCTCCGGGGCACCGTAACTGCAGATGACGGTATTTCCGTTCGGCAATCGTTGGGCTCCGCAGGGATCGACCAGCGGCCGGCCGGCGAGGTCGTCGTTCGTCAGTCGCCAGGCCACCCGGCCCGCCGCGTCCAGTTCCACCACCTGGTTGCTGTGCGTGAGAGTGACAAGGGTGTGTCCGTTGGCCAGTCGAATCGCCGTGAACGGCCAGCACTCCGCGGCGCGGCCTCCCAGTTCCGGCAGGTCCGTCGCAAGCGACTCCAGGACCTTGCCCTGGGCATCGTACTGCTTCACTCGAAACGCCAGCAGGTGCGGCACCAGGTAGTTGCCCGAAGGCAGTTTGCGGGCCATCCGCGTCTGCATGTGCGCATTGTCCGTTTCCGGCTGCAGGGGCACACGCACCGCCACCTCGCCCGCCGTCGTCACCTCCAGCAGGCAAGGCTCCGGGCCCAGTTCGGTGATCAGCGTATGCCCGTTCGCCAACCGCTGCGCCGTCCCGATCTCGCCATTCACGGCCGACTTCCGGTAGTGGAACACCACCTTCTTATCCCGCGTCAGCTCCTGCACCTCATCGCCCCAGGCAATCAGCACATTCCCATTGGCCAAGACGAAACCGTCGCGAGCACCAGGCTTCCCCGCATCCCAGGCTTCTCGGCCCTCCTCGTCCATGATCCCCGTGA
>JBIIEC010000106.1:0-14897 GCA_044238045.1 Pirellulaceae bacterium | reverse complement strand
TCGAGGTACCCGTGACCAGCTCGGCCAGCAGCGTATCGCCCTCGTCATCCAGGTCGTTCACGAGGACTCCATTGACGATCGTCGTGTCCAGCTGGCCGTTCACGTCCAGGATGTAGTCATCGTCCGTCGCAACCGGAGCGGTGTTCGTGTCGAGCACCGTGATCGACACGGTGGCCAGCGCCGACTCGGCCGATCCGTCCGAAGCCTTGTAGGTGAACGAATCGTCGCCCGTGTAGTTCTCTGCGGGCGTGTAGGTGAACGAACCGTCGGAGTTGAGCGTCAGGGTGCCGTTCGTCGTGGTGTCGACGAGGACGGCCGTCAGCGCGTCGCTGTCAGCGTCCGTGTCGTTGTCCAGCACCCCCGAAGCGACGGGAACGACCAGCACGCTGTTCTTGTCGACTGAATACTCATCGGCGACCGCCAGCGGCGCGGCGTTCGGCGCCGCGACCGTGAGGGTGACCGTGGCGATGGCCGACTGCGTCTTGCCGTCGGACGCTCGGTAGGTAAACGTGTCGGACCCGCTGAAGTCCTGGTCGGGCGTGTAGGTGAACGATCCGTCCGGGTTAAGCGTCAGGGTGCCATTGGCGACATCCTCGACAAGGATCGCCGTGAGCGGGTCGTCATCCTCGTCGGTGTCGTTGGCAAGCACTCCGGCCGCCGGGGCGACCGTCAGCGTTTCGTTCTTCTCGACACTGTAGCTGTCGGCGACGCCGACGGGAGCGACGTTGACGGCCGTGACCACCAGCGTCACCGTGGCGACGGCCGATTGGTCGGTCCCGTCGCTCGCCCGGTAGCTGAACGAGTCGGTTCCGATGAAGCCCTGAGTGGGCGTGTAGAGGAACGATCCGTTCGCGTCCAGCGTCAGTGCGCCGTGCGCGACTTCATCGACAAGGATCGCCGTGAGCGTGTCACCCTCGGCGTCGGTGTCGTTGGCCAGGACCCCTTCGGCCACGACCACCGTCAGCGTCGAATTGCGGTCGGCTTGGTAGCTGTCGTCAACCGCCACCGGCGCGGCGTTCGGGGCCGCGACCGTGAGGGTGACGGTGGCGACGTCCGACTGCGCCGTGCCGTCGGACGCTCGGTAAGTGAACGTGTCGGAACCGGTGAAGTCCTCGTCGGGTGTGTAGGAGAACGATCCGTCCGGGTTGAGCGTCAGGGTGCCGTTGGCGACCTCGTCGACCAGTTGGACGGTGAGCGTATCGCCATCGGCGTCGGTGTCGTTGGCGAGCACTCCCGCCGCGACGGCTACGGTCAGCACCGCGTTCTTCTCCACGCTGTAGCTGTCGGCCACCGCCACCGGCGCGGCGTTTGTATTTTCTACCACGATCGTCACGGTCGTCGTGGCCGACTCGATCACGCCGTCGAAGGTCCGGTAAGTGAACGTGTCGGTGCCCGTGAAGTTCTGGCTGGGATCGTACTCGAAGGAGCCATCGGCGTTCAGCGTCAGCGTGCCGTTGGCTGGGGCCTCCACAAGCCGTGATGTCAGTGTGTCACCATCGGCGTCGGTGTCGTTGGCGAGCAGGCCGGTGGCGGTGGGCACGATGAGTTTGGCGTTGCGGCCGGTCGTGTAACTGTCGGCGACGGCGACGGGCGCCGTATTCTCGCTGTCGACCGTGATCGTCACGGTCGTCACGGCCGACTGGCCCTTGCCGTCGAAGGCTCGGTAAGTGAACGTGTCCGTGCCGGTGAAGTCCTGCATCGGCATGTAGACGAACGAGCCGTTGGGGTTCAGCGTGAAGGTGCCGTTGGTCGTGGTGCCCACGAGTTGGGCGGTGAGCGTATCGCCGTCGGCGTCGGTATCGTTGGCCAGCACGCCGGTCGCGGCGGGCACGGTCAGGACTCCATTCCGGCCCACGTTGTAGCTGTCGGCTACCGCCACGGGCGGCGCGTTCGTGTCGTTGACGGTGATCGTCACGGTCGTCGCCGTCGACTCCGCCTCGCCGTCGAACGCGAGATAGGTGAACACGTCGGTGCCGGAGAAGCCCGGATCGGGCGTGTAGACGAACGAGCCATCTGGACTCAGGGTCAGGATGCCATCATTGACGTTGTCCTCAAGGATCGCGGTCAGTGTATCTCCATCCTCATCGTCGTCATTCGCCAGGACGCCCGTGGAAGCGGGGACGGTCAGTACGGCGCCTGCGTCCACGGCATAGCTGTCCGCCGTCCCCGTGGGAGCGGCGTTCGTGGCCGTCACCGTGATGGTCACGGTCGCGACCTGGGACAACCCAACGCCGTCGGAAGCGCGATAAGTGAAGCTGTCGGAACCGCTGAAGTCCTGGTTGGGCGAATACGAGAAACCGCCGTTGGCGTTCAGCGTCAGCACGCCCTGCGTCGTGGTCGCCACCAGCGTCGCCGTCAGTGGCGTTCCGTTCGGGTCCGTGTCATTGGCCAGCACGCCCGTTGCCGCCGGCACCTCCAGCAGCGTGTTCCGGGAGGTCGAATAGGTGTCGTTGGTCGCCACCGGCGGGCTGTTGCTGTCGACGACCGTGATGGTAACGGTCGCGATGTCGGACTGCAGCGTTCCGTCACTGGCGCGGTAGGTGAAGGTGTCGACGCCGGTGAAGTTGTTGTTCGGCGTGTAGGTGAACGAGTTGTCCAGGTTGAAGCTGACCGTGCCGTTCGCTGGCGTGGATTCGAGCACGACCGTGAGCGGGTCGTCGTCCGGATCGCTGTCGTTTTGCAGGACGCTCAGAGCCGATCCGATCACGAGCGGCGTGTTCTTCACCGCCGTGTAGCTGTCCGCCACCGCCACCGGTTTGCCGTTCGTGGCCACGACATTGATCGTCACCTTGGCGGGCGCCGAAGTGCGGGTGCCGTCGCTGGCGGTGTAGGTGAACGAATCCTCACCGGCGAAGCCCCCGTTCGGGATGTAAGCAAAGGTGCCGTTCGGGTTGAGGGTCAGCGTACCGTTGGTGGTGGTGGTCACGAGTTGGGCCGTGAGCGTGTCGCCATCGGCGTCGGTGTCGTTCGCCAGGACGCCATTGACCGAGTTGGTCACGGTGAGCGTCGTGCCTTGCGGGACGGAGTAGGTGTCGGGGGCGGCAATGGGCGTCCATTCGTTGACGTTCGTCAGAGTCACGACCACGGGAATGGGCGTGCTGGTGCCCGTCAGGCCCGTGATGAGGACATTGAAGTTCCAGTTGGACTGCGACTCGAAGTCGAGGCGGGTTTCGGTGGCGACGATCAGGTCGCCCGTGATGCGGTCGACGACGAAGGGTTCATTGAAGTCCGCCAGCGCGTCCTCGATCAGGGCCGCGAAATCGTCCTCCACGTCGGCGTTGTCCAAGCGGTCGCCGTCGAGGAAGAAGGCCGGCGAACTGGTGACACCCAGGCGCGCCGCCGACTGCACGTCGCGTTGGACGCGGGCGGCCACGTTCGCATTGTCGAGGTCCGCTTCGAACTGCACCTCGTCCAGTTCCAGTTCCGCGGCATACTCCAGGAATTTCGTGTTGGGATCGGTCGACTCCGCCCAGTCGCTCTGCCTTTCGAGCAGCAGGTCGACCATGGCGTCGAACGCCTCCTGGCGGCCGGCGGCCTCGGCGGCAATCGCGGCCTTCTCGGCGTTCGGCACGGTGCTCGTCCCTGGACGGTGCCGGCGCACGACCAGCAGCTCGTTCGAGAACTCGTTCTCCAGGCTGCGGACCTGGAACTGGATGTCCGCATCCAGGGGACTCGCCAGGTCGATGTACTGCACCAGGACCAGGGCCCCGCTGTTGGAACCGGCCAGGTGGTCGTCCGGACGTACGACCAGGTCCGCGGGCAGCGTCGTGTCCTCGACGCTGAACAAGATGTTCTCGCCCGCCGTTTCCGGCGGTTCGACCGTGCCCACGACGGTGCCGCCAGGCGTGTTCTCGGCGAGCGTGAAGCGATTCGGCTCCGCTTCCACGACGATACTCACCGTGGCCACCGCCGAACTGAACTGCGCGTCCTTGGCCTTGTAGGTGAACGTGTCGGTGCCGACGAAGTCGCTGGCGGGCGTGTAGGTGAACGAACCGTCGGTATTGAGTGTCAGGGTGCCGTGCGCCACCGACTGCTCCAGGGACGCGGTCAGCGTATCTCCATCGGCATCCAGGTCGTTCTTCAGCACGCCGTTGATGGCGGGCACGGTCAGAGTCTGGCCGCGACGCGTGGCATAGCTGTCGTTCGCGGCGGTCGGCGCGCTGTTCGTGTCTGGAGGCGTGGGGTCGGTCTCGTTGCGGATGGCATCGGCCAGTTCCTGTTTGCCCGCGTCTTCCTCGGCTTGCGCGACCGTCTCCCGGAACAAGGCGGTCTGCGATTCGGGAGTCGACGCGAAGAACCAAGCGATCGAGACATACTGCGGCTTGAAACCGCGTTCACCGAACAGGTTCGTGTCGACCGACTGCGACGCGGTCAGTACCAAGTTGGTGATCTCGTCCTCGCCCGCAGTTGCGCCGGTGACGGTGGAGCTGTCCTTGCCGTCGGTGAACGCACTGGGCTGGGCCTGGCGCAGGCGATAGGTGCCGGCGGGCAGGTCGTTGAATGCGAAGGAGCCGTCGTTGCGGCTCAGCATCGTCTTGTTGATATTGGCACCGGCGGAGTCGGTGCCGATCAGCGCGATCTGCACGCCGGGAATGCCCGCTTCTCCGGAGTCCCGCACGGCGTCGTTGTCGACGTCGACATAGACGGCGCCGGCCACGCTGGCCAGCACATGGCGCGCTTCGCAGGCTTCCAGCGAAAGCGGCCGCCGCGTCACGCGACGCGATGCGTCCGAGGAATGAAGGTTCAACGAGGACGATGAATGCGGCTTGCGACGCGTCCGGGATCGACGGAGTTGGGAACGGTTCGCCATGCGTGAAGTACTCCTCGCGATGATCTGCATTTGGTACCCGGTAGTCTTGGATACCCGCTCGGCTGCTGCGGTCGTTACGGAAAACCCTACGGGGTCCACCGGGTGGGTGGCTCGTGGATTGCTTGAGCACCGGTACGATGGTCCGGCCGGCTCGCTAAGTTTCCTTGATTCTAGCCGTTTGCGCCGTCGTCGCACGCATCGTGCAGCGGTTTGCCCCCACGAGGGCTCGCCGGCTCGAACCCCGGGCTTGGATTACGCGGACAATCGGCACGGGTTCGCCAACCCCGTGGCTCACGCGCGATTCGCGACCTGCGGTTGCCAAATCACCACCTCGCGGCAGAGGCCCATCCGTGCTAAAAGGCTTGGGTGCGGTGACGTTTTCGCCGTTCTTCCCGTGTCGTGGGGAACGGATCGGGAGCCGCTGTTCGCGATGTCACGCCGGGGACTCCACTCCCGCGTGGCCGCAGCGCATCGCCGGGTTTGTAAAGATAATGAAGCATCCGGTGTCGCCTTGCGCGACGCCGCAGTCGGGGGAAGGGCAGGGGATTCGTGGGCAATTGGCGAGTGTGGCATGGTCCGGCAACGCACCAGGAGGTGGACGTTTTCGTGCGGTGGACGCCGCCAACGTGCGGCGATGCAGCTGCGGGACCGGTCAGCGGGCCGGTCACTGCGCCGGCCGACATCGAGTGGACGATCCGGGGACCGCAGTGTGTTGTTTCTCGAACGTTGCCCGCTTCGTTCCGTTTCCGCAGGGAGGCTCCGGACCTGTGGCGATCCACGATCGTCGACCCCTGTTTCTGGTCTCCCGACTTTCCCGCTCGCTACCAGCTCACGGCCAGCGAACCGGGCCGTGCGAGGGGCGCCGCTTCGCCAGCTTGCCGCCTGGAGATGGCGGTCCGTCAATGGGGCGTGCGCGACGCACGCTTCTGGCTGAACGGACACCGCTGGGTCTGGCGTGCCGCGAGTTGGCGGACGCATCCGGACGCTCGACCTCGAGGCGAAGAGCCGTTCGATCCCGCGCCCTGGCAGGAGACGCTGATGTCGCAGGTAGTCGAGTTCGACGAGCTGCTGACGGAGGCCGGAACGCAGCGGGTGTCGGTCGCTTCGACGCAGGGCGTGGCCCTGGCCGTGCGACTTCGCGATGTCACGGACCTCGACCCCCTGTCGTTCGAATCGCACGCGCCCGCGCTGCTGTTCGCGATCCTTCCCGCCGACATGCAGGTCACGCGCGCCGAGGTCCGCGCGGCTGCTCCCAATCTGCTGTTCCTCGCCGAGTTCGCTGATCCTGCCACGCCGGCGGATGTTGCACAGGGTTGGCCTGCGCAGCGGCCTGCATGGTGTGACGGCGTGATCGGTCCGGCCTGTCCTGAAGGGCTGGCCGGGATCCGCGCGCAGCATCCCGACCTGCCGCTGGTTGCCCGTCGTGCAGCAGGCGAGCTGCCGGACTTGGCGCTGCGCGAAGCAGCTGGCGGCGGTGACGTCGCGGCGCTGCGTCGAGCGTGCGAACGGCTGCAGGCGGAGCTGTTGTCCGTGGGCGATCTGGATGGTTATCTCGTGGAAGGTTCGCGGTGATGGCGAGGGTTCGCGGTAAGATGGCAGTCCGTGGCCATGTCGGGCCGCTGGATCGGGTGGAGGGTTGATTCGTGAGTGACGACAGTTCGCGTTATGCACGGCAGGTGCTGTTCGCGCCGCTCGGGCTTGAAGGGCAGCAGCGATTGTCGAAGTCGCGTGTGCTGGTCTGCGGCTGCGGAGCGCTTGGTTCGGTGCTGGCGAATACGCTGGTGCGCGCCGGCGTGGGGCATGTGCGGCTGGTCGACCGTGACTTCCTGGAGCTGAACAACCTCCAACGCCAGGTGCTTTACGACGAAGCGGACGTGGCCGCCGGACTGCCGAAGGCGATCGCCGCGCAGCGACGGTTGCAGCAGATCAATTCGCAAGTGCAGGTCGAAGCCGTGGTCGCGGATGTCGACTACCGAAACCTCGGCGCGCTGCTGGAAGGCGTCGACGTGATCGTGGACGGCACCGACAACTTCGAGATCCGCTTTCTGCTGAACGATGCGTCGTTGGAGTTCGGCATTCCTTGGGTCTACGGGGGATGCCTGGGGTGCGAAGGCCAGACCATGACGATTGTGCCTGGTCGGTCGCCGTGCTTGCGATGCCTGATGGCCGACAGCCCTCCGCCGGGTACGACGCCGACCTGCGACACCGCCGGTATCCTCGCACCCATCATCCAGGTCGTGGCGTCCTACCAGGCGTGCGAGGCGCTGAAGCTGCTCAGCGGCCACGCGGAGGCGGTCAGTCGTGAGTTGATCGTCTTCGACATGTGGGAGAATCGTGTGCGGCAGATCAACCTCTCCGGACTGCGGGAGCAGCGGAACTGTCCGGCGTGCGATCGGGGCGAGCGACCCTGGCTGCGCGGCGAGCGTGGCAGCCAGACGGCGGTGCTGTGCGGTCGCAATGCGGTGCAGCTGAGTTTTCCCGAGACGCCTCCGCTGCCGCTGGAGCAGTTGGCCGCGCGGCTGCGCGAGGTGGGAACGGTGAGTGGCAATCCGTACCTCGTGCGCCTGGACGTGGCCGGCTATCGGCTAACATTCTTCGCCGATGGCCGCGCGATCGTGGCCGGCACTTCGGATCCGGCGGAGGCGCGGAGCATCTATTCGCGGTACATCGGCCTGTGACGCAGGCCGGAGCGGACGCAGTGACGAACCATTGTCAGCAGGATACCGGATGCGACCAGCAGGTGGGCACTCGCGGGTTCCGGCACGGCGCTGGCGGTGCGCGGCCCACGCTCATAGCCGCCTGACTGGAACGCGAGCACCAGGTCGGACGACTGGAAGTCTCCGCTTCCATCCCAGTCGCCCTCGACCCAACCGGAGTTGCGCGGCTCGCTGTCCTCATACTGACCGGCCTGGAAGACACGCACGAGATCCTGGGAGGAGAACTGGCCGTCGACATCGGCGTCGCCGAACCAGGTCCTGGCGAGGTGTTCCACCCAGTACTCGCGATCCGCTTCCTCGACGCGCCAGTTGCCATCTGCATCGAGCGGCAGTGCCTGGCCTCCCGAACGCACCTCGCGGGTGAGCCGGTCGATGTCGACCGGGGTGCGGCGGCCGTCGATGTCAAAATCGCCGGCGATCGGCAGGGCGAGGCGTGCGACCCACGCTTCGCGATCTCCCCGCGGATTGGTTCCCGTGCCGGCGATGGTGCGTCCGTCGGCCGACACGCCGCGCGCTTCCTCCAGCGACCACTCGAGGACCTGTGCGTATCCGAAGCTGGCCAGTAGCGCGCGGAGGTCCTGGCCGCCGCGTACCGGATCCCACAGCAGGGCGACGGACGCTCCCGCGGGCGCAGCCAGATAGGCCATGCCGACCACCACCTCGCTCGAATCGCCCAGGTCGAACGCGGCACTTGAGAGTACGGCTTGCGGCGTGGGCAACGCGGTGGGAGTACCATCGGAAGACCAACGCGTGGCCAGCAAGGTCGATTCGTTTTGATCGGTGAAGACACGAGCACCGACCACCGTGGAAGCGGACGAGACGCCGGTGGCGAAGCTGCGGGGAGACATGACCGCCGTGTGGTCGACGGACGTCGCGGGCGCCGCGCCGTGGAATCGAACGGCCTGTCCTAGGTCTTCGACTTGGAAGGACGCATCGCAGTCGCCAATGCCGACGATCTCGGTGCCCTGCGGCGAGATGGCCACGGCGCGACTGCAGTCCGGCTGGCTAGGCAGGTCGACGAGGGCCGTGAGGCCTTGAGTGTGCGTCCAGACGAACGCTCGGCCGGTGACCGCACGCGGGCCTCCGCCCGGGCTGTAGTTGCCCGTGCCCACGATCGTGCGGCCGTCGTCGGATACATCGTGGGCAAGACTGGAGACGCGTCGGTCGTCCAGAAAGTCCCCGAGCCCTTGCAGGCCATCGTTGGCGTGCCAGCGGAACGCTTCCATGCCGGCGTCGCCGTGGCCGAAACCAACGATTACGCTGCCATCGCCAGAGACGCCCAGGGCGCGGCTGTCATGAACACCGCCGGCGAGGTCGCCAAGGCCGCGCAGACCCTCGGCGAACGACCAGCGAAAGGCTTCCTCTCCACCGTCGACCATCGAGTAGCCAACGACGGTCTGCCCGTCCGCCGAGATCGCCTCCGCGCTGCTCGCGCGATCGCCTCCCGGCAGGTCGCCGAGGCCCAGGAAGTAGCCAGGGGCTTGAACGTCGGCGGAAGCCGTCACGACATCGGGTGGCGTCGCACCCCCCACGCGCGCAGGTAAGAGCCAGGGAACCACCGCGGCGGTGCACTGGGCCAGACGAAGCAGGGCGAACGCAGCGAATCCCCGTTTTCGGCGCGTCGACGGCGATCGCATCGGCAGGCCAAGGCCGGAGGAATCGCGGAAACTGCCCGGGGAGGTATCCGTGGCAGTGGCAGTGGCGTGCATGATTGGGTTCCGGGAAAAGCAGGGGCAAGGTCGGCCGAGAGAAGACGCTGCGTGCCTCTTGCGCGACGGCGATCCCGTCCGTCACAGCCTGCGGCCTCAGTCTAGAAGTGTCAGGCGACGGCAGCAACGGTTGAGGTCGCGGGAAGTCGGGGTTCCGAGGCGACAGGTCACGCTGCGGCGACTGGGAGTCGGGACGTAGTTTTCCAGCATCGCTGGCCGCGCCACTCGGCCCGTCGGATTCTGCCCTGCAATGGGGGAAGCCGGGGCGGAGGGCTCCTTCAGACGAGTCGCTGCTTCGGGTAAGATCACGAGCTTTCGCGGGACGCTGGAGCTGCTTGCGGCGGGCGGAACGCAGGGCGGATGGGACCAAGAGGCAGGAGTACCTCCATGGCAGCGGACGGCAACCTGTTTGACCTGAGCGGCGAGGTCGCGGTGGTGATCGGCGGCACGGGCGGACTCGGCGGCGCGATGGCCGACGCGCTCGGACGCCAGGGAGCTCGCGTGGCCGTCGTGGGGCGGAATGCGGAACGAGGTCAGCAGCGCGTGCAGGCGATCGAGCAGGCGGGCGGCACCGCGATTTTCCAGGCGGCCGATGCGCAGGACCCGGGCAGCTTGGAGCAGGCGCGGGACGCGATCGAGCGGATGTGGGGGCCGAGCACGGTGCTGGTGAACGCGGCGGGCGGCAATCGCCCCGACGCGACGTTGCCGCCCGGCGCCGATTTCTGCACGCTGCCGCTGGAGGCATGGCAGCAGGTCATGGACTTGAACCTCGTCGGCGGCGCGCTGCTGCCCTCGCAGGTTTTCGGCCGCTCGATGCGCGACCAGCGACGCGGCAGCATCATCAACATCGCCTCCATGTCCGGCATGATTCCACTCTCACGCGTCGTCGCCTACTCGGCCGCCAAAGCCGCCGTGATCAACCTGACCAAGTTCCTCGCGCGGGAGTGGGCGACGGTGGGAGTTCGCGTGAACGCGATCAGTCCGGGATTCTTCCCGGCCGAGCAGAACCGCGGACTGCTGTACGACCCGGACGGCCAACTGTCCGCTCGAGGCCAGCAGATCATCAACCATACGCCGATGGCTCGCTTCGGCGAAGCCCAGGAGCTGGCCGGAGCGGTCGTCTGGCTGGCCTCCCCCCGTGCGTCTTCGTTCGTGACCGGTCAAAATATCGTCGTCGACGGTGGCTTCTCCGCCGTCACGATCTGATCCATACGAATCGCTCTACTCTCTACTTTCTAATCTCTATTCTCTACTCCCCCGGAGTACCCATGGCTCAGCTCAGCATTCGCAACGATCAGTGTGAACTGGATTTCCTTTCGCTCGGGGCGCTCGTGCACCGTCTGGATCCGGGGATCATTCCCTTCCGCAAGGCTCGCAATTTTGAGATCCACGTTTCGGGCGGTGAGTACAACGTGGCGGCGAACCTGTCGGACTGCTTCGGATTGAAAACGGGCATCGCGACGGCGATGGTGAACTACGGGATTGGCGAACTGGTGCAGGGCCGAGTCCGCGAGATGGGGGTGAAGCCGTTCTACAAGTGGTTTGAGCACGATGGCGTGCGGGGTCCGAACATCGCGACGGTGTACAGCGACCGCGGCCAGGGGGTGCGTCCGCCGGTGGTGTTCTACAACCGGGCGAACGAAGCCGGCGCGATGCTGAAGCCGGGCGACTTCGACTGGGCCACGATCTTCAAGTCGGGTGTTCGCTGGTTCCACTCGGGTGGCATTTTCGCCGCGCTCTCGCCGACGACGTCGGAGTTGATCATCGAGGGCATGCAGGCCGCTCGGGCCCACGGCGCGGTGACGTCGTTCGATCTGAACTACCGCGCGAAGCTGTGGAAGACGATCGGCAGCGAGGAGAAGGGCCAGGAGATGGTCCGCAAGATCGCTTCCAACGTCGATGCGCTGATCGGCAACGAAGAGGACCTGCAGAAGGGACTCGGCATCAAGGGTCAGGATGTGGAGCATAAGTCGGAGCTGGACCCGAACTCGTTCTTCAGCATGATCGAGGATGTGACGACGAAGTTCCCGAACATCAAGCTGGTGGCCACGACGCTGCGCGAGGTCCAGTCGACGAACCGTCACCGCTGGGCGGCGGTGATCTGGTACGACGGCAAGCGGTATGTCAGTCCGACGTGTGACCTGGATGTCATCTGCCGCATTGGAGGCGGCGACGGCTTTGCGGCGGGCCTGATCTATGGACTACTGAGCGGCAAGGATCCTGAACAGGCGTTGAAGCTGGGTTGGGCCCATGGCGCGCTGCTGACGACCTTCCCGGGCGACGTGACCATGGCAAAACTTGCCGAAGTCGAGGCGATGGCCCAGGGCGGATCGGCCCGCGTGCAGCGCTGATTCACGCAGTTTTCCGCGAGGGGCGAGCATTGCCAGGTGGTTCGCGGGCCCGCGTGTGCGGGCCCGCTGGTTTGCCGGCCGGCCTGGATCAGGACCAGCGGCGAAAAACCCCGCAGGTTGTCGCGCAGCCCGAAACTTGACATTTTCGCTCGCCCCATTAAATTGCCAGCATGCTTGAGTCCTGTTCGCTCAAGCGGTAATTCGGGCCGGGGTCATGACAGCCTCCCTGCATCCCTAGGGATGTTCTCGGGAGGTTTTTTTGCGCGCCGACCTTGGGGCCATTCCTGCCGTGTTAAGGTTTCGGGACGATTGGGTAACCCGTCGCGTGGATCTTCCACGCGCCTCGCATTTCCTGCGTGTTTCGTATGCGGAGACGGTGATCGATGAAGAACGTTTGGACCGGAATGCTGGTGCTCCTGGCCGTTTGCCTCGCGGCGGTGCCCGCGAGGGCTCAGGTCGCGGAGTTGGGAGTGAAACACTCGCCCACGGCCGCTTATCGCTGGGTGGACGTGCTGCTGGAGGCGGCGGCCGACGATGTGGAGCGGGTGGGCGCGCGGCCAACGGTGCTGTCGCGACAGATGGCGATTCCGCTGACGGCCGCCTTCGATGCCTGGGCCGCTTACGACGAGAAAGCCGTGGGCACCATGTTCGGCGGCAAGTTGCGCCGACCGGCCAGCGAGCGGACGCAGGAAAACAAAGAGACGGCGATCGCTTACGCGATGTACCGCTGCCTGGTCGATCAGCTGCCGTTCCAGAAGGACGACATCACGGCCGAAATGGTGAAGATGGGCTACGACCCGAACAACGATTCGATGGATGTGACGACGCCCGCGGGCATCGGCAACCGTGTCGCCGCCGAACTGCTCAAGCGTCGTCATCATGACGGTGCCAACCAGTTGGGCGATGAAGCGGGTGGCAAGCCGGGCGAAGCGTACGGCGATTACACGATGTATCGCTGCGTGAATCCCAACGACCGAATCGTGGATCCGGATCGCTGGCAGCGCCTGCCGTTCGCCGATGGCAAGGGCGGCCATTCCTATCCGGACTTCCTCACGCCGCACTGGTATCGCGTCAAGCCGTTCGCCCTGGAGAGCAGCGAACAGTTTCGTGCGCCGCCCGTTCCGCTCGTGGGCTCCGAGGAGCTGAAGAAGCAGGTGGACGAGTGCATCGAGTTCAATGCGAACCTGTCGGTGGAGCGGAAGGCGATCGTGGAGTTCATGCGGGATGGACCGCGTTCGACGGGCCAGTCGGGACACTGGCTGCGGTTCGCGCAGGCCGTGTCGCGTCGCGACAAGCAGGGGCTGGACGAGGACGTGAAGCTGTTCTTCGTGGTGAGCAACACGGCGATGGATGCGTTCATTTCGGCCTGGGAGTCGAAGCGATATTACGACTCGTCGCGGCCCTGGACGCTGGTTCGCCACTACTACAGCGATACGACGATTCGCGGCTGGGCGGGGCCCGGTGAAGGAGTGAAGGAGATCCCCGGCAGCCAGTGGCATCCCTACTCGCCCGACTCGTTCGTGACGCCACCGTTCCCGGCATACGTCTCGGGACACAGCACCGTCAGCGGCGCGTGCGCCACGATGCTCAAACTGTTCACGGGCAGCGATCGGTTTGACGCGGTGGAAAATCGCAAGGCGGGTGCACTGACGGAGGCCGAGCATTCGTGTCTGGAAATGCAGAAGGTGGACGGCCAGCTGCCGCAGTTGAAGGCGGGCGAGACGATGACGTGTGATGTCAGCCTGCCGATGCCTACCTTCTGGGCAGTCGCCGAGATGGCTGGCATCTCGCGGGTCATGGGCGGCTACCATATCCAGGCCGACAACATCGAAGGCCTCAACATGGGACGCAAGGTCGCCGACTACAGCTGGCCGAAGTACCAGGCGTACTTCAACGGCACGGCCAAGGTGCAGGGCGACGATTCGACCTGATGCTTCGCGGAAGGCCCGGGCGAGTCGGCCCCAAGTTCGTGATTTGAAAACACGCCAGCGGCTGCCTTGTGGCCCGCTGGCGTGTTCTTTTTCACGCGACCGCGCGTGCGCTCGAAGGGGCGTTGGAGGCCGAAACGCGGTCGGCGCTGGAGCCGCTTCGGATCAGTTCAGGAAGTTGAACGAACGTAGGCGGCCGGATCGGGCGGGAGACGATCGCGCGGTGGGTCGCGCGGCGCATGGCGAAAGGCGGTGATGGGAAAGGCGGTTGGCGAGCACGCTGGTTGACGCCCTTGTCACCGCTGGGTAACCTCCAACAATGGGACAGGTCGCGGTCTGCCGTGGGTTCTCCCGTGTCACGGACCGCTTGTGGACGAGTCTGCTCCGGGGTTTTCGCCGATGGTTGCTCGGTTGCTGCTGGGGATGTTCGCCGTGGTGCTGGCCATCGTGCCGGTCCAGCGGGCGTCGGCTACCTGCGGCGACTGGTTGCAGCATGGACCGTCGAGTGTGGTGGACGGGGCGATGGGCCCGATCGCTTCACAGGTCCACGTTTCCGGTGGTTTGCCGGGCAGTCTCGGGATGGTCTGGAGCGACCTGCTGTCGGACGTTTCTGAGTCTGGGGCTTTGCCTGGGGATTTGTCTCGGGTGCAGGTGCCGGGTGGCGAGCGGTCATCCGAGCGGGCTCCACGGATACCCTGTCGCGGTCCCGGTTGTCGGCAGTCGAAGCCTGGTCCGCAGGCGGCTCCCGTTGCCAGCCCGCCGCGAATGGCAGATCCGGTGACCTGCCTGGCCCGGCCGACCATGCGGGCGGATCGGTGCGCAGGACGCTGGTTCTGCTTCTCGACGGATGCCACGACACGGGAAGGATTCCCGCTGCTTCTTTTTCGGCCTCCCTGCGTGTAACGCGGGCCTGCTGGCCCTGGCGTGAGGTCGCCCGAAGTCGCTCGTGGGTGGGCGGCGTTTAGGCGACCCTTCTCGGGCAAATCCCACCGTCTCGCGTGAACGCGGAAGGTGGCGGGATTGTCGGCTCTTCAAGATCTGGGGCTCGCGGTGCGGCCTGTTGCGTGGCGTCACCGTGGCCAACTTCGTTCCACTCGGCACGGCCGGTGCGAGCGAGGCTTGAGCGTCGTAGAGTTCAGCCAAGCACCAGGGGTGGATTGCGTTGGGCGTCGGAGCGGGTCAAAGGGCCTGCTGGCGGCGCGGCAGCGTGAGAAGCCCACGGACCCATGAGGTGACCTGATCGTGAGCGACACGCCTTCCGACGTGCCATCGAACCTGCCCACCGGCGCATCGCCGGGCGGGACTGCCTTCCCGGAGTCGTTGAAGCTCGGCAAGCGGTACACGCGCGCCGTGGGACCGCGGCTGCGCAAACTGCTGCATGT
>JBIIEC010000105.1:0-14905 GCA_044238045.1 Pirellulaceae bacterium | reverse complement strand
CGTCACATACCAGCCATTCGGCTCGGAACGCATGTACCCGCCAGCCGGACCCAGGTACGCTCGAATGGCTTCGAACTCGGGCAGGTTCGACCCGTCGATGCGCTGCTTGCGGAGCACATCCTTATCTTCGGGGCCCCACAGTCGATTGAGAACGCGGCCCAGGAGCGATTCCGATTCCGGCATCTTGCCCGCCCGGATCAGTTCATACGCCGGCTGGTACTCCTCGTCCGTGCGCGAGAAGTAACGCAGGCTGTCCGAACTGGCGGAAAGCTTCTCCAGATGCGTCTGGACTCGCTGGTAGTCGTCGCTCTTCGGCAGATGGTCCTCGGCCTCCAGGTCGCGGAGCACGCGTTGCAGGAAGTCGACATGCGTGGACACCATGAAGTGCCCCTTGGCCACCGTCACGGCCGAGTTCGGCAGGTGCGGCTCCTCCTCCTCCTCCGGCGTCTCGGCCAGCGGATCGCCCACATCCACGCTGAACTCCAGGTCCTCTTCTTCCTGGGACTTCTCGTTGATGATCTCCCAGACCTCCACGCCCGCCACTTCCTGCTTCTTGGCCGACGGGTCGGTCAGCAGCGTCCGGCGGACGGTTTCGCGCACCGCCTCTTCGTCCGTCACTTCGATCGCCACCAGCAACCGCTCACTCTGCGGCGTGATTGGCAGGACGTGGTCGGACATGACCAGGATCCGCTGGTTCAGATGGGCCACGAAATCCTTGCGAACGTCGATCTTCGGACCGTTCGGGTCGTCTTTCAAGCTGGTGAGCAACGCTTCAAAGAAGCCTTCATCGCCAGCGACGGCGTCGACCAGCGTCTTGGAATGCTCGAAGGCCGGCCCCACGTTCAGCTGGAAGCGAGCCAGGGTGGCCAGTTCGCGCGGTACCCAGTTGGGCAGCGTCCAGTCGGCGTCGTTCGGGAAGTCCAGCATGCGGGCGGCGAGTTGGAAGCGGGACTCCTTGCCTTCCGAACCCGGAGCATAGACGAACGTGCGGTGCAGGACCTCCTGCTCGCCCGTCGCCAGATGCACGTAGCCGCCGGCAGCCTCCACGGCTCCGAACCCCTGCGACTTCAGGATCGCCAGCATGTCCTTGCGGCGTTTCTTCGGGCCTTTCTGGGACGCCCGCGCCACCTCCGCGTAACCGAACGGATCGATGTACCACTGCGCCTGCGGCTTCATGTCGCCGGCTTCCTTCTTGACGCGATCCATCGTTGCCTGGTAGCGAGGCAACTGGCTCAGCGTTTCCGTCACGTCCCCCTTCTTCAGGCGATCCAGGATCTTCAGGCAGACGCCTTCGTGATCTCCGACCACCAGCGTGTCGTTGGCAACGAAACGCACCACGGACACCGCCGCCGTCTCACCTCGCTGGCGGGGCAGGTCCTGGATGACCACTTCCGTGCCCCCGTGGTCGGCGACCCGCCGCTTGGCTCCCCGAGCCTCCAGCTGCTTGGAAGACTCCTCCAGCAGCCGCGCGAGCGCCTCCTCCCGGCCGGTCACGTCGATAAAGAGCACGGCCGCATGCTGCTTCGCATCACCATCCGGCTGGATGGAAGCGAGCGCCAGTTCGCCGCCGCAAGCCGCCACCACATCTTCCCAGGTGAGATTGAGCTGGAACTGATTCTTGACCAGGCGATCCTGGATCTGGGAACGCATGTCCTCCGCGAACGGCTTCATCAGCGGGTCGGCCGCCAGCTTGCCCAGCTGCGTTTCGGAGAACTTCTCGCGAAACTCCTCCACCCGGGGAATCGAAACCATCGCCCGAGTCGTCGAGGGCAACACCTGGTCGGCTGGCGGGGAAGCCGCCTGCGACGGGTGGGACGAGTACAGGCACAGGGCCAAACAACACGCGAGCACGCGCTTCACAACCAGACTCCTTCCGCCAGATTCCTGCTTCCGTGGCCTCCGCCACCCCTTCGCACCCGCGTGCTCCGTTTCAAGGGACCAGGGCTGCCCGAGTGTTATCGGCGTTGCATCACGTCGAGGCAAGTAAGTCATGATCTACCGGCTTAACAGTTACGACAGGAAAACCAACGGCGTCCTGGGACGCAACTCCGCGAGGCGTGCGACAGGAGCGTCCTGCCGTACCAAAGCCCGCTTCGACCCCATCTCGCCCATGCCCTCGCACCCGGCTATCCGGGAACTAGCGTACAGCTTGCCTGCTCCAGCGTCTAGAAAGAATGGGCGACCCCAGCTCGCCGCCAAGCTTGATCCCGTAGACGGGTAACGCCCTGTTTGTCCATAATTTCTCGCTCCGGAAATCTTCACTACCACCGCCTAAGCTAGCAGCCGACACTCCGCTTCCCAAACCTGGCGACGTCGGCGGGAGCCCTGTGATGGACCACCTGAACTACGAAAACCCCCTAATTTCACGATACGCATCGCCGGCGATGAGCCACTTGTGGGGCGCCCAGCGGAAATTCGAAACCTGGCGAAAACTGTGGATCGCCCTGGCGGAAGCCGAGCAGGAGCTGGGTCTGGAGATTCGCGAAGACCAGATCGATCAGCTTCGGCGGCACGTCCATGACATCGACTTCGCGGCCGCCGAAGCCTACGAACGCAAACTCCGCCACGATGTCATGGCCCACGTCCACGCCTACGGCGATGTGTGCCCCGACGCGCGGCCGATCATCCACCTGGGTGCCACCAGCTGCTATGTAACGGACAACACCGACCTGCTCCTGATGCGGGAAGGCCTGCAGATGGTCCGCGACCGACTGGTGTCCGCGATCGACGCCCTGGGCCGTTTCGCCGAAGAGCATCGCAGCCTGGCCTGTCTGGCCTTCACCCACCTGCAGCCCGCCCAACCCACTACCATGGGCAAGCGGGCCACGCTGTGGATCCAGGACCTGCTGCTGGATCTCGAGGAGGTTGAGCATCGACTGGCGACGCTCAAAGCACGCGGGGTCAAAGGCACGACGGGAACCCAGGCCAGCTTCCTGCAACTCTTCCACGGCGACTCCAGCAAGGTCCGACAGCTGGAACAGCTCGTCTCGCGGAAGATGGGATTTGAAAGCAGCTATGCCGTCACCGGCCAGACCTATCCCCGGAAGATCGACAGCCAGGTCCTCGACGCCCTGTCGGGGATTGCCCAAAGTGCTCACAAGGGAGCCACCGACCTGCGGATCCTCGCGCATCGCAAGGAGGTCGAGGAGCCCTTCGAGAAGCATCAGATCGGCTCGTCCGCCATGGCTTACAAACGCAATCCGATGCGCAGCGAGCGAATCTGCGGACTGGCGCGTTTCGTGATGAGCCTGCAGACCAGCCCGCCGCAGACGGTGGCCACGCAGTGGATGGAGCGGACGCTGGACGACAGTGCCAACCGCCGTCTTGTGATTCCGCAAGCCTTCTTGGCGATCGACGCCATTCTGCTGCTCTACGAAAACGTGGCCCGCGGCATGGTCGTCTATCCCGCCGTGATCGCCCGCAACCTGCGCGACGAACTGCCGTTCATGGCCACCGAAAACATCCTCATGGCCGCCGTGGCCGCCGGAGGCGACCGGCAGGACCTGCACGAACGCATCCGAGTGCACAGCCAGGCGGCCGCCGAGCAGGTCAAGAAGCTCGGCAAACCCAACGACCTCCTCGAACGACTGGCCAGCGACTCCGCGTTCTCCAGCGTCTCGCTCGACCGCCTCGTCGACGGAAGTCAGTTCGTCGGTCGCGCTCCCGAGCAGGTGGACGAGATCCTCGCCGAACACGTCGAGCCTCTACGGCGGAAGTATCCGCAGGCCCTGTCGGCCGGCGAAGAACCGCGAGTTTGAAGCTGGCCCCGGGCACCGCTGGTTTGCCAATGCAAACGGCTCCCGTCCTGAAGACGCGGAGCCGTTGGGTTTTCTGCACTGGGCAAGGGCACGCGAGAGACCGCAGCCGCTATTCTTGTCAGCGGCCACTCTTGTCAGCGGCGCGCGACAGGCTCGGCGATCGGGCGATCAGAGCTGCTCGTAAGGGATCGCGAACAGTTCCTGGCAGCCCTCAAGACTGCCGGTGGCAATGCCCTTCTTGAACCAGCGCATCCGCTGCTCCGAGGTTCCGTGCGTGAAGCGGTCGGGCACGACGTAGCCCTGGGACTGCTTCTGCAGCGTGTCATCGCCGATCTGGTTGGCCGCGTTGATCGCGGTCTGGATATCCCCCGGCTCCAGGATGTTGTACTCCTTGTGCGCGTAGTGCGCCCACACGCCCGCCAGGTAGTCGGCCTGCAACTCCAGTCGCACCGAGGCGCGATTTGTCTCCAGCTCGTTGCCGCGAGCCCGCACCTGGTTGACCTTGTCGCTGAAGCCGAGCAGGTACTGCACATGGTGGGCGACTTCGTGGGCAATCACGTACGCGCGGGCGAAGTCCCCGGGCGCGTTATGACGGCGGGCCAGGTCGTCGAAGAAACTCGGCGCGATATACACCTGCTGGTCGCCGGGGCAGTAGAACGGTCCTACCGCCGCGGGAGCCATTCCGCACGCGGAACGCACCTGCTGTTCGAAGATCACCAGCTTCGGCGGAATGTACTTGCCGCCACGCACTCCCTGCTCAAACAACCGGCTCCACACGGTCTCCGTGTCGCGCAGCACCACGCTGATGAACTCGCGCGCCTGGTCGTTGACGCCGACCTCCCCTTTCTTGCCGGGAGCGGCCGGTGCCTGCTGCTGGAGCGCGGGGCCGAACAGCCGCATCAACTGACTCACGTCGGCGCCAAGAAACGACGCGACGAGATAGATCAGGACCAGCCCCAGTCCGCCGCCGCCGATCGCCTTGGCCGGCGTCATCCCCCGGCGGTCCTCCACATTCTGACTCTGCTCACGACCCTGCCAACGCATGCGTTTTTCCCCCGCAAAGAACAACGACCAGCCCGCTCTCCGCGCCCCCCAACCGAAGGGCTCCTACAGACCAAGCATTTTGAACCAACGGCCGAGACACGGCAAGTGCTTCGCAGCCCTCCGGCCCGACGCCACTTACGAGTTCCCCGGGCAGCCCGTTCGCTCCTAGGCCCCCGAGGTCGTCAAAAAACGGCGTCCTGCAGGAGTCCGGGGCCAGTCCCCGCATCCACGGGCGGCCTCCGATAGTTCGCGAAGGCCGCACAAGCCCATTCCCAGCCGCCTGCGAAGCGCCCACGACGGCCACGAATGCCGTCTAGATCAGGCTGAACAGTTGCAGCGTGGACATGATGCCCAGCAGCGTGAAAAAACAGCCCGCGAAGAAGAGGAACACCGACATCAGCCAGTGACAACGAAGCGGCCGCGGCAACAGCAGGTGGTTCACGACGATCGTATGCCAGGCACTGAAGGCGAACGCGAAGTTGTAGCCGGTCGTCGAGAGGCGGAAGATGAAACTCGGCTTGTCGAGCGTCCAGAGCAGCGTCAATCCACAGACGCCGTAAAGGAGTAGCACGGCCAGATAGACGAGTCGCACTTCGGAGACGGGCAGTTCGCGGAGCCGCGGACTGGCGGTCCAGAGTACATCCACCCAGCGGCGAACGAAGCCGTCCATGGTCGTGATGTGGCTGGTGATGAGGACCAGGAAACCGCAGAGCAGGGTGCAGTTCCACGCCAGGTTGCCCAGCGTCGGCCCCGCCAGCACGTCGGCCAGGCCCAGCCTCGAGACCAGCACATCGGGCCGCGGTGAAGTCACGAACTTCCGCACGCCATCGGCGGTCATCGCCGCGCCGCTCCAGTCCCGCGCATCGGTGCCCCGCTGCAGGAATTCGACCGACAGGATACTGGGTAACGACACGCCGATCAGGCAGGCCACCAGCCAGACGAACACCTGCTCCCGCACCACATGGCGAACCCACCGTCGCCACCGAGGCAGGGACCTGTCGTTCACGTCGAAGACGCAGCCCACATGGGAGAGCGTAATGCCTTCGCCGCCCACCATGCTGGGAATGGCCCCGACATGGTGGCCCATGCCCCAGCCCTGGTCGCGGGTGAAGTTGCTGATGGGCGTGTTCGTGAGGCCTCCATTGCCGGCGATCGCCGCCAGCCCCGCGATCACGCCGATCATCGCAAAATCGACCTCGGGCCACGGCCGGCCGTGCCACCAGGCCGTCAGGAAGTTGTCCACATTCGCCCCATCGCGAATCCCATCGCCGTCGACATCCGCGAACCCCGCCTTGCCATCCACCAGCGTCGCCGGCTCGATCCCGTCGAGCCGTCCGTCGCCGTCGAAGTCCTCGCCGGGATCCAGCTGCCCGTTGCCGTTCCGGTCCTCCCCCGTGAGCACGGGCACACTGCCGAACTTGAACAGACCGCTGCTGATTTCCCCCCAGGTCGACGTGCGCGTGAAGAACACTCCCAGCAGCATCAGGAAACCGACCACGATCACCAGCTTCGCCGACATCAGGACCTTCAGCGAGTTATAGATCTTGCCCCCGACCACCAGCGGTACCATGGCCAGCAGATAGACGACCGTGCTGAAGATCTTGTGCACCCACCAGTCGCCCGGATAGACGTCGGCGTTCGGCAGTCGCCCGAGCCAGAGCGTCTCGAGGGGGACGGTGGCGTTGGCCGCCAGGTACGGCGCGACCGATCCCCAGTCGAGCAGCAGGTAGAGGACCACCCACACGAGCGGTCCAGGAGGCACCCGCAGCTTGCCCGTGAAGATCGGCTCGCCCGTGTACAGCGTGTAACGGCTGATCTCGATGTTGTAGACAACCTGGAAGAGGATGCTGACGGTCGCCACCCACAGCAGGGACGCGCCGTACTTCGCGGTGACCGCCGGCCCGGACAGCCATTCGCCGCCGCCAATCGCCGCGGCACCCATCACGAGCCCCGGCCCGATCATCCAGAGCGCGTTCCGCCCGCGGAACATGGGCGCTTCGATCAGTTCCGCGCGGTCCCACCGCGGCATTCGATGAGAACCGGGCCACGGAGCGTTGCTGCCCGAATCGTTCGCCCTGCCCGCTGAATCGCTCATCGCTGATTACTCCTCCGCCAGCGGACCCGGAACGCCCCGCTCAACGCTCAGGCTCTCCACCAACCGGGCCGCGCCAACGCAGAGACTAAGCGACCCGGGAGCCTGTTTCAAGCAATCCCCGGCCCCACGCCCCGGTTTCCGCCGGCGGTCCTCCCCGGCAACCACGATAAACGTCACGAAGTCGGCGCATCGACTGCCGCCGCTTGCGGCCGGATCATCAGCACGATCCCAAGCGACAGGAGCGCGATCCCCGCGAACACGCCGAAGATCCAGTTCAACGGAACCCCTCGATCCCGCAGGATGCCAAAGCCCCAGTCCGCAAACCCGCCGCAACTGATGCTCACCATGTTCATCAGCCCAAAACCGGTGGCACGAAGCTCCGGCCGCGCGATCTGGCACAAAATGGGCATGTTGTTGCAGTCGAAAAATCCCCAGCCCAGGCCGAATAACACCAGGAAGCAGATCGCCGCGAAAAGCGTCGCCGCGTTGCCGACTCCGAAGAGCGCAGGCAGGAAGAGTGACATGCCCAGGGCACTGACATAGATCCGTCCACGCTCGCTGCGCCGCATCCAGCGGTCGGCATAGTAGCCCCCGATCAACGCACCCACCAGCGAGGCAACCTGCACATAGAGCACGGCCGAGACTCCCGCCTTGCCCTGGCTCAAGTCAAACTTCGACTGCAGAATGGCCGGCATCCAGTCCCGAATCACCCAGCCCGCCAGCGCCGGCAACGTGAAGTACAGCACCAGCAGGACGAAGTTCGGATTGCCCAGCAGCTCCCGCAGCGTCCTCGGCAGCGACAACGGCTGCCGCTGCGTCTGAGTTCCAGGCGGATCGCGCAGCAGGAAATACAGCGGCACCGCATAGACGATGCCCAGCAAGCCGCACGCGGAGAACACCCACCGCCACCCGAAGTCCGGCGCGTCCGCGACGTAGCCCGTGAACCCCCCCAGGATCGTGCCCGTGTAGATGGCCGTCTGGTGAATGCCCACGGCCCGCGAACGCGTGGAGCCCGGATGGAAGTCGGTGATCAGCGCCAAGGCGATCGGAATGTAAAACGCCTCGCTGACTCCCATCAGCGCCCGCGTCAGCAGCAACTGGTCCAGCGAAGTGACGTACGAAGTCAACCACGTGGCCAGCGACCAGACCGCGAGACTCACCGTGATCACCTTCCGCCGACTCGTCTTGTCCCCCAGGTACCCCGCCAACGGACTCAGCAACGCGTAGACCCACTTGAAGGAGCCCAGTACCAGCCCCCAGTTCGCCTGCGTCGACAGGTCGGCAATGTCCGCCGACATCGAACTCTTCATGGCCGCAAGCATCTGGCGATCGAGGTAGTTGAGCAGCGCGACGGGCCACAGCAACGCCACGATGATCCAGGCCCAACGTGTCCAACTCGTACCCTCCTGGTCGGTGGAATGATCCATGCTGCCGCTTCTCCCCTGTACCGATGTTGAGCGATTTTGCGACATCCGCGGATCCGTTTCCGCGGCGTGCCGGAGCAAGGCGACCAGTGTAACGACGATGAAACGTGGTATCCACACGGAAGGCGACGGCCTCGCCGCGAATCGAAAGACCCCGGAAGCTTCACCGCGGAGTTACTCGAGATCGCGATCGGGTTCCAAGACCGTCACCGGGTGCTGCTGGACGCTTGGAGATCGAGTTCCTTGACGCGCGTGCTCGTCTCGTCGTACACGGCGTGGATCTCGAGACCGAATTTGTACATATTCCGGGTCGCCCCTTGCGAACTCCCCCAATTCTCCCTATCGTCAGAGGGCTCTTCGGTGGAAGGCCGGCGCGCCCTCGTGCGCCGATGGTCCAAATCTGTGAATCCAACAGCTTCTGATCTCAAAGGAATTGCCCATGCGTCGCTCGATGCTCCTGTCCCTGCCCGGCCTTCTGCTGGCGGCCAACGCCCTCTATGCGGCCGACACCCCGTACGCCAACGCGGTGAAGAGCCTGACCCCGACTTACTACTACGAGCTGAACGAACCCAACGCCCTGAACGGCGTGACCGACAGCATGGGCAACGCGGCCAAGGGCAGCTACAACGGCGACTACGCGGGCGGAGCACCGGAAGCCGGCTGTGCAGGCCCGCTCTTCACGAATGAGAACCAGGACGGCTCCGGCGACTTCAACTACGTGGTTCAGGCGGTGCCGGGCGTTGGCGGAACGGCCAACCTCGCCCACTGCAGCAACAACCAGGGTCACATCATCCTCGGCCCCGGCACGAACTACGGTGCCAACTCGATGACGGTGTCGATGTTCATGAAGGCCAACTTCGCCGAAGGTGGTGACCGCCTGTTCACCAACAACCTTTCGGACCCGAACGTGAGCTTCCAGCTGAACGTCGCCAACGACGGCCTCGTCGTCTCCCTCGACCCCAATCAGGCCGGTGAGTTCGCGGAGCGGACGCTGACGACCGCCGACGGCGCCTGGGATCGGGCCCTGATCCGCGAGGACTACGGCTGGTTCCACATCGTGGCCTCGACGTTCGGCGCGGCCGACCAGCGTGCTTCGAACATCCAGGTCTGGGTCAACGGCGAGAACCGCACCGAAAACCTCGTTGTGACCAACTGGGGCTGGGGTATCAACACCGAATTCGCCAAGATCGGCGGACGCCGTGACAACCCCACCGACACCACCACGCACTCCGGTGCTCAGGACGAAGTCGCCATCTGGCTGAACCGCACCCTGACCAACGCCGAAGTGCAGACGCTGTGGAAGGCCGCGAAGGGCGAGTTCGTCCCCACGAAGCCGGGTGACTACAACAAGGACGGCGTGGTCAACGCCGTGGATGCCGACCTGCAGGCCGTCGCCCTGAAGACGCCGACGCAGAATCTGGCGACCTACGATGAGAACAAGGACGGCACCATCAACATCGTAGACCGCGAAATCTGGGTCGCCTCGCGTGCCAAGACCTGGATGGGCGATGCGAACCTGGACTTGGTCTTCGACAGCTCCGACTTCGTTGATGTCTTTACGGCTGGCCTGTACGAGACGGGCAAGGCGGCTGGCTGGAGCCAGGGCGACTGGAACGGCGACCAGCTGTTCGACAGCGGTGACTTCGTCATTGCCTTCGCCGATGGCGGCTACGAGAAGGGTCCTCGCGCGGCTGTCCAGGCCGTGCCGGAACCGTCGTCCGCGCTGCTGGCCCTGCTGAGCATGGCCTCGGGCCTCCTGTTCCGCCGCCGCAAGTAGTCGGCCTCGCTCCTCTGCCAAAACAGAACGCAGAGTGCCCCACCCTGGGTTGCTCTGCGTTTTTTATTACTTCTTACTCCCTACTCACTCCTTGCGTCACTCCTCCTCGTCCCAGTCGAGGTGGCTGAACGCGGCCTTCGTCATGCCGAAGTTGACCACCTCCTGCGTGTGGTCGAACACTTCGCATACTTCATTCAGGGCCAGATAGAGCCTCGCCAGCTGCGGAGACGCTTCGCGACCGCCCAACAGCGGACTGGCAAGGAACTCCGCGGAGCCCGGCAGGCGTTGACGCAGGTCCTGCACCAGTTCCTCAAACTGCTTCGTGCTGATGAAGCCCTGCGACTGCAGCGTGACCAGCACCTTGAGCGTGCGTCCCACGCGCCGCAGTTTGGCCGGATCACAGTCGGGATCCATCACGGCGGCCAAATGCATCCGCGCGAATAACTTGCCCGATTCCCGCGCTCCCTGCGCCGCCTTCACCAGCTGCTGAGCCATCCGGCGGCGTCCCGCCTCCACCTCCGCGTTGCGGAGCAGGAACTCACGATTGGCGTCCGATTCCACGAAGTCCGCTTCGAACACCGACCAGGTCGCCTGGCTGAACAGGTCCATGCGCGGGGCCAGTTTGCGGGCAAACGGTGCGTAACGCCCTGGGGAGGCCTCGCCGTCGCGACGCGCGAGGCGAGCGAGCATCCGCTGGGTCGCGGTCGCCAGCGTCGCATCGCCACCCTCCTGGGCCGCCATCGCGATCCACTCGCTGGAGGCCTGCTCTTGCTGCTCCACCAGTTCCACGAACTCCGAATCCAGCCCGCCAGCCCGGTCCACAATGCGTCCCAGGTGACGAACCAGCGCAGTCCAGCTCTCCCATTCTCCTTCGGCGTCCGGCATACTCCGCACGGCTCCGGCCAGGAACCCCGGCAGAGCTTGGTAGACCAGACGCTTCGGCAGCACCCGGTATTTCCACGTCTTCTCCGTCACCAGGGGACTGGCGTCGCAGGCAACCAGCCCGAGCAGCACCGGCAGCAACTCCTCGCCATCCTCCAGTGACTCGCGCAGACGCTGAAGTCGCGGCACCTCTTCCGAGACGAATCGTGTGCCGAGGGCCGAGCAGAGGTCGAGCATGCGCTGCACGAAACGGTGCGCCTCGTCCTGGGAAAGTCTTCGTGCCGCGAAGGTCAGCGTCCCGACAATCTCGTCCTCCACGCCCTCCTGTTCCGCCTCGTGATCCTCAAGAAACTGGAAGACCGCCTGGATCTGCTCGTCAGAGAAACGCGTGGCACCGTCTGCGGTGTCGGCAGCTGCCAGCACCGTGTAGAGGTTCAACCAGGTGGGATAGAAGTATTCGTGGGCGAACGAGTCGTCATGGAACTGAAAGGGCTTCCAGCCGATGTGACGCGGATAGTCGGCGACGAGCACCGAGACGACATGCGCGGCCGCTTGTCGCGCATCCGGGTCGTCGCCCAGCAGGTCGCGCACCAACTGCTTCTCGAACGCCTGCAGCAGCTCGCGGTGCTTCGCGGCCAACTGCACGCCCTGCGAGCCATCCTCGGACCGTCCGGCCGACAGCAGCCGATCGCGTTGTGTCCGCAGCCAGGGCATCAGGCCCGTCTCGGCCTTATCCAGGGGGATCTCGTCGATGCGGTCCAGCGTCTGGAACAGCTGCAGCGCCGCCGGCGAAAAGCCCGAACGGGCGAGCTTGCCGGGAATCTCCAGACGCACCTCCCCCTCACTTGCTCGCAGCCGCTGCAGTTGCGACACCCGTTCGATCAGGAAAAAGTCTTGTGCCATCGGGGAACCTGCCACACAACGAGCCACGAACAGGGGGAAACCGACGGCTTCAGACTCTCGGAAGCCAACCCATGGATCGTCAGAATACTACGGATGCCAAGCCCCCAACAACCTCACGCGCGACGCGAAGACCGGCGGAACGCCAGTCCCCCGAGAGCTGACCGGCCCGGCTGCGTTCCCGGCGACCCTGCCGAAACTCCGCGGCAAGACCGCTTTCCCATGTTACGGAACCTGAACTAAATTTGGGGATCGGCGTGCCGCCTGCGGCCGGTGCCGCGGGACCTTCGGTTGGCCCGGCTGTCGCTTTGGCCTCCTGCCTTTTGGATTCAACATGCCCCACCCCCTGCTTCAACTACCCCTGGCGCTCCTGCAACTCCCCATTCACACCGTCGGCTTGGCGTTGCTGGTCCTCTCCGCCGCCATGGGCGTCTTCGCCTTTGTGCGGCATGGTCGTGACGGAAGTCGTGGATGGAAGCTCCCGGCCATCCTCGCCGCCGTCCTGGGTGTCTCTGGCCTCCTACTGCGGTCGGTCCAGTACACCGGTGAGTTGCCTGCCGTGGACCACCCGCTGGTGCTGGCGGGAGTCGAGAAGGCCATTCGACAGGCTGCAGGGGGCGCCGACATCCAGTCGATCGACCGCCACGCGCAGACCTTGTTCGACGAGACGAACGATCGCCGGCTGGGATTCTGCGTCGCCCACGCGCCGAACCGGGACATCTTCTACAGCTACGCCGTCCAATGGACCGACCGCCCCAGCGGCAAGTTCCAGGTCACCGCCGTGCCGCTGGTTCTGCCATCGTGCACCGATAAAACGATCCTGGAAAGCATCGAGAAGTCACTTCGCGAAGGCCCCCTCGCAGCCGACATCGTCTCCATCGCGGACCACAAGGAAATCGCCATCGACGAGAAGAACCATCGACGGCAGGGCCATTGCGTCGCGCAACTTAAGGACCGTGCCACCCTCGTGAACTACTTCGTCCAGTGGGACGATCCGCTTAAGGGAACCATTGGCGTGACCACGGCTCCCCTCGACCTTCCCGCCTGCGACAGCCAGGAAGTCCTCGAGGGACTCCAAGCCATCCTGAAGAACTTGCCCAACGCCTCCGAGATCGAGTCGATCGACGAACTGCAACAGGTGCGTTTCGAGCGATCTAACCTGCGTCGACTGGGCAAGGCCACCGTCCACGGCAAGGCCGGCTCCCAGCCGATGTTCTACACGGTCGAGTGGAACGACCCCGCCCAAGGGATGTTTATCATCAAGCCCCACCCGGGCGACGTGCCGGAGTGCGCCTCGCCGGAAGTGATCCAGAGCGTCGAGGCCGCCGTGCGCGGTACCGAAGCTGGCAAGGAAGCCAAGTCGGTCGATGGCCATCGCGAAATCCGCTTCGATGCGGACAAGAACCAACGCGAGGGAGAGTGTGTCGTCCACCTCGAAGACAAGGACGTGCCGGTGAAGTTCACGATCCGCTGGGCTAACGAAGCCACCGGCCAGTTCCTGGTGGAGGTGCCCAAGGAACTTGTCACCAGTCCCTGATCACCGGCTGACGACCGAAACCGCCTGCCCGCGTCCTGCCTCCGCAGCCCTCGGGCAGGAGCCAGCTTGCCATGAAGGCCGCTCAGCCGACCAGCGTTAAAACGGCGTTGATCGGCTGACTGCCGGGCAGCCCGCGTATCGGCGATTCAATCGCGATTCCCGTTTCCAGATCGGCAAGGAGGACGACCGTGAAGAGCGAACGATGCTTCCCGAGGACGCAGCTCGGCCACCGATGGCCACCCGTCTTCCTGGCGGCGTGGCCGGGCACAATCGTCGCCATGATCTGTCTCACGATCAGCCTGGTGGCCTGCGTCGCGTTCGTCCAAGCTGCCGAAAAGCCGCCCTACCACGGCACGATCTTCATCGCGCCGATGGTGATCACCGCTGAGGACCCTACGGCGTTCCAGCAGTTGGAGGGCAGGGGAGCCGGTTCGCGGAAGATGTTCGATCGCCGCGCCAACGACTGGATCCAGCGCGAAGCCTGGCTGTTCCACGCGACCTTCGACGATGGCCTGGCGATCGAAGTCCAAGTCAATCCAGAGTTCAACCAGCAGACGGCCCGCCGATTGGCCGAACGCTACCTCCCGTCCGTCGGGCGACTCCCCAAGATCCTGCGCAAGGATGTGCAGTCCATCTGGATTCACGACGGCGAGCAGCCATTTGGCGGCGGAAACCAGAATCTGCTGATCCACGTGGGCATGGCCGAATCGTACCTCCGCGACGGCATCCTCGAGGAAACCCTCTGCCATGAGGCGGCCCACACGTCGCTCGATGCCGAACATGCCAGCGCGCCAGGCTGGACCCAAGCCCAAACTGCCGATGGACGATCTATCTCCACATACGCCCAGGACAATCCCCAGCGCGAGGACATCGCCGAGAGCTTCCTGCCGTACATGGCGGTGCGGTACCGACGCGATCGACTGCCGGAATCGATCCGGATGACCGTCGAGCAGACCATCCCCCACCGCCTCAAGTACTTCGACTCCCTCCGCGCGGAAATGCATCCCTTCGCCCGCTGAGTCGCCGCCTACCCGAGACTCAGGCCGTCCGCCGAGATCTCGCTGCAACGCACCGAACCATCGCTGCAGCCGTCGCTACGCCCCACCACACGCCCAGCGCCGGCTCCGGCACGGAAGCCACCTCGTCCTGCGACTCATAAGTGCCCGACTGGAACGCCCGGACCATGTCCGCGGAAGAGAACTCCAGATCGCCGTCCCAGTCGCCGCTTCCCCAAGATGAGTTCCGGACTTGGCTGTCCTCATACTGACCCTCAATGAAGACAGCCACCAGATCTCCCGAATCGAAGACGCCGTTCAGATCGGCATCTCCATAGTTCGTGCCGACCACGCGCCGAATCCAGAATTCGCGATCGCGTTCATCCGAGGTCCCGTCGCCCGTCAGGTCGAACAAGGACTCGTATCGCCCGGATACCAGCGTCTTCGTCAGGAAATCCAGATCGCGCACGTCGACCGTGCCATCGGCGTTGAA
>JBIIEC010000475.1:0-4330 GCA_044238045.1 Pirellulaceae bacterium | reverse complement strand
CGGACCTTCGCAGGACCCCCGAACACCGTTTTCCCTCGCTTTTGAGCCGTTGATGAACCAAAGTCCCTCCTACTGGCGCCGCAGCCGCTCGGGCGTGGTCGCGGTGATCACCCAGGCCGACCAGTTTCTGGTCATTCGTCGATCGCGACTGGTGCGGTCGCCGCTGGCCGTCTGTTTTCCGGGCGGCGGGATCGAGCCGGGCGAAACGGAGTCGGAGGCTTTGCTGCGGGAATTGGAGGAGGAGGTGTCGGCCCAGGCTCGTGCGGTTGGCCTGCTGTGGCGGAGCGAATCGCCCAGCGGACTGCAGCTGGCGTGGTGGCGGGCCGAGTTGGAGGAAGGGTGCGAGTTGCGGGCGAATCCGTCGGAGGTGGAGTCGATTCACTGGTGGACTGCTGACAAACTGCTGGCGCAGCCCGACCTGCTGCCAACGAATCGGGCCTTCCTGGCCGCCCTTGCGCGGCGCGAGTTCACGGTAGACTGACCTTCTTGATACCTCCCCTGATACCCGCCTGCCGGATCTGGACGGACCTCCTCGATGGCCGACTCCCCTGCCCCACGTCCTCCGCGTAGCGGCCCCGCCGCCGGCCGCCCCGCCGCCGGCCACACAACAGCGTCACCGCCTGGCGCAACGCGTCTCTGGCGATTCGCTCCCTTTGCCTTGCTGCTGCTGGCGGCGTTCGTCGGCTGGCTGGCCTGGGACTGGTGGTCGATCGTTCCGGCGGAAGTCACCGCGCAGTATGTCGGACGTGATCGCTGCCTGGTCTGCCATCAGTCCGAGGCCCAGAAGTGGAACGGATCGGACCATGACCGGGCGATGGACCATGCCACCGCCGCGACCGTGCTGGGCGACTTCCAGGACGTGTCGCTCGAACACCACGGCGCCAAAGCCCGCTTCTCGCGTCGCGGCGATCAGTTCTGGGTCCGCACCGAAGGACCCGATGGACAGGAACACGACTACCCGATTCGTTTCGTATTCGGTGTGAAGCCGCTGCAGCAGTATCTGGTGGAGATCAAGTCCGGGGGAGATGCGGGCGGAGCAGGCGGTAGTCCCTCCGCAGCGACACGTGAGGCCAAAGGCACCATCACGCTTCCGACGTCCAGCGTCTCGCGGAACGCGGTTTCGCAATCGCTGGGGCGGCTGCAGGTCCTGCGTTGGTCCTGGGACACCGAGCGGAAGCGGTGGTTCCACTTGGACCCGCCCGACGCGCGGGGCGAAAAACTGGCGGCCGACGATCCCCTGCACTGGACGGGAGCGGCGCAGAACTGGAACCACATGTGCGCCGACTGTCATTCCACGAATGTCCACAAGAACTTCGACCTTGCGACCAGGACGTACCACACGACCTTTTCCGAGATCGACGTCAGTTGCGAGACCTGCCACGGCCCCGGCAGCCTGCATGTGCAACTGGCCTCCGCGCGGTCGCCCTTCTGGGATCGCGAGCGAGGGTATGGCCTGGTGACCATGCAGCGTCACGAGGCGCGGGAGGAGGTCGAGAGCTGCGCGCCGTGCCATTCGCGTCGCTCCGTCATCCATCCCGGGGAAGCCGGCGACGAAACCTATTTTGATCGCCACGACCTCGAACTGCTGCGGCCCGAAACGTACTATGCCGATGGACAGATTCGCGACGAAGTGTACGAGTTCGGCTCGTTCCGCCAGAGCAAGATGTACCACAAGGGCATCCGCTGCAGCGACTGCCACGATCCCCACTCGACGCGTGTCTACTTCGAAGACAACCGGCTGTGCACGTCCTGCCACCAGCATGCGCCCAGCAAGTACGACACGCCGGAACATCATCACCACGCGGCGGGATCGGCGGGCAGCCAGTGCGTGGCCTGCCACATGCCCGAGACGCCGTTCATGGACGTCGACCTGCGTCGCGACCATGGGCTGCGCGTGCCGCGTCCCGACCTGTCGGTGACGATCCAGTCGCCGAACGTCTGCACGGGCTGCCACCTGGGCACGGACCAGGTGCCGGGCGAACGCCTGGTGGACGCCGCGACGGCGGCGAAGATGCCGCACTACGCCGACTGGCTGTCCGCGCGGCAGAACGGCCAGGAGGCCGTCGGTCGCGAACTGGCCCGCGTGGACGCATGGTCGGCCGACTGGTTCGCGCGCTGGTACGGCCCGCGCGATCGCGCGACCTGGCCACTCGCGCTGGCTGCCGGCTGGCGCGGCGACCCGACGGCCGTGCCGGGTTTGACGGCGATGGTGGAGGATCGCGAGCTGCCCGGCATCGTGCGGGCTTCAGGCCTGGAACGCCTCTCCCAACTGTCCCCGGCGGACGCCTCGCGACTGGCCAGCGAGGTGGTCCGCGACGCCGACCCGCTGCTCCGCGCGGCCGCCCTGCGAGCCCTGGAAGCCCAGGCTCCCCAGGACTGGCGCACGACGATCGTGCCGCGATTGGGCGACCCGGTGCGGCTGGTGCGCACGGAAGCCGCGCGGATGCTGGCGAGCGTCCCGGCGGCGGAACTGTCCCTCGAACAGCAGAAAGCGCGGCATCGCGGCCTGGAGGAGATGCGGCAAGGATTGGAGGCGCAGAGTGACCAGGCGGGCGCGTTGCTGATGCTGGGTGTGCTGGCGGAGCAACAGGGGATGGCGGCGGCGGCGGAGGCATCGTACCGTGCGGCGATCGCCGTGCAGCCGCAAGTCACCGGACCGCGCAGCAACCTGGCCGCGCTGCTCGAACGCCAAGGCGACGCGACCCAAGTAGCACGCCTTCGCGCCGAGGAACTCGACCTGCTCGCCCGCGACGCACGCCTCGCGCCGCGCCACGCGGCCACGCAGTATCGCTACGCCCTGTCGCTCTACCTGAACGGCCGCGTCGCCGAAGCCGTGCCCGTTCTGCAACAGGCCTGCACGCTGGAACCCAACAACGCAGACTTCCACCTGATGCTGGCCCTGCTGCTGGAACACAACCGACGCTGGGACGAAGCACTCGCCGCGCTCGACCAACTGGAACGGATCCGCCCCGCCGACCCCGGCGCTGCCGAAGTCCGCGCCCGAATCGAGGCTCAACGGAAGAACCAGCCGACCACCGCTCCTTAGGCCTCTTTCTCACTTCCCCTGACGCTCGGCTGCCCACCCCTACCATGACGTTCGGCCTCATCAACCTGCACAAGCCCTCCGGCATCAGTTCGCGTCAAGCGATCGACCCGCTCGCGCGTCTCCTGCGTCCCGCCAAGGTCGGCCACGCCGGAACCCTTGATCCGCTCGCCAGCGGAGTGCTCGTCGTGACCGTGGGGCATGCCACGCGGCTCACGTCGTTCGTGCAGGAATGGCCCAAGACCTACCGCGGTACCTTTCTGCTGGGGCGTTCCAGCGACACCGAGGACATCGAGGGCACGGTCCTCGAGGAAACGTCGCCTCGCCGCCCCACGCGCGAGGAACTGGAGCAGGCTGCCCGCGACCTCACCGGCCTGATCCAGCAGCGGCCTCCCGCCTACTCGGCATTGAAAGTCCAAGGCCGTCGCGCCTACGACCTGGCGCGATCCGGCGCGACGGTTGATCTCGCGCCGCGCGCCATCACCATCCACGAACTCGAAGTCGTCGCCTACGACTACCCGACGCTGGAACTGCACATCCGCTGCAGCAGCGGCACCTACGTCCGCTCCTTGGGCCGCGACCTGGCGATCGCCGTCGGCACCTCCGCCGTCATGTCCCAACTCACGCGGACGGCCATCGGACACCTGACACTCGAGCACGCGGTGAGCCTGGACACGCTGCTGGCGGGTGATCCGGCGCAGCATGTGCTGCCCGCCGGCGAAGCCGTCCGCGGCCTTCCCCGCCTGGTCCTCGACGACGAAACCACCCGACGCGTCGCCTGCGGCCAGTTCATCGAAGTTCCCGATGAACTCCTCGCCGCAAACCGCTCCCACGAGGACCGCGACCCGGAAACCGTGGCTGCCTTTCTGCCCGACGGGAACCTGGCCGCCCTCCTGGTGCGGAAACGCGGCCGCCTCTTCGGCCCCGAACGCAACTTCATCGCCGCGAACTGATCACGCAGCCCATTGCCGAGGGGACGCGGGTTCAGGACTGAGGAAGGAAGCCCGCGACGCCGTCACGGGACCATCCTCTTCCCTCCTTCTTCCGCCGAGGATTCCCCGTCGTTGCCATTCGCGTTTCTGAACGTGCCCCAGCGGTCGCCGAGCCAATCTCTACGACTCTCCGCGAATTTGCTGGTTTATGGTGGCAACACCACCCGTCCTGCCTTAGCATAAGCAACCATCCGAGGGGATACTTCCATCTACCCTCTGGGCTTTTGCACAACAGAGAGGAACGACCATGAGAAAGACGGCATTGGTATGCATGGCGATGCTCGCCGCCACTTCG
>JBIIEC010000473.1:0-4352 GCA_044238045.1 Pirellulaceae bacterium | reverse complement strand
GACAGGCGTCGCCTCGTCCAGCAGTCCGTCGCGGTTGGAGTCGCGCAGTCGGTAGACGCCAAGTCCCTGGGCTCCCTTGCCGGAGACGAATAGTTCGCCCTGGTGGGACAGCAGGCCCTGACAGGTCTGTGTCAGCTGTCCCAGCTTCAAGGTGCCCTCGTACTTGCCGTCGCGATTGTCGTCGACCAGGGCGAGCAGCGTACCATCTTCGCGTGCGACAATCGGCTGTCCGCGTTCGTTGAAGGTGAAGGCGGTGATGGAGCCGACCAGCCGGTGCGTGGCCACCTGCTCGACAGCGAATCCTGCCGGGACGCGCAGGTGCTGGACGGCTGGCGATGCGCTCGGCGCGCCGGCTCCCGTAGCGGCCGCCAAGGCGACAGGCGAACGGTTGCCATCGTTGGCTGCTTCCGCCGATGGGCTCGTCGATTCACTGGCCACCGCCGCAGCGGCCAGCGCGGCGGTATCTTCCTGGCTGGCGGCGGGCGGCTCAGCGGGCGACGCCACCGATCCGCGCAGCGGCGCGGCGTTCGTGAGGTTCGTGGGGGCCGCAGACGCAGCGGGCGCAGCGGACGCAACAGGCGGCTGGGGATTGATGGCGGCTTGGGCTGCGGGAAGTGCCAGGGCTGGCGGTTGCCGCAGCGTCTCGGGCGATGCATTCACCGCCGGGTCCTCGAGGGATACGGACGGTTGGTCACCGGCCAACATGTCGGCTTGACGCTGGGCCGCTTCGGTTTGGCGCGCCACGAAGTCCGGATAGCGTCCGATCGTCTTGGCCTGCGGCCAGCGTCTGTCCGAGAACGAGGGCCGTTCCCAATTCGCCGCCGAGGTCGCGAAGGATCGCCAGCTGGCGTCGGTCGCGATCACGGAACTCTTCTGCTTCTTGTCGATGACCACCATGCGAACGGCCAATCCCGCCTTGGTGCCTTCGCGGTTCGTCACGGCCACGGCCAGCAGGTTGCGACCCGCACGCAGCTGGCGGCTCACGTCGAACGTCTGGATGCCCTGCGAGGCGGCTCCCCGTCCCACATGCACGCCATTGACGTACAGCTCGAAGGCATCGTCGGCGGCGATGGCCAGATGTCCCGAAGTCGTGGCGGGCAGTGAAACCGTCTTGCGAAAGTAACAGCTGGTCTGGGGCACATGCCCGGCCGCATGTTCCGGCGACCAGATCCACTCCGGCGTCGCCTCCACGTTCTGCCAAGCGAGCGTGGTTCCGCAGGCGAGCAGCATCCAGAGGAGGCTGCTGATCATCCGGCCGAGGTGGCGTCTATTTCGTGCCATAGCAACTTCCCTGAGGCATCCATTCCCGGCTCGCTCGACAGACGAGATGGCGAGGCCGGTTGTCCATGAGTCTGTGCATGGGATCCTTGGCCTGGGGACGCTTCCTGCGTCCTCCGCCTGTCCTGCGCGGACGGTCTCCCGGGCAAGAGACCCAAGGCCGCGCGGACCGTACCAATCCGGTCGCCAGAGAGCAACAGCGAAATCGGCGTCGATGCTGGCATCGCAGTCGCTGCGTGCCGTCGGCTCGCCCTTCGCATGCGGCCGCGCGACAGGTTGCGCGTCAGGCCGCGCCCTGCTCGTCCGCTTCGGCTGCGTCGCGAGGCGACCAGGGGGAATCGCCGGCGAAGAGATCGTCCACGGCGGCCGTTGGCAGGATCGCTGCTGGCGCGGGAGATGCGATGGCCGGAACGGGGATGCGCGAGGTCATGCGGCGCAGGATCTTGGACAGGTCGGTACCGGCCACGCGTCCGGTGCCATTTAGGTCGCTGCGGGGGTTGTACCCCGGCGAGCCCGCGCTGCGAGCGACGCTGGCCATGGCCAGTTCCAGGTCGGCCGTGGTGACGACTCCATCGCCGTCGATGTCGGCGGGCAGTACCGCGAAGGGGAAGTCGAAGTCGCCGCCTGGCTTTCCGTCGCCCGAGGAACCGCTGGAGACGCCGCTGGCCCATTCGCCATCCAGCGGCAGGCCGTCCGCCCCGGAGATCGAATCGTCGACATGAAGCGTATAGCGATCGGCGCGCAGGGGATCGCGGAACAGGAGTGTCAGTGCGTTGCGTGCCGGGTCGTAGGTGAAGTCGTGTACCGCGACGGGCCCCGCCGTCGCTCCCAGCAGTCGGAAAGCCAGCGGATCGAGTGACGCGCGCACGTCAGTCGTGAATTCCACCGTGATCCGATCCAACTGCGTCCACGGCAGCGGTTTCGTCGCTGCGTCGATGGTGGACACGAGGTACCCTGCCGCCCAGTCTTGATCGACCGCGCGAAGCATGGCGGTCGACCAGCGCGAGGAACTCGCGCGGACGGAGGCGACTCGCAGGAGGGAATCATCGTCGATTATCGTACCTTCGGCGATGGCGTCTTCGAGCGTCGTGGCCACGGGCGCTGAAAGCACGACTCGGAACGTTTCATCGGGCTCCAAGTCCGCATCCGCCACCACGGAGACAATGACCGTCTGTTGGAGCGGCCCGTTTTGCGGGAAGTTCAGCACCGTGGTGACGGGTAGGTAGTCACTGCCTTCGGTGGCGGTACCCGCTTCCGTGGCGACGGTGACTTGGAGGCTGGATGCTGCGTGCGAACGCGTGACGGTGAACGCGAATTCGGTGAGGCCCCCCGTCCCTTCGAGACGTTGCGTGTCGCTGATCGAGACGCTCGGCGTACTTTTTATTTCCACCGTATGGTCTTCGACTTCACCGTCGACAGCGATTCCGAACGGATTGAACAGGGGATTGGAACTGATGCGCAGGCGCGCTATGCGTGGTCCCACAGCGAGGCCTGCCGGGACGTTGAACGGCAGTGACTTACTGCCGTTGCCCAAGGCCACGTTGCTTGCGATACGCTCCTCGTCGGACCACTGCAGGTCTCCGTTGAAATCGATCCAGGCGTTCACGAAGGAGGTGTTGGGGCTGTTCTGCACGCTTACTTGAAGGTTCGCTCCGACCTGGCCTGGCATCCAGGACGTGGCACCGATCACGCCGTCCTCGTCGTCGCGGGGGCCAGCCAAGTCGTCAGCCACGGCATCGGCAGACGGTTGCCCATCGGGCTCCAGATCGCGGCGGTTGCCGAAGCGGGGCCCACGTCCAGCATGCCGAGCACCGTCCGCCGCGATCGTGGTGGCGTATGCATCCGGCGCGTCGCCGTAGTCGTATTCCAACGCCTCCACCTCCAGCCGGTATTCGCCTGCGCCGGTGGAGCTGATCACCTGGATCGTGACGGTCTGTGCGTTGTCGACAGGGAACGAGTACTGCGGATCGCCGGCGTCCGTCAGGTCAAAGATGGTGTTGATCAACGTGCCGTCTTCTGCAAGCACGAGGATTTCCGGCTGGAGGTCGTTGGGCGGGTTCGCATCGGCGTCGGCAAGCAGCGGCGTCAGGGTGATCGCCGCATAGCGATGGGCAGGCAGCGACCATCGGTAGCGGTCCTCGTCGCCGGAGTCTTCCAGATAGCCCAGGGCCGCGGCCTTCTCGGCGAGGCTTCGCAGCGGATCGTCCGGGCCCTGGTTGGGCTCGATCTCCAGCATCGCCGTCCCCGTCACCACCAGGCCGTACTCGCCGACCATGTTGCTGCTGACGCGGAGCGTGTAGCTGCTGTCGCCGGCGTTCGGCACCCGCCAACCCGCGATGGCCAGCGAGTAGTTGTCAGAGAGCGCGCCGAGTGGCTCGCGGGTGGCTTCGGCCACGACTTTGCCAGTCGAGTCCAGCAGCTGCAGTTGGGCGGAGCGGAAGTCCTGTCCGCTGGTGCCCGCCAGCCCGATGTCGATCGCCTTGCCGCGGAACGCGTTGAGGTCGACGGTGTAATCGTCGATGTCGGGCAGGAGGATCAGGTCCACCACATCGCCATTCGCCACCGGCCGCGTGGGCAGGAAGTTCGACGAGATGTCGGCCGCTCCAAAGTTAAACTCATACGCCTCGCGCTCGTTGACCTGGTAGCCGATCGTGGCGCTCGCGCCAAAATCCAGCAGCGGATCGCCGAATTCCACGTCGGAATAGACAAAGCGGGCCAGCGTGCTGCCGGTCGCGAAGACCTGCATCTGGAACGTTACGTCGCCAATGGCCGGATAGTGCGGGCTGTTCTGCCACTGCACGATCAACGTATCCACGCCGTCCACCTTCTGCTCGGACCAGTACACCGGTTCGCTGCTCAGTCCCAAGTCGTCCCAGTAGGCAAACAGCGCGCGGCCAATGTCGGGCGCGGGTAACGGCAGGTTCACGAAGTACAGGTTGAGGTCGATGCCCGCCAAGATGCCGCCGTTGTTGGCAACGGTGATGTAACCCGCCGGCATCACTTCGTTGCCGACCGTCGTCTCGATCGTCACCTCGCCGTCGTCCGCCAGCACCAGCGGCCTGCCGTTGCCCGAG
>JBIIEC010000104.1:0-15040 GCA_044238045.1 Pirellulaceae bacterium | reverse complement strand
GGTCGATCGCGTCGGGGCCAGCAATGTGGACACCCTGAATCTGCCCCAGGTAGCCGTTGGCCCTCATGGGGACGACAACGGGTAGTACCTGACGATTTGCACAGGACGCATGGTAGCAACGCAGATCACGAGCGTACGCGGAGACCTGGTCCAGATCTGCCTGGGAAGGGCTCTCCTTGCCCTTGAGTTCCAGTACGATCACGGCGCCTTTGGCGAGGACCAGCACATCGGGGCGTCGTGACTCAAGGGGGAGTTCATACTCGAGGATCGCTGAATACTCGGCGCTCGTCGGATCGATATCCAGTATCTCACTGGCTTCACGTTGCAAGGGCGGAATTGAGTCTCGCCAAGCTCGTAGCTGCTCGTCGCTGGCATCATGTACGAGTGCCCGCAAGCTGTCGTAGATCAACGGTGGAGCCGTGGAACGAAACACGGGAAGGTTGGAACTCCATCCGTGACGCGCCGACGAATCGTCCATGAGAGAAGTCCTTTAGTCGAGACTCATAATCTGTGTCTGAGATAGTAACGGTGACAAGCGGTTTTCAGAAATGCCGTCTCACGAATTCGAATAGAGAATCCCTGTGACACGTCACAATGTGACAGATCTGGAATGCTATGTCATCCATGAGGTACTGACATCCGAGCGGCCGGGTACAACCGGCCGTCCTTGGAAATCGCCTCGGTAAATGACTGGCGGAATCCTTGGTGTCCTGGGAACAAGCATTCCCAGGAGTTGTCACCAGACGGAACGGGTGACGGACGCCTTGTCACCGCTGTCGGTAATCCCCATACCAGAGTTCGTAGTAACTCAGTAACACTTCGCCCACGGTATTGAGGTTGAGTCGCGCGTCCAGCTTCAGCGAGGCACCCCCCTGTGGGTTACTCAGGTACGCGAACGAGAAGGCGTGGACCGTACCGGTTTCCACGGTCAATGTGGTCCCGGATTCGAGAAGTACCTTGCGTCTGTTGGCGATTGTCTTTGGGTGGAGGCTCTTGTACAGTTGCTCGGCCGGATAGCCTGAAAGGGGATTTGAGAGGGCTGCGCTCACGTCTGCTTGGTGCCAGTAGTCCCTCAGGTCGGTAAGTGGTGGCGCGGGGGACTTCTCTGCCACAAACCTCAAGGCGGGGAACAGTTCCTCGCCCACGCGCAGCCGGCAACTCTCGACCAGTTGAAGCGACCAGGCCGCTTCATGGGCTCCGTGGACCACTCCGACCAACGCTGGCAGACTGGGGATCCGCAAGACGGTCAGCAGCGTGCCTCCGTCCTCGATGGTTGCTCGCCAGTGACGGAAGGGGGTGGTCGCTTGATGACGGTAGTGCAGGTATTCCTCGTCGTTCGTGAACCGTTCGCCGAGGAGTTCATTCTCCTGCGGGTCCTCGTTGGCGGTGCTCCCGGTCGGATCGATTTCCGTATCATCGCCGTCTTGTGGGGCTTCGCGGCGTGTCAGGATCGGGGCGCGGTTTGCGGCCTCAAAATGCGATGAGGGCGGTGAGCCCGTGGCGTGGACGTTGCCGGTTGCACCGTCACACGAAGTGGAGTTATTCTTGCCGATGCCGATGCCGATGCCGATGCCGATGCCGAAGTCGAAGTCGATGCCGAATGTCGAGATTCCAGCTTGTGCCTTCGGGAAGGGCAGCGGGGGACGGTTGTGGGTTGCGGGGATACCGTAGTCGAACTTTTCAAAGGAGAGATTGGGACTGACATTCGTCTCCCTGGCGATGGAGAGGAAGTTTTCCTCGCGTTCCAGCCCAATTACCTGCGTCGCCGGGAACAGTTTGGCCAGCCATGATGTCAACACGCCTGTGCTGCAGCCGAAGTCAAGCAGCGTGCGTGGGCTGGTATTCATAGCTTGCAGCTGGTCGGTGACCCATTTCCCATTGGTCAGGAAGTGAGAGGTCTGCGAGCTGAACAACGCTCCCCACTCGGCAGCGTTCTGCACCAGACAATAAAGATCTTGAATCGTCGCGTCATGAGCAAGTCGAGCGTTGTGGACCTTGGTGTACTTTCTGTAGCGATCAGGGCCCATCAGTTTCTTGAGCTGTCGCTCGATCGCAGTCTTCGACGCGTTGTGCATCAGGCCGAAGTCCGCCAAGTGTTGAGCGAGTTCCAGCGAGTTGCCCTGGCTCGAGTAGCGGTTGAAGGTCATGCGGTCACCGTGGAAAGGAGACGAGTCAATGGGGGAGCGAGGTTCTGAGCTATGTGTTGCGAGAAGGCTGCACGCTGATTGCTTCGCGGGGCATTGCCGTAGCTTTGTCCGGGGAAACAGTCTTGGTTGAGCCTGACGGGACGATTGGTCGAATCCGGAGGCGGGGAACGGAGATGGACGGCCAAGGAAGCGGCTCGGGAAGTTTTGGTGCCGGGAGCAGGATCTGGATTGGATCGAGATCCGACCGGCGCCGAGGGCGGGGGCTTGTCGAGGTCGTGCGATGACGCCTCGAGGGTCAGGTTGGGCGTGTGGGCGTTATTCCGGTCTTCGGTGCGTCCCAACGGTTCGGTTCTCCAACCCATGTCACGAGCGATGGTGGTCTGAGAATCTTCTTCGCAAAAACGCCAGGGTGCCTTCGGCGAAGAGGGTGAAGCCGTCGTTGGGGGTGGGCGGGGATGAGGGGTCTGCGAGGGTCGGGGTAACGGAGAGGCGAAAGCGGACCGTTTCGTGCTCGTCGCAGGTGGGCCCGGTGGCGTGGAACTCCACGTCCGGGTCCTCGCTCTGAACCAGCGACTCCTCGCCAGGCGTTACCAGCCAGAGTTGCTTTGCCGCCTGGTTCCGTGTGGCCACGCTGCGGATCTCGAGGTACTTTCCCGTGTCGGTCCAGTGCTGGTCACTCAGCCTCGAAGTGTATTTGCAGTCCAGCACCAACGCGTAGATCGTGGCCCATGTCTGGTCGCGGCGCGCCTGGCATTCGATGACAATGTCCGGACACCACGCCACTTTGTTCGTTCCGCCCCGGTAGAGTGACTCGCCCGAACGCTCGGCGACATCCCGGCTGAAAATCCACGGCTCGTAACGAAACCGGAGACGCAGGCTCTCGCCCGCCGAACCCTCGAAGGTCAGGCCGCGGTCGAAGTCCACCAGAAACCTCGAGTGCAGGTTTTGTCGGATGACTTCGTTCCAATCGTCCAGTTCCACGCCTGCCCGCCGGAACGCTTCCACGATCTGCAGGAATACCCACTGCTCATAGACTCGCCACGTCAGTTTGGCGATGGCTGCCTGGTCGTCGCCTTCGCTCGACAGGCCATGCTGCATGAGGAACCGGCGGATCAGGCGGAGCAGGGAGCGATACTCGTCGTTGCGCTGGAACATCCCGCCGCGAACGGCCAGCAGCTTCGCCGGGACCCCCTCGAGAATCGGCAGCTGTCGAATGGAGAGGGCTCGGGCCGCGCACCTTCGCGCCGTGGCCTCGGCCGACCGCAGCCGATTGATTCGCGGTATGTCGACCGCTTCGTACAGGGATGGGCCGGGACCCGTCCGGATGTCGCGCATCGGTTTCTCCGTCTCGATCGCGCGGGCGTGCTCGGCCGCGGCCGACGCGCTGCCCAGGCAACGTTTGTACAGCATCTCCAGGAAAGCCGCGACCATCTGGTGTTCCGGTACATCGAACGATTCCACCCGCGCGCGGGCCGTCCAATGCGCCGGTCGAGGCTGGCTGGGAAGGTGCGTGCCCCGGCGGGACAGTTCGAGGATTGTGGTGTGGTGGAGCTTCTCACCTCCCCAGTAGTGGACGGGACGAATGATCGTCGCGGTGCGCGAGGCGGGACGCCGCGCGATCGAGGGAATCAGCTCGCCCAGATCCCGAAGCGTTTCTTCAATGGCGCGTAATTCCGCTTCGCGCGACGTCTGTTTCCGGCCGCCGGCCGCGTAGCGGGCATAGGCCGTTCGAAGCGACTTGCCGTAAAGGTCGGTCAGCAATGCATGGCTGATACGCTGCAGGTCCCGTGACATTGCTTCGTAGCGACCTTCGCCCAGCTTGGAGGGCACGACATAGATGGTCGCCGCCAGCAAGACTTCCCAAGCCGATTCGCATCCCCGCGTCCCGCGTGCCTCCAGGACCAACGGCGTTCGTCCGCGGGCACTGTCGAAATAGTTGATCTCGGGCCAGACCACGCGGCCGTCCCAGACTTGACCCGACGGATCGCCGACGTTGGGCGCGAGATCGGCGACCGGTATATCCCCGATGCTGATGCGATACTCGGTGTCTTCCATCGCGGGCGCCAGTACGAAGCAGACGCGGGCCTCTTCGGAGAGCAGAAGGACGTCTCCGTGGTGATCCATCTTGTGATGGGGTGTGAACAGACCGGATTGCAGGTTCCATGTTCCCAGGGGAACCGCACCTCGCTGGATCGTGAATGTGGCCATCTTCCTGCTACTCCCCGACAGTCCAGCCACTCAACATGGCCGTATCGCGGATGGCGGTCAGCAGCGATCGAGACTCCTCGAAACTGCCGAGCAGGCTGGCACCCAGAAGTTCGAGCAGTCGATCGAGCGCATCTAGCTGGCGTTGCGTCACGAGGTTTCGGATCTTGGGGATCACCCGCTGGGCGAGCTGCGCGTCGAAGGCCGCGTCGAACGGCATGATTCGCTGGGCAGACGCGACAAAGCGGCAAATGGCGCGATAGCAGCGTGGTGAAAGCGGACTGCCCATGTCGTTCAGGAGAGGGCGGATCGAGTCCAGCAGCGATGCGATGTCGGCTGGGAGGGCGGCGTCCTTCTGCCAAGCCTGGAAGTCGCCGAGCGTGATCATCGAGCCTTCCGGCGGGCTCGTCGGCCCGTCGTCCGTCGCGGCCACGTCCGGCAGGCCGCCCGATGCGAGGCGGATCAGATTCGCGCGGTCCAGCAGCCGGTCGCTCAGCAGCCGCGTCGTCTCGTCGAAGTTCACCGTGCCAATGAAACGCAGGGACGGCGCGAGACCGATGCGCGGCCAGCCGCTGAAAGGGCAGTGGCCACCGATCGTCTCGGGTGAGAAACACTGGATCGCTCGTTCTTCTCCCTGCCGTTCGAGGACCATCATGAAGTCGCTGAAGTAATGTTCCACCTGCGACAGGTTCATCTCATCCAGACAGGCCAAATAGAGCCGGCTGCTGCCCAGTCGTTTCTCGTGCTCCAACTGTGCGTAGATCAGATGCTGGAACAGGCCCGTCTCCGCAGGATAGAACCGGCGGTCCAGCGTGTTGACGTGCCCCAACAGGTCGCGGACGTCCGACCAAGAGGGGTTCACGTTGACCATCAGGCAGCCTGAGCGACGGTCGTTGCCATGGCGGCCGAGAAGGGCCTTGGAGTACAGCATTGGAAGCGACGATTTGCCGGTTCCCGACGGCCCCCCCAGGATGGTCAGGTCGCCGCACTTCACGCTGACGTGGAATCGCTGAAGATCGAAGAGCCGATAGTCGAAACCATTCTCCCGCACCACGCGTCGGAATCGCTCGAAGAACGCGAGTTCGTCAGTCAGCTCCGACGCCACAGGCTCGGTGGTGATGAATGCGGGGATCTCGAACGCATCTGGCGGGGCCTTGTCCGCGGCCATGACAGACTGGCTCGAATCCTGGTTCGTGGCATGTGGAGTCTGCAAAACCGTGGCCTGCAGCAGCGGAGCGATCGCCAGGAATCGATTGACGACGCTGTCGCCCGCGTCTCGCAGTTCCGTCGTCACCTGCTGAAGGTTCTGCTTGAGAAGCGACTCCTGACGCTGCAATTCAGCCCGGTCACGGTCAAGTCGGCCTCGCTCGCTCTCGAACTCCTGCCGTGCTACCTTGGCTTCCTCCTCCAGCTTGATCTTCTGCCGCTTCGATGCCTCTGCCTCTTCCTTCTGAAGCCGTGCCCTCAGGTTCTTAAGGTTGCTGTCGAGTTGACGAGACTCCTCGCGTTTGCTGCTCAACGCCAGTTCGGCCTTGGCCTGCAGTTCAGCTTTTCGCTCCTCGACGTAGCGGTCCGCATATTCCTGTTGCGCTTTCTGGATGCGATCCTCGCCCAGCAGGCCGGATTCCAGCAGTGCTTTCGTGACGGTGTTCAGTGCTTCGTCACTCTGCTGCAGCGTCGTGTTGACTCGCTGGATGGCTTCGGTGAGCTTCTGGGCATCCTCGATATCGCGACCGCGGATCTGCATTTCGCCAAGCAGGCTGGTCAGTTGTCTCTTCTGCTGCCGACTGAGGCAGTCCCGGGCGAAACGCCGCAGCGTCTGGTCGATCGGTTCCAGGTTGACCTTATTCGGGTGGTTGGAAAGAATCCGCTCGAAGCCTGAGGCCAGCACCAATTCATGCCGCACCACTTTCACTGTGGGGCAGTCGGAACGCCGCTGCTGCGACGGCGAGACCTCCGTTGTCGTGGCGATGTGCGTGCCGCTGGCGATGCGGCGGAGGTCTTCATCCCGAATGTGATACACCTCCCATTCTTGATGGACGGGAGAGAATCTCGCGCGAAAACTGCCCGGGCTAGGCGAATCAACTTGCGCGATGAAGGGACCGTAGAGGTCGTTGCGCCATCTCAGCAGCACCGTCGGCGAAGGTTGGTGCAGGCAGGTCAGTGAATAGTTGCTGGATACTAGATCCTGCAGGTTGGCGATCCCATCGGCCGGAATGGTGAGAATCTCGATGGCGGAACTGTGTTCGAGGTTCCTTACCGAGTCCCGGGTGGCTTGGAACAGCGATTTCGTCGGGTCAAACTCGTCGCCGTCGCGGGCGTCTTCGACCATACACGAGAGCAGTCGCCCGGGCGTGGCCAGTTCGGCGGACTGAGCCGAAAGCATCCACCAGAGTTCGCCGTCGTTCGGGAAGTCTTCAGGGCCCGTGCGCTCCCCATCGACATACACGAGGGGCACCAGTTTGCAGAAGCGATTGAAGTTGGTCTCAAATGAGTACTGAGCCACCACCGCGATCAGTCGCGTGTCGTACGGTTTCGACATGAAAGGCCTCGTTCGGGAGCGGTCTGTCGGGGTTCGTCGACTCGTGGATTGCTAAGGTCGGAATTGCCGGCCGGCGAGTGGTGGTCTTTCGAGGGTGTGGTCATCTACATGAATCACTGGCAATGAATCGAGAGGAGTCGCCAGTATATCGAGTTGTAGAGTTTTTGTAGCCATGAAAAGGTGGCGTTCCATCGATGACTTTGCGGAGGGCGTTATCGTGGACCACAGACAGCCAGACGCCGACGAGCGGTTGGGAGGCTTCCCCGTGAGACCCGGCGGTTCGTCGCGGTGGTGCGCACGAACCGCCGAGGGTTTGCGACGCTTTTACGAGGCGACAGCCGGTTGCCGACTCAGGTCGTCGGCCAGGTGTTCATGTCGATGCCGATCCGGACAGTTGAGCCGCGGGGGCCGCCGGGGGATCCGAAGTGGGTAATCGTGAAGCACACGATTCAGTTGTCATCAACCCGCTGCACAAACCGCTCGAACAGACGCGGGGTCGACAGGTCGTCCTCGTCCAGTTCCGACGCCATTTCGATCTGGTCCCACAGCATCTGCAGTTCCGGCGGAGCCTGCAGGAAATCGCCCATGTCGTCCAGGAACGTAAAGAGCGTCGCCGGCGATGGCTGGAAGAACTCGTTCGTGCTGATCAAGTCGCCCGTTGCCGGGCAGTAGAACGTGTGATGGTCCAATTCCAGATTCACCTGCTGCATGATCGGAACTCCTCGCGGTTGCTTGACTCCACGCGCCCCCGAAGGTCGCTTAGGGATTCCCCAGCTTGGCGGTCATCAGCGTCGGGCAGACGCGTGACACGTTCGGTCAACGGTGCGAAAAAAAGTCGAAGGAGCGGCCGGGCGGGCACTCGGGGCCGGATGGACGCCGGTAGCACCGCGGATATGGCGAGGGCTGCTGCCGGCGGGCAGCGGTGGGAATGCCGCAGGCGGAGTCGGCGACCTTCCTGAAGCACCATCCTTGGCTGAATTTCACAGATGGGCTTACCTCCGGGCCTGTGCCGTTCCTCGGAGCATCTTTTTCATTTCCGCGATGCGGTATGGTGGCTGGCGGCTGTGGATGATCGCATGGCAGTTCGGGCAGACGGGTCGCAGGTCCTTGATCGGGTCGATCCTGGACGCCTTGCCGATCGACGCCAGTGGCTTCAAGTGATGGACGTGGATGCGGCTATCAAAATCGCCTCCGTAACGCTCGCCCAGATTTACTTCGCAGACCTGGCAGTTGCTTCCGTAATGGGCGATGCACTTCTCACGCGCCGCCGAGTTTCGTTCATAGACGCTGATCTCCACCCGGTTCATGGCACCCTCAAAATGTTGTGCCACGGCCTCTGGATCGGCTTGGGTCGACGACGGTTTCGTAGTTATCCCCAGTTCGGACAACGCCTCGACAACCGCAGGACGCAGTTGAAGTTGCAATTGCTCCTCGGCATCATCGACGTTCGCTGGCACGGTGAGTATCGAAATGTTGTGGAACGGGTGAACGTTCAACTCGTCGCAGAGTTTACCGGCGAAGCGGCCGTAGTGGCTGTTCACGGCGTTCCAGTTCTTGAAACCGATCGCCTTGGCCAAGTTTTGGGCGGTGATCGTGTGTTGCGGCGCATTCAGATGAACCTGCAGCATCTGTCGTTGTCTGTCAGTGATTCCCGTCTTTCGAAATGCTTTGACAAATTGGGCGGATGACAATCGTGCGATGCGTGTGAGCGGGTTTGAAGCCATCCCTGTCTCCTGATTGCGCGCGACTTGTGCGCCGAACCGGTGCCTGCCGCGAGACTGTTTGGTACTTAAGATTACGGAGAAGTGTTGTATCCATTCTACCTGCGAATTCACCATGGTTCCATCCGAAGGTCCCTTGTCCGACTGCGTCTGGGCCTTTCGGCTTGTGTTCGCCCGAACGCCCATGGCATCGTCTCGCATTCACGCGGTTTGGCCGGCAGGGCATTCTGGCTCTCCCCAACAGAGGCATTTGGGAAGCATCGCATGGCCCGGTCGATCGAGCGTCCGACGCCGCACTATGGTTCATGTCGATGCCGAAGTGGGCCGCCGAGGTGCCAGGCCCGTGGGCCATGCCGTAGGTCGAGATCGAGATGCAGAACAGCCGGTTATCGTTCACCCGCAGCGCGAATCGGTCGAACAAATCCGATGGATCCAGACTTTAGTCCGCAGCCTCCGATTCGGCCTCGACCCTGTCCCAGATGGCCCTCAGTTCGGCGTGATGTCCATGAAATCAGCGAGCTGCTCAATTTACGTGAAGACGGTCGCCGCGTAAGGCGCATAAGACTCCTCCGAATGAATCAGGTCGCCCATCACGGGACGGTAGAGCGTCTGATGTTCCAGGTCGAGTTGGATTCGCTGCATGGTTGGAACTTCTGCCGGCTGCTTGATTGCTCACGCCCCCGAAGGTCACTCGGTCGCTTCGGCCATTCCCCAGCGTGCGGTCTACAGCGTCGGGCAAAGGCATGACACATCTGGTCAGCAGGCGAAGATTTGTCCTGGGAGGGCCAGCCTGCCCCAAGGCTGACCGCTGAGGGGGGGGAGGTGAAGCAGGCTCGCGGGAGGGCAGGAGCGGCTCGCTTTGGGAGATTGCCCGCCGAAGGATGGGTAGCCTTAGGGAAGGGACGGGCACGGCGCGGCTGTGAGGAGGCGGCAGGCTTGTTTCGTGTGCCGCGCGACTCTCGACCCGCCGTCGTGCCGGTGGCGGTTTGCGCCCTCGAAAGCCCCGGGAGGCTGCTGGGCGGCCGGATCAGATCCTGAGCGGATGCGGAATCAAATGATTCGCAGCGTTGGAGTGTGGGGGCTTCTTTGCTCGGCTTTACACGGCACACGGAATATGCCTGCTACATTGGCCTGCTGCATTGGCCCGCCACATGGGGGGGCTGGAAACGAAAACGCCTAAGTCAGCGGGGTTTGCTGACTTAGACGATAACGTGCGGCTCGGTGCGAGCCTGTCAGAGCGGAGGGCATGGGACTCGAACCCACAACCGGTTGCCCGGCAACTGATTTTGAATCAGACCACCACCCCACAAAACACCGAGGAAAACGCGGATTCCGGGAACAGCGCAGCGTTAGACGCAGCAACCGAACCGTTTCACGTCTCCTTCGATGCGGACCTTCGGTCGATCATCGACGCATGGCCCGACCTGCCGAATGCCCTGAAGGCCGGCATCGCGGCGATGGTGATGTCGTGGAAAACCACGGGGCCTTCCTGAGAGCTTGATTCGAAGTCAGCAACGGGAACCGCTGGAAATGTCAATTTTCTTATGCCCGCCGGGTGGGGGGCTGTTTTTCTACGGACGGCTCGATTGGGAAACCGTCCGTGAGGCGTGCGGGTTATTGTGGGTGTCCCCGAACCGCGAATCGCCGACTACGTCGCAGTACGTTCGCCGCATTCGGAAGCTGGCGTACTAAGCAGTGACTATAAGTATCGGCTGCGCAGCTCCCACGATCGCCTTGCCCGTAACGGGGTCGCACATCCGTCTGCTGACCCTGGTACAGTTGCGGTTCGAACTTCGCTCCACCGAAATACGGATCTAGCAACTGTTACTCAAACCGTTCTCTCGTAGCGTCGGGGCAGGGAATGGGGGCACTCTCGAGGAGGCAGTTACCAAAGCGGAGGCAAATGACCACTGGAATGGATTGGGATCAGCGCGTGCGGATCCGGATCCGGATCTGATCGCGAGAGTTCGCAGTACGCGTTAACTTGCGTGACCGACGTCTGAAGTGCAGGTCCTGGAGGGCCTTCCCTTGGGACGCTCGCCTTGCCCGAGCCAGTCGGTCACTCGCAAGGCCCGAGACGTTGACGCACACTCGACCAACTATCAACGGAGATCGCCCTGGTCTTGGTATCGGCCAGGGCGAGTCGCGTTGCAAGTTTGCAAAGAATCGTGCGCCGTAACCCGACTCAGTTGACCGTCTCGGCCCCGGTCCCGTCGAGGTCTCCGATCGTGTCGTTGTCGAGTCGCCAGAACCAGTCGTTGCCCAGCTGGCCAAAGAGCGTGTCGAGTGCTGCGGCATCGGTCCCGTCGGAGGTGACAGTCGTGCTGTTGAGTTTGGCCGAGACGCCCGTGCCAACTCCCGCTCGCAGATTCGCGATGCGGGTGGCGTAGGTCGCCGTGGTCTTTACCCATTCGGCGCGGATCGCGTCGATGGCAATCCGATCGAGGATGCGCGTCGTCTCGTTGTAGTAGGACACATGACCGCCGAGGAGGATATCCTCGTCGTCGCCGCCTTCCAGCCGATCGGCTCCGGAGCCGCCGAAGAGCAGGTCGCGGGCACCGAATCCATAGAGCGTGTCGGCGCCCGCTCCGCCCCAGATGGCGTTGCTGAGCGTGTTGCCGCGGATGGTATCCGCGTTAACGCTACCGAGAACCATTTCGAATCCCGTGGCGCTGCTGAGCTTGATGGTGAGATTGGCATTCACGACCTGATTCACCGTACTGGCCAGATCCACCGTCACGCCGACGGCCGTGGTCTCGCTGAAGTCCAGGAGGTCGTCGCCCGCACCGGCGGCTTCCGTGAGCGTATCGAGGCCGAGGGCCGTATTGGCGGCGAAGCTGTAGGTGTCGTTGCCCGCTCCACCCACGAGCGTGTCGTTGGCCGCTCCACCGATCAGCTTGTCGTTGCCCGCTCCGCCGGTCAGCGTGTTCGTCAAGGCGTTGCCGACCAGCAGGTCGTTCAGGCTGCCGCCGGTCACGTTCTCAAACAGCCCGGCGTTGCCAAGGTTGAGAGTCAGGTTCGCGTTGATGACCTGCGAGGTGTTCACCGTGAGATCGACGTTCACGGCCAGGGTGGTCGTCAGGCTGAAGTCGAGAAGGTCGGTGCCGCCGGATGTGACCGTTTCGACCAGCGTATCGCTGCCGAGTGCGCCGTCGGCGTCAAACCGATAGGTGTCGTTCCCGGTTCCGCCGGTCAGTGTGTCGTTGCCAGATCCGCCGATGAGGATATTCGCCAGCGTGTTGCCGGTCAGGCTATCGCCCTGCCCGCCGCCGGTCACACGCTCCAGCAGGTTGTTGCCTCCCAGGACCAGCGACAGGTTGGCGTTGACGACCTGCACCGTGGCCGTGGCCAGATTCACAGTGACGGCCGTGCTTTGGGTCGTCGAGAAGTCCAGCAGGTCGCCCGTGCCGCCGGTGGAGAGTTCGGTGATCGTATCGGTGCCGAGGGCGGTGTCGGCGTTGAAACGATAGGTGTCGTTGCCGGCACCACCGACGAGCGTATCGTTGCCGCCCATGCCTTCGAGGATGTCGACGGCCGCATTGCCCGTCAGCGTATCGTTGCCGTCGCCGCCGCCGAGGTAGTCGGCCGCGGTACCCGTCGTCAGGTTGTCCGCGCCGGATCCGCCCCAGGCGAAGACCGGCTTGGTGACCGCGGCGGCGCTCAGCGTGTCGTCGCCGTCGTGGAGTCGCGCGCGGACGCTGCCTGCGTTGGAGTAGGTCACGGTGGCGGCCGAATTCAAGGTGACTCCCATCGTGCTGGAGATCGTCAGTGTGTCCGCGGCATCCTCCCTGCCATGAATCATCACGGCACCGGATCCAGGGTAGTAGATCCCGGAGAACACGCTGACATTGTCCTCATTCGTGCCGATCGTATCGGTCTCAGCGACCGCGTCGGCGGGGTCCAGCACGGCGATCAGATAGTAGTCGTCGGCCGTATCGGTGGTTCCCGCGCCCGGCAGGGGAATGGCGGTGGCGGCCGTGCCCGTGGACCATGTCTTGGTGTGCGGCCCAAGCGTCAGGTCGGCCGCCGCACTGATCGTCACCGTCTTGATCAGGGTGTCGCTGCCGAACTGCGTGTCGGAGGACTTGTAGAAGCCGATCGAGAACGTCGGCGCCGCGACGCCCACCACGTCGTACGTCAGCGAAAGCGTCGTGGTACCGTTGGCGGTGAAGCCGGTCAGCTTGTTGATGGTCAGGTCGCGGGTCGTGGTGCCGCCTGACTGGGCCGTGACGGACAGGGAGTTGGAGTTCCAGGTTCCATCCTCGTCGGTAGCCGTCGCCGTGATCGTGTAGGTACCGGCGGAGCTGTAGGTATGCGTGGCGCTTGTCGCATTCCCGGCCGTGGTCGTGTTGGCCGTGCCATCACCCCAGTTGATGTTCCAGCTGGTGATGGTGTCGGCCGTTCCCGCGGGATCGGTTGACGCGAGGTTGAGCTGGTAGGTGCCGCCGGCGGTGACGGTCGAAGCGCCGCTGATGGTCAGCGTCGGCGCCACGTTGTTCACGGTGTAGGAGAACGTCTTGGCGTCGCTGCCACCTTGGGGATCGGTGGCCGTGATCGTGACGTTCTGGCTTGCCGGTCCGTCGCTGACAGCACGCGACCAGGTCCACGTGCCCGCCGTGGCATTCAGGGTCACCGTGCCTACCGAAGCCGACAGCGTGACGCCCGTGCGTCCCTCGGGATCGGAATAGATGCCGGAGTTGGTGAGCGTGACGCCTTCGTTGCCCGATATCGTTGCCTGGTTGATGACGACGACCGGCGACTCGTTAACGTTCGTGACGGTGATGACGAACGGCTCCTCGAACGAGAGTCCTCCGTTGTCGGTGGTTCGGACGCGGACCGCGTAGCTGGACTTGGCTTCGAAGTCGAAACTGGCCGCCGCCCGAAGTTCACCGCCGACGATCGTGAAGCTGGCATTGTCGGAGGAACCGGTTCCCGTGACGAGTGCGTAGGTGAAGGTCGCACCGGCGTCGGGGTCGGTGGCCGCGAGCAGTCCCACGACGGAGCCCGCGACGCTGTTCTCGGCGATGGTGGTCGCAGACAGCTGGATGTCGGTGGGCGTTTCGTTGACGTTGGTGACTGTCAGGTTGAAGTCACGCTCGACATAAAGCCCCGTGCTGTCGGTGGCTCGGATTTGGACAAGATAGGACGCCTTGGCCTCGTAATTGAAGCTGTTGAGCGCCTGCAAGCGGTTGCCAACCAGTTGGAAGGAGCCGTTGTCGTTCGTCGAGGCGTTGCCGGTAAACGCGAAGGTGTGAGAATCGTTGGTGTTGGCATCGACGGCGGATAGAGTCCCGACCAAGGAGTTGGGGCCAGCGTTCTCGGCGATGGAGGAATTGCTGAGCAAGATCGACGTCGGCGCGAGTAGAGAATCCGGGACGCCTGTGATCGAGGAAGCGACCTTCAGCGTGGCGGCTCCGCTCGTCAGTACCTGGTAGGTGACGCCATCGATGGTCTGGTCGGCAACCCGCGTCCAGCCGGACCCCGGTTGGATGCTGTCTCCGGAATTGCCATGCACGGTCAGCGTGTTGGACTCGTCGGACAGGTTGAGCACGTCGCGAACGCTGAGGACCAGCGTGTTGTCGCCGGTGCCGGTGAGGTCGATCTGCTCGATGCCCAGCAGGCGGTTGTCCTTGAGGGTGGTCAGGTCGAGCGTCAGTCCACTGCCATCGATCCGCAGGGTATCGCTGCCCGTCCCGCCGACGACGCGGCCGAACGCCAGGTCGCTGATGGCCAGCGTGTCGCTGCCCTGTCCACCGATCAGCACATCGGCGCCGCCGTTGCCGAGGAGCGTATCGTTGCCCCGCCCGCCATTCATGACGTTCGCCGACGCGCTGCCTGTCAGCGTCTCGGCCGCGGCGGTTCCCAGATGGGTCGTCGACGCGGTGAAGTTGCCGCCAAAGATCACATAGCTGTCGCCCGCGTCGGACTTCGCGTTGCCCGCCGCGTCCGCGTTGGCAGCCCCGATGATCAGGTCGTCGAATCCATCGCCGTTCACATCCCCGGCGTTGCTCACGGAGCGACCGCTCCGGTCTCCCGCGTCCGCTCCCCAGATCGTGATCCCTGCGGCTCCGAGGTTGGCGAGGTCGATGGTGGTCGGTGGCGTCGCGCTGCCGAAGATCACATGACTGTCGCCCGCGCTTAATTTCGCGTTGCCCGCCGCGTCCGCTTCTCTGGATCCGATGAGCAGGTCGTCCAAGCCATCGCCGTTCACATCCCCGGCGCCGCTCACGGAGAAGCCGTTCCGGTCTCCCGCGTCCGATCCCCAGATGGTGATCCCTGCGGTTCCGAGGTTGGCCAGGTCGATGGTTGCCGGTGGCGAAGCACTGCCGAAGATCACGTAGCTTTCGCCCGCATCGACCTTCACGTTGCCCGCCGCGTCTGCCCGGTTAGCTCCGATGATCAGGTCGTCGAATCCATCGCCGTTG
>JBIIEC010000472.1:0-4357 GCA_044238045.1 Pirellulaceae bacterium | reverse complement strand
ACGGGATTCCAGCCCGGAGCGACCTTGGGTGACGCGGGTCTCGCGGAGACCGCCGCTCCGGCTGCCGCAGGGCGAGACGCCTCCAGCGGCTGCACCGATATCGGCGGCTTGGCGGGTGTCGCGGGAGCAGGCGTCCCAGGCACGGGCGCCCCGGTATCCGCGTCCGGGGATGTCACGCCGCCCGCTCGATCCTCCGCCACGTTCTCCTCGGATTCCTCCCGGAGCTGCTCGTCGGCGTCATCGGCTTCCCGCTCGACCGTCTCCCGGGGCTCGACCGCTGCCGGTTCGCGCGGCACCGGAGGCGCGGCGCGGCGAGCCTGCAACGGCGCCTCCGCGGAACGATCCACTTGATAGCGGTACCACCAGCCGAACGCACAAAAGAGAAGCAACGCGGTGACAATCGGAACGATCAACTTGCGCGGCAGCTGATCGCGATTACCACGTCCCGGTCGTCCGAGAACCACGGGGGCCGTAGTGGAACCGGCGACTGGTCGCGCGGCGACGCGCGGCGCCGCCACCTGAATCCGCGGCCGCACCTCCGGCACCTCCAGCGCGGCGTCTACTGCCTGCGTGCGAGACGGCCCACTCGGAGCTTGCGCAGCGGCTAGGCGGTCGGTCGTCTTCTTCACCAGCAACTGCTGGTCGTAAACGCGTTTACGTTCCGCGTCCAGCAGGCATACGCGAGCCAGCGCAACCTCGTTCAACAGATGCTGCGACGCCCCGGCGTGGGGACCATTCTGGAACGTCCGCAGATGCGCCATCTGGCGATCGGCGGCCATGGAGATCACCTGCAGATCCTCTTCGAACGGATCCAGCCCCAGCAGGCGATAGTGATTGGGCGGGCGTTCGGCGTCGCGAATACCCAGCCACAGATAGTACGGGTCGAAGGCCGTCATGCCGCCGCTCCTGAAACGCCTGCTTCCGAACCCCGCGGGCTCATCTCGCAATCATACCGTTGCGAGAGCCGATCGTTGCTCGAAACAGCCCAGAGAGTCGCACCCGCGCTTCTCCGCCCGTTCGACTCGCCCAAGACGGTCGTCCGGTGTGCTTTCCGGACGGTAGCGTCGTCAGGCTTTCCGCATGCCGGACGACGCGAGATACCCGGGCAGGAGGCGCGATCAGAAGGTGATGGGCACCTGGTTTCCCTGGCTGTCGCTCGGGCTGACCTGGGCCGGCACCGGTTGCTGGAAGTTCCCGATGTTCGGATAGCGTGCCTGGGGACCGCTGATCGACAAGCGGCGAGCATAGACCCAGGGGTGGATGTCGTCCGCGACGAACTCCACGTGGCCATCGGCGAAGGCCGCATTCACACCGCCCGAATGGAAGCTCGACGGCCGGGCCAGCGAAGCCAGACGCACCCCCAGCGAACCGGCCTGCTGCAGCAGTTGGTCATCCAGGTAACGTTCGTGGCCCTTGTTGATTCCATACTGGCGATCGGCCGCCAGTTCCGCGTTCGGCTCCAGCACCACTTCCTGCGGCGTCCAGACGATGCACTGCAACGCCTCGTCCACCAGCGTCTGGATGCCGTTCGCGTTGTAGTACGGCACCCAGGTCACCGCGTTGACATTCTCGGAAAGCATCAGCGTGGCCGTCGTGCCATCGTTCTTGGAGATGTACCCGGAGTCGACGCGATTGGTAGTCACGTTGTACGGCAGGTACTGGCCGATTCCATTCGCCCGCAGGTCGCGCACCCAGTCGCGATTCGGGTTGGGGCCGATCGTCTGGTCGAGGATCCCGCTGTTAAGGACGTAACCCAACCGTGCGGCAATGGGCGTGGTCGCAGGATCGGACGGACAGGTCGCGTTCGGCACTTCGGTCACATACCGAGTCGGATCGTCCGGGTTGTCGTTCGGATTGATGCCATCCTGGACAATCAGGTCCCACACCGCGTTGCGTTCCATGTACGGCAGGAGCTTCGCGAACCAGGAGACCTGGATCGGAACGCCCTTCGCGTTCAGGATGACATTCGTGCGACCCGGGAAGTACTGTTTGTCGGACTCGTGCCCGATCATGGCCTGGCCAAGCCCGCGAAGATTATTCGCGCACTGGTTCTTGGCGGCGATCCGGCGGGCAACGCCCACAGCGGGAACCAGCAAGGCGACCAGCACGCCGATGATGGCAATCACCACCAGCAGTTCCACCAGGGTGAAGCCCCGTGCTGAGTTGTCTCGTGCCGAGTTGCCTTTTGTCAATCTAATCGGGTGTGCCAACATCTGGGTTCCTCTTCGTTTCGCTCTTCTAAACCGCTCGCCGCCTTTGAATCACGCGACGGTCCCGCCGCTCCAAGTATCTTAAAATCGCTGCGGCATGTCGAGTGAACGCCCGGTACCCGGATCGGTTTTCGCCCGGCCCAAGGGACGGGAAGCGGTCCTTGGTCGGGAGGGGAGAGCCTGCCGACGCAGGCCGGACCGCGACGGTGGGCCGGGAAAAGCGTCCGCTCGTCGCCTTCCGGGGCCCGGGCCAGGGTACTCAGGCTCGTGTTCAGAGCGGCGCGAGCTCGACGGGCCGCGCGGCCGGCATCATCTCGGAAGCGTCGCACAGGAAGCTGGCTTCGGTGACGTTGACCAGTTCCTGGAAGTCCATGATCGGCTCGCCGCCCTGCGCGATCCGATCGACCAGCGCTGCGATCTCGGCCTGATGGCCCTTGTCCTGGCGGAACGTCTTCAGCCGCCCAAAGCGACTCCAGCCGTACCCCTGCAGCACCCGGAAGTTGTCCAGTTCGAGGATCTTGCCATCGACGAAGACGGTGAGCCGTTCCTTGGGGAACGAGCGGTGTCCGTTGGCGAAGTATTGGAAGTTGGCGACCGAGCCGTCGGCGAAGGCCAGCGAAGCGCCGCAGTGATCGGTGCGAATCGGCAGTCCGGCGTTGTCGCCGACCAGCAGCGAACGAGCGGACGTGATCGGCGCGCCGGCGAGGAAGGCAAGCAGGTCGAGCCAATGGCAGCCCTCGCCGATCATCCGGCCACCACCCACGCGTCGGTCTTGAGTCCAGTGGTCCGCCGGTACGGCACCGGCGTTGACCATCATGTTCATGCACAGGGGCCCGGAGCGACCGCGGATCAGTTCGCGGATCTTCTGCACATGCACCGCGAAACGTCGGTTGAACCCGACCATCAACTGCTGGTTGCGAGTGCTCGACCAGGCGTCCTTCACCAGTTCCAGCCCGTCGTGGTCGATGGCCAGGGGCTTCTCCACGAACACATGCTTGCCCGCCGCCAGCGCTTCCGCCACCATCCGCGGATGCAGGTGGTGCTGTGTGGTGATGAACACCGTATTGATCCGCTCGTCCGCCAGGATCGATCGGTAGTCGGTGGTGGACTGCCGGAAGCCGAACTTCCGCGCCGCGTGCGCCGCGCTGACACCGCCGGAACTGGCGATGGTCGCGAGTTCGGCGGAGGTCTTGGCGAGTGCGGGCAGGATGACGGCCTTGGTGAAATTCCCCGCGCCAATCACGCCGGCAACCACCTTGCCCGCGCCCTTCGACGGCGAGGCCTTGTGCAGCCGATTCACGACCGTGCGTTCGCGCGGCGGATCGGCCTGCGGATACTGCAGCACCACTCCCATGCTCGTGCGACCGCTCGTGATCAGGTCGTAAGCCGCCACCGCATCCTCCAGCGGCACACGGTGCGAAGTCAGGCTGCCCACGTCCAGCTGGCCTCGCGCGACCAGGTCGAGCACCGCCTGGATGTTGCGCTGCTCCGTCCAGCGTACAAATGCGTACGGATAGTCGATCCCCTCCAGCTCATACCGGTCGTCATAGCGGCCCGGGCCGTAGGAGCAGGAGACTTGGAAGGTCAGTTCCTTCTCGTAGAAGTCCGCGCGGTTCAGTTCCAGGTTGACGACGCCAACCAGCACGAGGCGTCCGCGCTGGCGGGACATCTGCGCCGACTGAGCCATGATCGTGTCGTTCTTCGCGCTGGCGGTGATCAGCACGCCGTCGGCGCCGTGGCCGTTCGTCGCGGCGAGCACGGCCTGGACGGGATCGGCGCTCTCCGCCGGATTGACCACCTGTGCCCCGAACTGTCGCGCGAGCTCCAGACGATCCGGCGCGAGATCGATGCCGATCACGCGGGCGCCGGACGCGACCAGCATCTGGACGGCCACCAGGCCGACCAGTCCAAGGCCAAAGACGACAATCGTCTCGCCCAGTTCGGGCCTCACCAGACGGATGCCCTGCAGCGCGATCGCGCCGAGCACGGCGAACGAGGCCTGGTCGAAGTCCACCTCGTCGGGGATCTTGGCGCACAGGTTCACGGGCACCGAAACGAGTTCGGCGTGGTTGCCGTTGCTGGCAACTCGGTCGCCCACGGCAAAACCCTCAACGCCCTCGCCCACCTCGACCACCACGCCGGCGTTG
>JBIIEC010000103.1:0-15044 GCA_044238045.1 Pirellulaceae bacterium | reverse complement strand
GCGACGCTCGTCCGTTTCGCGTTCGAACTCTTCCCGCAGAAGCTCCAGGGCCACCTCCTCGGGCAGCATTCGCAGGTCGCGAATCGCGTAGGGGACGACGTCGCCCGTGGCGTTCCGCATGGCGGCAACAGCGATCGAGGCTTGTTCCTTGAGGCTGCTGCGGCGCTGCTGGGTGATCTGCCAAGCGGCCATGGCGACGAGCACCAGCAATCCGGCCGCGGTGCTTCCCCAGAAGGTCAGGTGCACGCGTGCGGCACGCTTCATCATCGCCCGCTGCGCATCGGTCCACTGACGCGAGTTGGTCAGCAGGCGGATCTGCAGATGCTCCCACGTCGAGGGCAACTGCTTGTCCTCCTGGAGGATCGCCCAGGCCTGGGATCGTTCCGCGAGCGTCAGCCGCGCGCGGCCACGTCGCGTCAGCCCGTCGATGCCTGCCAGCCAGGCTCGCACGGAAGGGACAAGATAGTCGTGCGTCAGTTGGTAAAAACGAGAATCGCGGTCGCTGCTTTTCTCGACGGCAGATGCCACCAGGCTGAAGGTGTCCGCCGCCGGTTCCGTATCCGCTGCGGCAATCGGCGTGATCAGTCGCAGTTCGCCGGCCAGCAGTTGGAGCAGCGCGTCGACGTCGTCGGTGCCCTCTCGATAGCCGGCTGCTCGCAAGATTTCGCTTTCGCTGCGCTGGTACCCTTTGATCTCGCGATCCGGTTCGGGCAGCATCAGCCGCAGCACCCGCTCGGCTGCCTTCGCGTGCGCGCGATGACGAGGGTCGGCGTGCTCCGCGTGGAACGTCTCCCGCAGGAAACTCACGCCCACTCCCGCCGGACCGCCCACCAACGCGAGTGTCATGGTGTCCCAGGCCTTGTTCTTCACCATCTGGGCGAAGAGGGCGATCCGCAGCGGTACCACCCGATCGCCCTCCGCAAGTCCATCGACCACCATGTCGAGGAACCGCCGTTCGGAGGGCGTGAGTCGCTCGGGTTCGGCCGGCAAGCGACCATAGGCGTGGCCGAAGCGGTGCAGGATGCGCCAGGCGTGCGATCGCTCGAAAAGGTCGACCGTGGCGAAGTTCTGGCCCTGCTGGATCGGTGTCTCCAAAACGTGCATGAGACGCGCGGCCGGCATGGCGAAGTCATCGCGCACGAGCAGCAGCACCTGCAGGCGAACACCATCGCATTGCAGCAGGCCATGCACCAGTTCGGTCTCGGGTGTGATGCGATGCGCGTGCAACCACTGCTCGAACTGGTCCAGGACGATCACCACCTTGGGGCCTTCGCCGCGTCGGATCCACTGCAGAGTTTCCACCAACCCTTGTCCCACCGGCAGCTCCGGCAGCTTGTGCTCCAACGCTCGCAGGATACGAGCGTCCGTGTCCCCCGCGGAGGCCTCGACGTAGATCGCGACGACGCGATCCCCCAGCCGCGGCAAGATGCCGGCGCGGACCAGCGAGGACTTGCCGCAGCCGCTGGGGCCGTAGAGCAGTCCGACGGGGAACGTGTCGGCGAGATCCGTTGACTCGATCCGCTTCTTCCAGAAAGCCACGCTCTCCGGCAAACCTTCCCGGTTGCGGGGACCCGGAAGCAGGCCCAGGAAGAAGTCGGCGTCCTCGGCCTCGAAGCTGCGGAGTCCCTTGGGACGCATCGATCCCCCAGCGGTGGTGCTGTCGGAACTGGTCGAGCGTGTGGCCAGGAACGATTCCAACTCCTCCGCGAGATCCGCCGCGCGGGCATAACGTTCCGACACACGCTTGGCCATCGCCTTCCCGCAGATACGCTCCAGTTCCGCCGGTAGATCGGCCCTGAGCGCACGCGGCGACGTCGGTTCCTCGGCCACGATCTGGTGCTGGATCTCCTCGGCTGTCGTGCCCCGGAACGGACGTTGTCCGGCCAGCAGTTCATAGAGGACCACGCCCAACGCGAAGATGTCGGTGCGCCCGTCGAGCTTATGGCCCAGGCCCAGCACCTGCTCGGGACTCATGTACAACAGCGTGCCCGCGCGGCTGGCCAGCCGTTCATGGTCCAGTTCATGGACGGCCAATCCGAAATCGGCCAGGTAGGGCGTCTGGGTTTCCTCTTCGATCAGGATGTTGGACGGCTTCACGTCGCGGTGGATCAGCCGCCGATCGTGCGCGTGCTGCAACGCCCGGGCGATGCGACTCACCAACCGGACACTGCGCGAGTAATCGCCCTGGTACTCGGCGAGGTGTTCCTTCAACGTACCGCCGTCAATGAATCGCGACACCACATAGACCACGCCTTGCGGCGTACGATCGACGTCGTGCACGGTCACGATGTTCGGATGGTCCAAGCCCGCTGCGATGCGAGCCTCGGCCAGATACTGCTCCGCGTCTTGCGGCCGCTGGAATAGGCGTTCGTTTGGAATCTTGATCGCCACCTGTCTCCGCAGGCGACGATCGAATGCCAGGTGGACCGTCCCGAAACGTCCGGATCCGAGAGTGCGCAGCAGCGAGAAACGATCCTCCAGCGGTTCCGGGTTACCCGCCAGGGACGCGGCGGACGAGTCTCCTGCGGGCATCGCGGTGTTATCGGAATCGGACCAGTCGGATACGTCGAAGCCATCGACGTCTTCGCTGCTGCGACTTGCGTCCAGGGAACCGGAAGCGTCGTCGCCGGAACTCGCCCCCGCACCGGCGCTGCCCTCGGCGACGGTGGAGGCACCGCGAAGAAGACGCTGCAGGCTGCCGGCCAGGTCAGGAAAGCGGGCCACATACTCGGCCATCGTCGGTCGCTCGCCTCGGTCCCGCCGCAAGCCAAATTCGTTCAAGACCAACGTCAGTCGCACGCGCGTTTCCCCGGTCAGGTGCGGCAGGTTCGCGAAGTACGCGTCACACATACGGGGGGTGCCAGTCGCCCAGCCGCGTGTCTGGTCCGAAAGCAGCACTGCCAACTGCTCGTCAAGGGGCGAACCGCTGCGCGAGGAGAGAAACGTACAGACATCCACCGCCGAGTCCGCGGGGAGCGCGAGGAACTCATGAAGCAGACGTGAATAGAAATAAGAATCTGACATAATGCCTGCTGGGTAAAAATGCAGAGAATTGCATTGTTGCATAGCAGGGGCGGGTGTACCATAGCGACCGAAGAAGCAACGTTGGCCCATGAGGTGGATAGCGGACGGGATCCACCCAACCTCATCGGTCCACGGCCTTGGGATCTCCATGCCTTGGACGTCTAGCTGCCAGAGGGCATCTATGGAATTTGATGACCTTACGCACACGCATGCCAGCATGGTCGAAGGTCTCTCCGGCAGCAGCGGCGGTGATGAGGCGGTCTGGCATCGGTTTTATCTCAAGTATGGACCAGCGATCCGCTCGTTTTGCCTCCATGTGTACCACCTGCAACCGGCCGACTCCGATGAAGTAACCCAACAGGTAGTGATTAAACTTTATCGTGCACTCAAATTGTCCGCGTTTGATCCGAAACGCAGCCTTCGTCGTTGGCTGAAGGCGATTACGGAGCATGCGATCATTGATACGTTGCGTGCTCGTTCTCGTCGGGTCGACGTGGCCAAGGGGGGCTCCGAGCATCAGGAGTTGCTCGAGGTGCAGCCGCAGGACGAGGGGGTGGGTCGGCTGGCCGACCAGATGACCGATGAGTTGTACCGCGATCTGTACGCGCGGTCGGAGCCGATGGTCAAGGCGGTGGTCCGGACGCAGTATTGGCAGGTGTTCGAACTGCTGAAGTCCGGTCGGACGGGTGCCGAGGTGGCAGCGCACCTGGGAATCACACCCGATGCCGTCTATCAGGCCAATCGACGCGTCAAGAAGGCGTTCCGTACGGCGGCGGATGAGCTTCTGAAGACGATGAAAGTGGAATAAGTGCTCGCCTCGCATCCACGCGGGGCCTCGTCGCGCGTGGGGGCCCCTGGTGTTCCGGGTGACAACGAGCGAGCCGTCGTCGACTCGCTGCTGTGGACTCGCCACCTGTCGTCAACCACTTCCACGTCATCGGATGGCCTTCCCAGTTGTCGCGCCGCCCATTCCCCGGACGCGGACCCAGGTTAGAATGAGGGCCGATGAGAGCGTTTCTTCGCATCGCACCTGCCGTCCCGGAGTTACGGTATGAATGCTGCTTCGCTGAGATCTTTTGAGTCGCCGTGCGCGCGACGCCTGGGAGCGGTTACGCTGCTCTGTCTGGTGGCGATCGCGGTCCTGCTGCCGTCCTCGCTTTTCGCGCAGGATCGGTCGCCGCAGGAAATCCTCGATGGAAAACCGGCGGCCACGGGTGGATCGGGACGGTACTACGACGCCGAAGGTCGCTACCTGGGCCGTTCGAGTCGATCGGGTGACAGCACGCGCATGATGAGTCGCGAGGGACGGAACGTGGGACGAGCGGAAGCGAACGACAAGTCGACGCGCGTCTACAACCGTGCGGGCAACTACTCCGGCCGCGCAGCGGAATCGAACGGGTCGACGAGGTTCTACGACCGCAAAGGCTCGTTCTCGGGCCGCAGCGTGGAGTCGGGGAGCACGACGCGGTACTACGATAAGAAGGGATCTTTCTCGGGTCGCGCCGTTCAGTCGGGCAGCACGACGCGCTTCTACGATTCCCGCGGTCGCCTGGTCGGCAGCAAGAAAAACTAGCGGCGGTGACTGCGACGGAATCGTGTTCCCGCGGAAGGGAATCGACGTTGGTTACTTCCTTGGACGCAATGCGTGAGGGCCGGGCGATGGTCGGGATGGGAGCCTCACCGGGCCGCATCGGGCAGGTAGCCCTGGTCCTGCTGGTGATAGGCTTGCTGTGGCTGCTGCCCGCAGAATGGCAACCCTACTCGGGGCTCGGGGCAGCCGAAGACCGGGTGCTGGCGGGGAAGGTGATTGGTGTCACCGATGGCGACTCCCTGCGCGTGCTGGTGGGCACGACGCCCGTGGAAGTGCGATTGCAGGGCATCGATGCGCCGGAGCGAGGACAGAGCTACGGGCAGCGCGCGAAGCAGGCTTTCTCGACCATGGTCGCGGGGAAGAACGTGCAGGTGCGGAAGACGGGCGAGGACCGGTATGGGCGGACGCTCGGTGTAGTCACCGTGCAGGGCGTGGACGTCAACCGACGTCTGGTCGAGGACGGCTGGGCATGGCACTACCAGCAGTACAGCAACGACGCGGGCCTGGAACGCAGCGAGCAGTCGGCTCGCGCTGCTCGCCGGGGTCTCTGGGCCGATGAGCGTCCGATTCCGCCTTGGGAATACCGATCGCGCCAACGAACGGGCGCGGCCGAACGCACGACTCGCGCGACGCAGGGAGATGGTCGTTACTGGTTGAACACCGGTTCCAATGTGCGGCACAATGCGCAGTGCGAGTATTTTCAGAACACGCGCCGAGGCCGTTTCTGTTCGGCCAACGAAGGCAAACCCTGCGGCGCGTGCGGCGGTTGACGTGACCGACCAGGCGCTTCGCGTAGTCGACGCACGCCGTGTGCCGAAAGAATTTGGCTGTTTGCGCACCCGAAGCCCGCGCGAGGAAGGGTCGCAGTACGCCGATTGCCGCCTGCGTCGACTCAGTCGAGATCGTCGCGTGGCATGGAGATGCGGTCGAGCGCCTGGATCGTCGAGGGTTGGCCAGGTCGTTTGCGGAAAAAATGGAGCTGATCTCCCCGCGAGGTGGCTCGCAGCATGACAACCGCTCCGCGGGCATCGGCGGGCAGGAGGGTGCCGACGAAGCGAAGATCGGAAGCGGACCAGACGCGCACTGAACCATCTTCGTGGCCGGTCAGGATACTGCTGCCGTCGGCGGTCAATTCGAGGCTGGTGAGGGACGAGCCCGCGAGCGGGGCTTCGGCAGGGGGGGATGCGTCTCCGGTTGCGGACGTGCTGGCCGGTGACGGCATGGGGGCGCGGTCGGGTGCGGAGGCGGTTGCCAGCACGGTTCGCGCCTCGGGATCGATCATTTGCAGGTTGCCGCGGAGGTCACCGCAGAGCACGCGTTGGCGCAGCGGATCGAACAGCACGCAAGTGACATCCCGCGCGCTGGGAAACGGTACGGCCATGATTGGTGCCGACTGGTCCGACTCCGCCAGGACGCGAGCCAGCAGCAGAGGTTGCGAAGCGGGGCTGACCAGCAGTCGTTCGTGAGAGCCAAGAAAACGCATGGCCCCACCGCCCGGCAACATGGCCTGGCGCGGCGGGCTGGAGGCGTCGCGCAGATTCCAGACGCGCAGTCCCTGACGCGAATCCAGCAGGGCCGCCGCATGCGCAAAGGGCGATACGGCGAGCGCCGCATCGTCGACGCCGTCGCCGGTGCTGCCGCCCTCGACGAGCGTCTGGCGAGGTTCACCGCGCGCGTCGAGGTGTACCAGGCGCCCGTCGTCCCAGCGGACCAGCAGTTCCGGAAGTGCCGTCTCCACGAAGGCGAGATGCGTGGCGCGGCGCTGGTTGGCGGCCAGTCGATAGACCGTGGCTCGCATCGCCAGGTCGACCACATGGACTTCACCCTCCGCAGTGCCGACAGCCAGGTACTGTCCATTGTCGCTGACCGAGGCCGTTTCCAAAGATGCCTCCGCAGGCAGGGAAGGGGCCGTCCAGGGCGTGCGGGGAGAGGACAGGACCACGGTACCATCGGCGCCCGCACTGACCACCTTCGTATCGGACACCGCGAGCACGGCGAGGGTGGAACCCGCGTGCAGACGCTGCGTCTGGCTGGGGTGCAGGAATCGAAAACCCTCACTCACTTCCACTTCCGATTCGGCATCGCTGCTCACGGCGGTCGGAAGCCGCCAGGAGGTGACCTGTCCGGAGACAGAACCGGCGGCCAGCTGTCCTGCGTTCGCCGAAAAAGCCAGGCACTGCGCCGGTTCCTCACCTCCGGCCAGCACATACTCCGGCCGCTCGGGGACTTCCAGGTCGAACACCCAGACCTCCGTGCGATCGTGCAAGGCCACGGCGAGCCAGCGCAGGTCCTTGGTCCACGCGACGCAGCGGGGCGCGGCCGGCAGCGGCAGGGTCTGCTGCAACTGCCGGCTGGATGCGTCGTACAACTGCAACTCCGTTCGCGTCCCCACGGCGATCAGCGACGGGTCGCAGGTCGAGAAGGCAAGGGCGTCGGAAGGCGAGGCGGGGACGGTGCGGTGGCGCGCCGACGAGTCGAGGGGGGCGAGGATGCGGGGCGCGTGGCCGTCGCAGGCGACCAGCAGGCTGCGGCCGTCGGGCGTGAACGCCAGGGACTTCACCGGCCCCGGCAGGTTGCGATGGGCCGCCAGGATCTTGCCCGACTTAGTGCTGACGACCCGCACTTCCGGTTGGCCGCCGGGAGCCCACGGGCCGGCCAAGGTGACATATTCGCCCGAACGATCCAGGGCAAAGCTCGTGATGGGCCGCGGCGACTCCAGCGACATCCGCTGGGGCGTGCGCAGCGTCTTCAAATCCTGGAAGATAAGCTCTCCCTTGTCGAACGAAGCGACCAGCTGCTGTCCGTCGGGGGTCAACGCGAGGTGGGTGGCGGGCACGCCGTGAGACTGCATCAGCTGCTGGTCCCGCGAGACGACGGCACGCAGCAGCCGCAGGTCGTCGGCCGCGGCCACTCGGCCCAGGTTGCGCTCGGCGATCTGGTCCAGCAGTCGCAGGGCGCGCGTCGACTGACGCATCTGCCAGCTGGCGTACGCCGTCGGCAGGTCGGACGCATAGGCTGCACGCACGCCGAACTGCAGGTACTCCTCCGCTCGCCGCTCCTGCACGTTCGCTTCCATCGACATCTTCGCCGCCCGCCGCTCCGCCACCATCGCCCGCTGCTGGTCCTCCTCCAACTGGTCCTGCTGGCGGACGAGCTGCGTGTAGAGCAGCGCGAGTGCTCCGCCGGCCAGCAGCGCCATCAGAACGGTGCTCGTGAGCGACGCGGCCTCCACCGGAAACTGCTGGAAGAACTGCAGCAGGTGCTCGCGCGGTGATCGGCGGCGCACCGATACCGAAAGCCCCATGCGGAACCGCAGCAGATCCTCGGCCAGTTTGCGAGCGGAACTGTAACGCTGCCTCGGATCGCGAGCCAGCAGCTTCATGCAGATGGCGTCCAAGTCGCGTGGGATCGAGGAGCGGACCTTGCGCGGCGGTTGAATGCTGGCCTGTCCCAGCTTGTGCAGGAACACCAGCGGCTTGTCCGGTTCTATCGGAAGCTGGCCGGTGAGCAGCCGATAGAAGACCACGCCAAGCGAATAGAGGTCGCCACGTGGGGAGGAAGCTGGCGCTCCGTCCAGTAGACGCTCGGGAGGCAAGTATTCCAACGTCCCCGCCTTGTCGATCGGCGATGGAGTCCGCCCCGGCGCGTCGATGCCCTCGTCGGACATGGCCAAGCCGAAGTCGGCGAGCCGCGCGGTGAACGGCAGGCGGTTCGCCCCCTCCGAACTCTTGTCGATCAGGATGTTGTCCGGCTTGATGTCGCGATGCACCATTCCGCGCTGGTGCGCGTGGTCCAGCGCGTCGGCCAACTGCTCGACGATGCGAGCTGCCAGGGCCGGATCCATCTCCTCACGCTGCATCTCCATCCAGAACGACAGCGTCGACCCATCACACAACTCGTACACCAAGTACAAGTACGGCTCCGTCAGCACCGCGTCATACACGGAGACGATGTTCGGATGACGCAGATGGGCCACGTTCCTCGCCTCGTGCAGCACCATGTCGATCGAGCTGAACGCGCTGTTGCGGCCGATCCGTGACGCGTGCACGACTTTGATCGCCACGTCGCGTTTGAGGAGTGTGTCGAAGCCGCGGTAGACGGCGCCGTAGCCGCCCTGGCCCAGGCATTCCCGCAGTTCAAATCGCCCCAAGCTCTCCGGCAGCACGGTCGGCGCCGGGCCGTCGTTCGGAAGGCCCGGATGCGACTGCGTCGCGGCCAGATAGCCCTCGGCTGAGTTACCGGCCGAGGCCCGTGATGCCTCGGCTGCGTTACTGGCCGATGCTCGTGACGCCTCGGCTGTGTTACCGGCCGATGCTCGTGATGCCGAAGGGAACGCAGAAGGTGACTCAGTGGCCCGGTCGCGCGAAGGTCTCCGCGAGGACGGCCGAGCGGCCTTGGGCAGCGACTCGTCCGCAGACGTTGAACCCGTCGGTGCGTCTCTTTCTTCTTCGTCGCCCAGCGACCCGTCCCTGTCCAGGCCGAACGCGCGGGCCGAACCGGCCTCGGGGAACGAAACCTCGGACGGATCCTCCTGGGCATCCAATCGCGAGCCTTCCCCGAGCACGCCGTTGAGCAGCCGCAGCATCTGGGCGAGGTCCGGGTGTTCACGCGAGAACACGTCCTCGTCGGCGTCGCCCGTCAGCAAGGACGCTTCGTAAGCCTCCGCCAACTCCGACAGCTCCGACTGGAACTCCGCCTCCGACTCGGCGTCATTCTCCATCTCCCGGCTCCCGCTTGAGACAACGCCTGCCGATGCGGCAGGACTGGCGGCCGCCGCGGGGTCCGATGGGGACGAGGATTCGTCACGCGGAGGCGGGTCGGGCGTGGTTGGAGCCGTCGATGCAAGCCGATCGGTCCGACGGCCGGCGACAGTCTCCGGCGTGCGGTTACTGTCGTCCATGGAGCGCAGGTCCTACCTCCCGACGCAGGATCTCAATCGCCTCCAGCCAGTATCGCCGGCAGGAGGTGATCGAGATGTTCGCCGCCGTCGCGATCTGCTCGAATGTCCAACCATCGAGATATCGTCGCTGCACGATCTCGCGATGCAGCTTCGGCAGGTTCTCGATGCCGCGCAGCATCCGCGAAGCCACCTCCTCCGCCATCATGTTGCGGCTGGGCGTGTCCATCGTGCCGCCGAAGCCCAGGCCGAACAGCGAATGCGAAGCCTCCTCGCCCCCCGTCGACTTGGGCTTCAGGTAGTGCCGCACATGATCCAGGATCTTGTTGCGAGCGATCCGGCGCAGCCAGGCGTGGTACTCCGCCGACGTCTTGCCATGGAAGGCTTCCGTGTGATTGGAGGCCGCGAAGAGGACATCCTGCAGGACGTCCGACGCGCCCACGAAGCGACGCAACTGCTGCGGCATGTTCGAGTCGATGAAGGCCCGCAGGAAGTCCGCGTAATGGTTCGGGTCGCTGTCGAGCGGAGGCACGCCATCCTGGTTGCCACTGGTGGTCAAGTCTTGGTCCGCGTCACGCTCTGGATTGCGGTCTGCGCCTTGCTCCGCATTGCTGCCCGGGGCTCGCTTCGCGTCCTGGTCTTCTGGTATGTCAGCCATCGTGGTGCTCTCCCGATGTGCAGCCGAACACGGAACTTGGGGCGTGCCCACCCCGCATGCCGCTTCCGCACATGGACCCGATGTAACGGAAAGCAGGCGCGTGTCGTCCTGAACAGGATGACTTAGCGTTAGCCTCCAGTTTAGGTACCGCCGAGTAGGGCGTCAAACATCGTGCGGCCTTCCCCGATCCCCTGAGAGTAGGAGGGGTAAAAGAAAGGGGATGGTCCGCGCCGTGGGAAAATAGAAACGGGGTCGGGTCTCATTTTCGTCACAAAAATGAGACCCGACCCCGTTGGTTCGTTCAGGCCATCGCGGTCGACGCTTGCCCGGCGGGAGAGATAACCGGGCGCGGCAGACACTTGGGAGGCGTGTCCTGCACCGGGCGACCGATGGGATGACGAGCGACCAAGCAGACGCGAGGCCGATCGCAGAGGTGACGTTCGGGAACTCGCGGCGGGCGGGCAGGGTGATGTCTCATGGTGTGCGCCTTTCGAGCGTCAGGATGGTGGTCGCGAGGAACGGCTTCTTCAACTGCCGCCGAGGTCCTCCCGCTTCAGACGGAAGCCGCCACCGCCGAGAGTGCCTCGGCGTTGTCTCGCAGCGAGGACCAGCTGTCCGCAGCCTGCGGCACAACCACGGGAACCGCGCGGCGAACAGCCGCTTCGGCCGCCGCAGCCGCCGCATGGCGACGTTCGGCCTCCAGAATCACCCCGTTCATCGTGGAGAGCATGTCCGCCAGACGGAAGGGACGCTGCAGGTAGGCCCAGGAGCCGCGCGTCTCGGAGCACTCGGCCTGCTGGAATGGGCCCAGCACTTCGACCACCGGGATGTTCTGCAGCAGCGGATCCTCACGCAGCACCGCCAAGATCCCGTCTACGCCGCCCCACTGCAGCCCGTAGCTCACCAGGATCACGTCCGGATTGAAGTCGCGGAGCACCTCCAGACATTCCACGCCGCTGGGGGCGAACGCCACTTCATGACCACGGTTGCGGAAGAAGGTCTCGAGGATTTCCAGAAACTCCACATCGCGGTCGACGATCAAGGCTCGCATGGGATTCATTCCTCCACTTGGCAACGTCTTGGCAGGCACTTGGCAATGTCTTGGCCGGTTGCTCTTCTCGAACGGTCCAGATTCCGGTGCCTCCCGCATCGCACGCTCGCCGTCAGGCTTTGCTCAGCTCTCCCAGAGTCGCTGATCTTGCCCTCCGGAACTCGCAGGTGGTTCCAGGCAGCCGGTTCCACTTTCGCTTCCAGACTTTCGCGAGCGTCCATCGCAGCAGTCGCCCAAATAGACGAACGACCCTGGGTAAAAAACCACCACAACTCGAAGAAATTTTCTGAAGTCCGGCGGAAGGCCGAAAACCGCTGAAAATGGCCGTTGCCTGTGGTAACCCGAAGGCGAAATCTTGAGGCACGATGGCCGTCGCGTCGGGCTTCCGCAGGTCGATCAGCGGCCGCGGAGGGCGTCGAGCGGTCGGAGGCGAGCGATGCGATAAGTGGAGAAGAGAGCGCCGGCCAGCACCATGATTCCGGCCAACGCCGACCCTTGGAGGACCGCCTGCCAGGGCCACTCGCCTTGCACGAGCCCGGAGGTGGGGGGCCAGCGGGAGAGAAGGGAGAGCGCCGCCAGTCCTGTCGCCGATCCCAGGACGGCGCCGCCCAGCGCCAACAGCAGCGATTCGACGGTGATTAACCGTACCACCCGCGACGCCCGCCAGCCCATCGCGCGCAGCGCTCCGATCTCGCCGCTCCGCTCCGCCATCGTCATCGCCACGGTGTTGAATGCGCCGAGGGCCCCGATCGAGGCGGCGATCAGCGAAACCACCCACGACATCGCGCGCGTCACCTTCATCTGGTTCAGCTCGCTCACGAACTCCGCGCAGGGCGTCGCCGCGATCTCCGGATCCAGGGCTTCGATGCGTTGCCGCAGCGTGGCGATGCGAGTCGCATCGCCGGGCGGGTTGGCTTGGACGACGAAGCCGGTGGCCTGGCCGGGGCGGTCCATCTGTTTCTGCAGTTCGTCCATCAGCAGGAAGACTGCACCGTTTTCGTAGACGCTGAAGCTCTCGAAGATACCGACGACTTCGAACGGCTGGGCGTACAGTTCCACGGTGTCGCCGGGCCGTTTCTGGAGGTTCGCGGCGAGGATCTTGCCGAGCAGCACGTGGCGACCGTCGCCGGGCCGCAGTTTGCGGCCTTCCAGCAGACGCACCCGCTCCAGCACCGGGCTGTCCGGCTCCCAGCCGTTGGCGATGACCATGAACAGTCCTTGCTCCTCGAAGGCCACCATGTCCATCAGGCCGCTGATCACCTGGCTGGCTTCGGGAAAGGCGCGGATCTGTTCGGCAAGTTGCAGTGGCAGGCCTTTGGCAATCTGCACGGTGCCGCCCCGCCGCTGCACCACCAGGTCGGTGCCCTGGCGTGTGTAGAGTTCGAGGAACGACTGCTCCAGTCCGCGCGACAGTCCGACGAGGGCTACGACGGCCGCGACGGCGCCGCCGATACCCGCCATGGTCAGCAGGGAACGCGCCGGTCGGCGGAACAGGTTCTTCCAGGCGACGGAGCAGACGTTCATCGGCGCGCGATGCCTCCCCGTTCGCTCAACTGGCCATCCTGCATCCAGAGGACGCGCTGGGCACGCTCCGCTACTTCCGCTCCATGCGTTATCACGACCAGCGTCAGGCCCAGGTCGCGCTGCAGGCGGTCGAACAAGTCCAGCACGGTCGTACCGGCCGCCGAGTCGAGGTTGCCGGTGGGTTCGTCGGCCAGCAGCAGTTCCGGCTCGTTGGCCAGTGCCCGCGCGATGGCCACCCGCTGACGCTCGCCTACCGACAGCTTGCGCGGATGGTGGGCCTGCCGGTGCGTCATCCCCACCAGCTCCAGCAGGTGTCCGGCCCGCTCACGACGGAGGCGTGCCGGCAACGGTCCCTCGAACATGGGAATCTGCACGTTCTCGATCGCCGTCAGCGTCGGCAGCAGGTGGAACGACTGGAAGACGAAACCCAGGTGCCGCGCGCGGAACTGGTCGAGGTTGTCCATGCGGGCGAGCGACTGGCCGCGGAACAGGATCTCGCCCTGGTCCGGCAGGTCCAAGGCTCCCATCAGGTTCAGCAGCGTCGACTTGCCGCTGCCGCTCGGGCCCATGATCGCGATGTACTCGCCCCCGCGAACGTCCAGCGACACATGGCGCAGCGCCTGGACGGCGCCATCGTCGTAGCGACGGCTGACGTCGCGCACCTGCATCAGCGGTTCGCGGTCGGTCGCGGAGTCGCCGGCCGACGGTCTGCCACCTGGATCTCGTGCGTCACTCATCCCGCATCGCCTCCTTGGGTTGAACGCGCGCCGCACGCCAGGCCGGGTATGCCGCGCCGAACAGCGATGCCACCAGTCCGATGCCCGATCCGGCGAGCAGAGCTCCCACCGGAAGCCCGCCCGTCACCAGCGTGCGCGTCGCAGGCAACAGGGCAAGCAGTTGCAGGGCCAGCCAGGCCAGCGTGGTTCCCGCCACCGTGGCCGCCAGCCAGAGCAGCAGGGTTTCCTGAAAGACCATGCCCAGCACACGGCGACGCGACCAGCCGAGCGCCCGCAGCAGTCCCAGTTCCGTACCTCGCTCCAGCACCGACATCAACATCGTATTCAACGTCCCGATCGCCGCCAGTCCGCCCGCCACCAGCGATGTTCCCCAGGCCATCGCCTGCAGGAGCTTGGTCTCGGTATCCGAAGCCGCGAAGTCACGCGTCGTCATCGCGCGAAAGCCCAGCGGGTTGCCTTGTTCATCGCGTAGCGACTCCAGGTCGCGGCAGAGCGTTTCCCATGATTCCCGCGTGCGCACGGAGTCGTCCACGTCGACGTAGATCTCCGACACCTGTTCGGGGCGGCCCATCAACTCCTGCACGTCCCGCAGCGGAGCGGCCGCCGTGTTCGCCTCCAGCGGATCGTCCGTCGTGTAGATTCCCACCACCTCGAACTCCGCCCCCTCGATCTCCATCCGGTCGCCGGGCGACTTGCCCAGCGACGCAGCAAGGCTCGTCCCCAGCAACGCTACGCCGCGGTCGCCCGCCCGCAGCGTGCGGCCGGCAGTGACACGAAACTGTCCCAGCGTAAAGCCGCTCGGATCGACGCCACGCAGGGGCGTGCCGATCAAGCCGCCATCGCCGAGCGCGACCATCTCCGTCAACCCCGCATCCACCTGCCGGACCCGCGGCAGCGTTCGCAATCGATCGGCCAGCGTTCCCCGCAAACTGCTCGTCACGCGTTCCGCCACCCCGGCACGCACGACCACGATGTCGATACCCCGCTGTTCGTAGTAGCCCTGCTTCGAGTGCGCGTAGCCGCGGCCAATGGCGATCAGGGCTGTCGTGGCGGCGATCGAAAGTGCCAGCGCGAAGACCGTGAAGCACGTTCGCGATGGCCGCCGTAATAGATTGGTGAGGACCACCCAGGAGAAGTTCATCGAGCGTTGTCGCCTCCGTGGGCCGGATTATAGCCACCACGCGACATAAAATGACGGCCGCTCCTGGGGAAAACGACGTGGAAGCGACAAGCTTGCGCACTTCTGGCACTCGTCGAGCGTCTCTGGGCGTTGGTTTTCCTGCCACGGAGTGCACGAAGAACGTCAGTCGCCCCCGTGTCCCTCGTGTCCCCCGTGTCCCGCGTGCACTCCCTGGCAGTACCCCGTGGCTTCCATGGTGAGATACTCCGCTAGCCCAACCAGCCGCCATCGCTCTTGTGCGAACCGTCGCGAGCGTCTAACCTCCGCCTGCTGTAATTCCACCGGGGGCTGCGGATGCCTGACGATTCCCAGGACCAGTACGACGCGCCACGCGCTGGCCAACGGCCCTGGGCCTTGCGTCTTCGCTGTCTGCTGGGTCTCT
>JBIIEC010000471.1:0-4362 GCA_044238045.1 Pirellulaceae bacterium | reverse complement strand
TGGAGAACGCGGCTGCGGTGGTGGTCGATTCGGGGATCGTGATCACCGACGCCGATTCGGCGAATTTTGAATTGGGAAGCTTGACCGTGTCGTTCGCGAATGCGGCGGTCGCGACCGATCGCCTGGCTCTTGCGGCCGAAGGCAACGGGCCGGGCCAGGTGGGATTGGCAGGCACGTCAGTGCTGTACGGAGGCGTGGCGATCGGCACTCTGTCGGGCGGCGTTACCAGCAATTCGCCGCTGGTTGTGTCACTCAATGTCAATGCCACCCCCGCTGCGGTGCAGGCAGTGGCCCGTCGTGTTACGTTCGCGAACGCCGGGGATAACCCGACCGGCGTGACGCGGAGCGTGCGATTCGTGGTCGTGGACGGTGACGGCGGCACCTCACTGGCGGTGGCTCGACCGATCATCGTAACGCCGGTAAACGACGCGCCGGTCATCACCCTCGCGGCGGCTGCTACACCGTTCAGTGAAAACGCAGTCGCTCGAGCCGTCGACCCCAGTGCCGTCGTTGTCGACCCCGATTCTCCCAATTTCGACACCGGCTCGCTGGTGGTGCAGTTTGCTTCCGGAGCCCAGTTGTCCGATCGACTGCTGATTTTGAACGGGGGCACGGCCGCAGGCAGGATCGGCGTGACGGGCAGCACGCTGACGTACGGCGGCGTGGCAATCGGCACGTTTACCGGCGGCTTTTCGGACAACTCGACGCTGACCGTGACGTTCAATGCGAGTGCGACGGTGGCGGCGGTGCAGGCCCTGGTGAAGGCGGTCGCCTTCCAAGCCGTTGGCGATGATCCGATTGGGGGCGCGCGAGTGGTGCATTTCGTGGTGTCGGACGGAGACGGCGGCACGAGCACCGGCAAGACGAAGACGGTGAACGTCACGGCCGTGAACGACGTTCCCCTGCTGACGCCGACGACGGGAACGGTTGCCTACACCGAGAACGCGGCACCGATCGTGGTGGATGCGGGAATGATCGTGGCCGATGCCGATTCGGCGAACTTTGCCGCTGGTACGCTGCGGGTGTCGTTTGCATCGGGGAGCGTGGCGACGGACCGGTTGACGATTCTGTCGGAGGGCACGGGAGTTGGACAGGTGAGCCTTGCGGGCACAAGCGTGCTGGTGGGCGGCGTGGTGGTGGGGACGTACGCGGGCGGTTTCACTTCCAGCGGCCCGTTGACGATCACCTGGAACACGAATGCGACACCGGCGTTGGTGCAGTTGGTGGCCCGTCGTATTGGGTACCACAACACGGGCGACAATCCAACGGGTACCAACCGTGTGGTGAGCTTCGTGGAGACGGACGGCGATGGGGGCACGAGCGTGGCGAAGTCGCGGACGGTGACGGTGACGGCGGTGAACGACGCGAGCGTGCTGGCGGATTCGTCGAGCGTGGCGGTGTCGTACACGGAAGCGGCCGCCGCAGTGCTGCTGACCAGTACCGCCACGGTGCAGGACGCCGACTCTCCGGATTTCGCGGGCGGCCGCTTGACGGTGTCTTTCTCGTCTGGCAGCACGCTGGACGATCTGCTGGAGATCCGCAACGTGGGGATCGCGGCGGGACAGATCGGCTATTCGGCAGGTTCAGTGACCTACGGCGGCGTGTCGATCGGCACGGCCACCGGCGGCAGCGGGGGCGTGAGCCTGGTGGTATCGCTCAACGCGAGCGCCACGCCGGTGGCGGTGCAGGCGCTGATTCGCAACATCACGTTCCGCGTGGCGGGTGCGCTGTCGGCCAACTCTTCGCGCACGATTCGCTTCGTGCTCGAGGATGGCGACGGCGGCAGCAGTAATCCGCTCGACAAGAGCCTGAACGTGGTGAACCTGCCCTAGGGTTCAGCGCGGAGGGAAGCCACGGGTAGGATCGCGTCCAGGTGAGTTACACCGTCATTCATCGCGAGGCTCAGGTGAGGATCTCGCGAACGACGCGGCCGTGGACGTCGGTCAGGCGGAAGTCGCGACCGGCGTAGCGATACGTCAGCCGCTCATGGTCCAGGCCCAGCAGATGCAGGATGGTGGCGTGCAGGTCGTGCACGCTGACCGGGCTGTCCTGGGCCTTGAAGCCGAACTCGTCGGTGGAGCCGTGGATGGTGCCGCCGCGCACGCCGGCTCCCGCCAGCCAGACGCTGAAGCCGTAGTGGTTATGGTCGCGTCCGGCCATGGCCTTGCCTTCGACGGTCAGCTCGACAGTCGGCGTGCGCCCGAATTCGCCTCCCCAGATGACCAGCGTGTCCTCAAACATGCCGCGCTGCTTGAGGTCGGCGAGCAAGGCGGCAATCGGCTGGTCCAGCTCCCCGGCCAGTTGCCGATGGTTGGCCTCCAGTTCCGAATGGCTGTCCCACGGATGGGCGGGGCCATGCCAGAGTTGCACGTAGCGTACGCCGCGTTCGATCAGGCGGCGGGCGATGAGGGTCTGGCGGCCATGCACTCCATCGCCATACATGTCCAGGATGTACTGCGGCTCACGCGTGATGTCGAACGCCTCGGATGCCTCGGCTTGCATGCGGAACGCCAGTTCAAACGATTCGATGCGGGCGTCGAGCCGCGGGTCGGAACGCTGGTGGCGATGTTCGCGATTCAGTTCCGCGAGCAGGTCCAGTTGCCGTCGCTGGGTATCGCGGGGTGCGTAGGGGCTTTGGATGTTTTCGATCAAACGTTCGATCTGGCGGTGCGACGGATCGACGAACGTGCCCTGGAAGGCTCCCGGCAGGAATCCGGACTGCCAGTTCTCGGTGCCTTTCAGCGGATAGCCGCTGGGGCACATGGCGATGAATCCGGGCAGGTTGCGGTTTTCGGAACCGAGTCCGTACAGCACCCACGCGCCGACACTGGGACGCGGCTGGACGGAGTCGCCGCAGTTCATCAGCATCAGCGATGGCTCATGGTTGGGGACTTGGGCATACATCGAACGGATGACGGCCAAGTCGTCCGCGTGCGCCGCCGTGCGGCGGAACAGGTCGCTGACCTCCAGACCGCTCTGACCGTACTTGCGGAACGGAAACGGCGAAGCCATCGCCGCGCCCGTCTTGCTCTCGGTGGTCAGGGTCTCGGGGAGCGGACGGCCATCGTAGCGGGCCAGCAGCGGCTTCGGGTCGAAGGTATCGACGTGCGAGGGACCGCCATTGAGGAAGAAATGGATCACCCGTTTGGCGCGCGGAGCGAAGTGGGCCGCCGGGGCAAGCCCCGCCTCGCCGGCATCCGCCAGCAGCTGCGGCAACGCCACGGCCGCCATGCCCATGCCGGCGCGCTGCAGCCACTCTCGGCGGCCCACCGCAGCGGGCGACGGCACCTGGGGCTGGTGGTTCATGAGGGTTCTCCTGCGGACGCGGACATCAGATCTGGTCTCGTTGTCACTCTAATCCACAAACATGAACTCGTTCGACATCATCAGGATCTGGGCCAGTTGTTGCCAGGGATCGAGGGGCAGCTCTGCCGGTCTGCTGAAGTCGACGGCGGCGTCCCAGACGATCTGGGCGGATTCGTCGGCTCCCACCGATCCGCGGATCACGGGAGCCCACTGGAAGGCGTCGTTGTCTCCGTCGGCCTGGCAGTAGACCACAAAATCGATCACCTCTCCCGCTTGGACGGACAGCGGGCCGACATCCAGGGCGAGTTCCTGGCCCTTCGCCTGGCCGCCCGCGAGTTTTCCGAGGCGCGGGCTGCGGATCAGGCCGAGGATGCCATCTCCCGTCTTGGGCTCGTGCTTTAGACGCGACTGAATTCGTATCGTCTGGTCACGGGGAGAAGTCCAGCGACGGGCCAACGCCCAGCGAAAGTCGTTGCCCGCGTCGCCGCCTTGGGCCGTCAGGTGCGCACCGCCGAGCTGCCCCGACAAGGAACGCCAGCCGTCGGCGTCGAAGTGTGGCAGCTCCCGGAATTCCTCCAGCCGCTGCAGCGTTGGATGGAACGCTCCATACCCGTAGTCCCAGTCCCTCGACGGGGTATGCGTAGTGGGGGAAGCAGCGGTGGAGGGAAGCGGTGGCGCGAGGGCCAGGAAGTCCTGGGCCTTGGCGAGCTGCGCGGGCGTCGGGTTGCGACCGAGGATGCCGCGATACAAGCGGCGGACTCGCTCGGGATCGGCTGACAACGGGTTGGCAGATGACGGATCGAGTGTCGCGGCTTCGCCCGTTCCGGTCGCGCCACGAGGTTTGGCAGCGTCACGGGGTTCAGAAGCGGAAGCTTGCGCCACGGCTCCGCAGGCCCGGGCCACGGCGAACGGATGGTTCAGGGCGAATAACGCCTGCTGCGGAATCGCGGTCTCGGAACGCTGCGGGATGTGCAGGTCCGGGTTCGCGAAGTCGAACACGCGATAGACACCGGGCAGGTTCTGTCGGTCCACGATGCCATAGAGCGTTCGACGCCG
>JBIIEC010000102.1:0-15066 GCA_044238045.1 Pirellulaceae bacterium | reverse complement strand
CTGCTCGACGCCAAGACCGGCATCTATGTCAACGCGTTCCAGGATGGGCCGGAGTGGGAGCGGCCAGCGTCGGTGGAACTGATCACGCCGGATGGCTCGGAAGGTTTTCAGAGCAATGCGGGGTTGCGGATCCGCGGTGGCTTCAGCCGGAGCGGATCCAACCCGAAGCATTCGTTTCGGCTCTATTTTCGCGGCGAGTACGGCGACTCGGTGCTGAGCTTTCCGTTGTTCGGTGGCGAAGGGGCGGACACATACCAGCAGATCGACTTGCGCACGGCCCAGAATAACGCATGGCAGTTTGGCCTGAACACGAACTCGTTCCTGCGCGACGAATTTTCGCGTGACACGCAGCGAGACATGGGCCAGCCCTACAAGCGCGGCCGGTACTACCATCTCTACCTGGATGGGTTGTACTGGGGCTTGTACCAGACGGATGAACGCGCCGAGGGTGACTATGCGGCGACCTACTTTGGTGGCCGCGAGGAAGATTACGATGTGATCAAGGCCATTGACGGCAAGGCGTTCGCCACCGACGGATCGATCGCGGAGTGGGACCGCCTGTGGGGGATCGCGAACCGCGGCTTGGCCGACAACTCGGCGTACTTCGCCGTGCAAGGCAAGAATCCGGATGGCACGGACAATCCGGCGCTGGAGCGGCATGTCGACGTCGATAACCTGATCGACTACATGCTGGTCATTTTCTACACGGGCAACATCGATGGTCCGACGACGCTCGCGGGGATCAATAACTTCTATGCGATCCGCAACCGGGTGACGCGGGACGCCTGGCGATTCTTTGCGCACGATTCGGAGCACACGTTGACGTCGTTGACGACGGACAACACGAAGAACAGTTCGATGGGGGACGTGCGAACCCAGTTCAACCCAAGGTGGCTGCACCAGAAGTTGATGGCGAATGTCGAGTACCGGCAGCGGTTCGCGGACCGGGTGCGGAAGCATTTCTTTGATGGCGGATCGCTCACGCCGGAGCGTGTGGCGGCGCGGTTGCGTGAGCGGATGTCGCAGATCGACCTGGCGATCATCGGCGAGTCCGCGCGGTGGGGAGATGTATCGCGTTTCAGCTACACGAAGAACGACTGGCTGAAGGACGCCAACTTCTTGCTGGATACGATCGCGCCTCAGCGTACGGCCGTGGTGGTGCAGCAACTCGTGAAGAACGGGTTCTATTCATCGCTGGAGCCGCCCGCGGCCAGCCCGGCGGGTGGGCGCGTGGAGACCACGACGGAGATCCGACTGACGACGGCTGGCGGCGTCGTGTACTACACGCTCGACGGCAGCGATCCGCGGGATCTGGGGGCCGGAGTAAGCGCGACGGCTCGACGGTACGAGGAGACGCAGTCGCTGCGGCTGGATCGCGACGGCACGCTTCGGGCGCGCGTCCTGCAGGGGACGAACTGGAGCCCGCTGGTGGAGTGGAGCTACGAGGTGGGGCAGGCGATCGCGCCGGACTCGCTGCGCGTGTCGGAAGTCCACTATCATCCGGCGCCTCCGTCGGAAGCCGAGATGGCCGCGGGATTCACGGACGCGGACGAGTTTGAGTTTATTGAGCTGGTGAATCCGACGTCGCGGCCGCTGGACCTGACCCAGGTGCGTCTGAGTCAGTCGCTGCAGGGCGGGCAGTTGCGGGGCGTGGAGTTTGACTTCAGCCAGAGTGCATTTCGGCGTTTGGCCCCGGGCGATCGCGTGGTGATCGTGGAGAACGTGGATGCGTTTCGCGCTCGTTATGGCGGCGCGGTACGCATCGCGGGCCAGTGGACCGGAGGACTCAGCAACCGCGGAGACCGCATCACGGTTCTGGACGGCGAGCGGGCGCTGCAGACGTTTCAATATGCCGACGCGTGGTACGCGGCGACGGATGGCGGCGGGGCTTCGCTGGAGTACATCGATTCGTACTTTGGCGAGCCGACGCGTTGGGAGAGTCGCGAGAGTTGGCGGCCCAGCGTCGGGCATGGCGGCACACCAGGCACACCGCCCCGTATTCCAGGCGATGTGAATGGCGATCTGGTTTTCGATTCGTCGGACCTCGTGGCCGTCTTCGCCGCCGGTCAGTACGAGGACGAGCAGCCTGATAACTCGACGTTCGAGACGGGCGACTGGAACGGGGACGGCGACTTCACTTCGGCCGACTTCGTGCTCGCCTTCCAGTATGGACTCTTCCGCTGGATGTAAGCCACCCTTCGCGGACCGCGCGACGGCGCGAGCCCCTGCCGATCGTGGAGCGGTGCGTATTCCGCGCTGCCCCCCGCCTGCCGGCCTGGGGTTTTCTGTTTTTTGCTTTACTGCTGTGCGTCCGTGGGTGAAGTGCGGGGCCTGCGTCGACTTTTCTGGGGGCCGGGTCTGGCGGAGTGCAGATAGCGGGAGGTGCGTGGCGGTGTGATCCCAGGTGTCGGCGTCGGTTGGATGCGTCGCGAGGCGTTGCCTTGAGCGAATCCGGTCTGGGGTTCTTGAAAAAAAACTGCGGAGTTCCACACTTGGAGAACTTGGTTGCGCAAAAACCCGTATGAACGCGGTCTATGTCCTTGGGAATCAGCAGGCATGCGTTTGGCGCGCCGGCTGGTTTTCTGGGGTCGGGGTGCCGTGGCTGACGTTGGACGCGAGTCGCTCGTCGGCTGGCTTCGCAATGAAGTGCGCGGGTTCCCTCCCGAAACGGATTGAGCTGGCTTCGATCAGGAGCCAACGGGAAGAGATGGTTTTTTCGGGCTCGCTTTTCCAGCGGTCCCCAGGGGGCAGTGGCGTTCACATGGGTTGGAAATCGATCTGGACAGGTTTGCGGGAAGTGGTTTTGGGACGCCGTCGCCGTAGTGGGGCGACGTTCCGCGGTCGTCGATTGGCGAATGCGGAGGCGTTGGAGTCGCGGGCGATGATGGACGCGACGAACTTCCCGGCCATCGCGGACACGTTTGTTCGCTCGGGCAACTTCTCCAACCGCAACTACGGCGCTGCGGCGACGGTGGATGCCTACAACGAAGTGGGCACGACGACCGACGCGGAGATCTACTACAAGTTCGACGCCTCGTCCGTCACGGCTGGGATTGCGAAGGCCGAACTGGTGTTGACGCCCCAGTCGGTCGGCCTGCCGCTGCAACGGGGTAATCTGCGCCTGCGTTTGCTGGCGGACACTGCCGACGGATGGCTGGAGGGGAATGGTGGCACGGACAATAAGCCGGCCGGTGAGATCACCTGGAATCTTCGTCCTGTGGGAGAGGGGAACGAACTGCTGGTCCCGGGCGCGGGGCTGGTCGTGAACAGCCCCTTCGTGGTGGATGTGACTTCGCTGGTCAAGCAGGGGCTGAACGCGAACGGGATCGCCTCGTTCCAAATCCAGGCGGCGACGGAGGCCAAGAATTCGCTGGTGCGTTTCCACTCGCGAACGGCAACGGAAGCGACTTATCAGCCCTATCTGCGTATCACGCCGATGACCTCGGCACCGACCGCGCGTGACGACGGGGCGACGACGTTCGAGGATACGTCGGTGATCGTGGCGGTTCGCAGCAACGATTCAGATGCGGAGGGCGACCCGCTGACGATCACCTCCGTCACGCAGGGTGCTCGCGGGAGCGTCACGATCCTCCCGGAGGGCACGGTGCTTTACACGCCGCAGCCGAACTTCTTTGGCACCGATACGTTCCTTTACACGATCACCGATGGGGTGGTCGGCAGCGACGGTGTGACCGGGTCGTCCACGGCGGCGGTGACGGTGACGGTCCAGCCCCTGAACGACGCCCCGACTGCCGTCAACGACTCGGCCGTGACGCGGCGCAACACATCCGTGGAAGTCAACGTCCTGGCGAACGATTCAGATGTGGAGGGCAGTCCCCTGACGGTGACCGGCGTGGATGCGGCAGCCAACGGCACGGTGACGATCCTGTCCGGTGGGCGAGTCCGCTATACGCCGGCCACGGGCTTCGAGGGCGTGGATTCTTTTTCATATCAGATCAGTGACGGAGAGGGCGGCACGGCGTCGGCCGAGGTCACCATCACGATCCCCATGCTGCCACGCCTGAACATCCAGGACATGGCGATCCAGGAGAAAGGATCCGGCGTCACGCAGGTATCGTTCCCGGTGGTCTTGTCGCAGGCCAGTACCAGCGAAGTGACGGTGCCATTCGCGACCCGCAACGGGTCGGCCATCGCCAGTGTTGACTACGCGTCGGCGGCTGGGGTGCTCGTGTTTGCGCCGGGCCAGACGACGCGGACGATCGTCGTGACCGTGTATGGCGATGCGGTGCTGGAGGCGATTGAGGAGTTCTATGTCGACCTGGGTGAGGCGACGGAGGCAGTAATTGGCGACGGGACGGCGACCGGGCGACTGACCGATGCCGGGTACCGCGCCAACACGGCGCCAGTCTTCCAAGGGTTTGCCAACGCGATCACGCGTACGGACAGCCAGACCGTGGTGGACCTCTTCGCCGCCTTTTCAGACGCGCAGGACAGTGACTCACAGCTGACCTATCGACTGGTTTCCAATTCGCGGCCGGACCTGTTCTCGTCGATCGTCTGGGATCTGCCGAACGGCAAGCTGATCCTGAACCATGCCGCGGGCATGGCGGGGACGTCGCAGTTGACGCTTGCGGCGACCGATCGCGGCGGTTTGACGACGGGAACTCCGGTGGCCCAGGGGTTCAGGGTGTACGACCAGATCGCGGGCACGGCCGGCGTGATGGCTCCGGACAAAACGGGAGTCGGCCTGGCACGAAATACGCTTTGGACGCACTGGTACTTCTTTGACTACGTGAACGGACGGTACGACTTCAGCCAACTAGCCGTCCAGAAGTTCCTCGACGCACTGGCCGCGGTACCGGCGAGCGAGGCGGCCATTCCGATCGTGTTCGACATCGAGAACGACTACTACGTCAACACGCCAGAAGGCCGCGACCGATTCGCGGAGGTCTTCCACCTGGCCCAGCAGGCGCGGCCTGACCTCACCTTCGGGCTGTACATGTATGTCCCTGAGCGGTCGTGGTACCAGCCGGTGTACTGGGAGCGTTCGCTGCACGAGCAGTCGTTGGGGATCTCGACCTGGTACACGCGAAACGCGGCGACACTCAAGCAGGACTATGACGCTTGGGTGGCTCGCAATGAGCTGTTTCGCACGCAACCAGTGGCGCCGCAGTTCGGTGGCACCCCGCTGGCCGACATGATGGATAACATCAACGTGTCGCTCTACACCGTCATGCGCAACAACGCCTACGACCTGCCGCACTGGCGGCAGACGACGCTGGATCCGATCGCCAATCGATTGGCGTGGAATGGACCCGCGCTGGAGAACGGCATGGTCCTGCAGTTGACCGTGACCGCGGGCGGCTCGCTGGCCAACGGCCTGAGTGCAAGTCGCGACTACTACGCGGTGAATGTCACGGCGGACTCGTTTCAACTCGCACTGACCGCAGGCGGTACGCCCATCGACTTCACGGCGAACTACACGGGGACCGTGTTCGCGGGGGTGAAAGGCCCCTGGGCCGAAAGCATGTGGCATGACCCGAGCATCCTGGACTGGGATCTTTACGCGAAGCAGAACGTCGCGGAGGGGCGGAAGTTTGGCAAGCCGACCTACGCCTGGATCTCGCCGAGCATGCGAGGTGCGGGCGAGGACCATCTGGACCAGGACTTCTTCCGCCTGCAGTTGGAGTATCTCAAGGACCAGGTCACCGGGATCGTGATCTACGAGCCGGAGACGCGTTCAGCGGCCTTTCACGAAAACCAGGGCTGGTGGCTGGCGGTGAAGGATTTCATGGCCACTCTGGACGATCCCGCCGCGACCTTCGCGGTTGAGTTGTCGCTGCCTCCGGAGCCGGAGCCGGAGCCGACGCCGACGCCGGTGACTGCGAGCATGGAAACGCCGGTGCCCATCGCCGGGTCGGGCGGCGCAACGACGCCGCGGCTGGGAGGGGGGCTCGTCGCAGCCGCCCTTCCCCCCACCTCCCTCTGGCAGGCGGCCTCCGTGAAAACTCGCAAGACCACCTGATGCGGTGGCCTTGGTAGTCGCGGGACTAACGGCAGTTGCAGCCTGCCCAGGGCAATCCCCTCGACCTTCGTCGATCGGTGATCGCGTGCCTTGCTTGGCACGCGAGATGCATTCCTTCCCAAGAAGGCGGTGTTTCCGCCGAATGCGTGCGGATGCGCCCAGTTCGCGTGCGGACAGTCGCCCAGTCCGACGCGTCTCTAGCATGGACGGCAATGATGCCCCTTCCGAGGAGCGAGAATGCTGTCTGGTGGTTTGGGAAGACCTTTTCGCGAAAGGAAGATGCCATGCGATCGCCACATCCTCGAAGGGTTCCGCTGGATTCCGGTGCTGGAGCAAGCCGTCGACGCCGATGCCGGGGGATTCTGGAGAGCCTCGAGTCGCGGGCTCTGATGGCCGTGATGGCGCTGAACGCCGAAGCGGATACGTTCGTGCGTTCCGGGACCTACGCCACTCGCAACTATGGTCTGCAGGCCACGGTCAACGTGGCGAATGGCACGGGCAGCAACGGAGACATGGAAGGTTACCTGCGGTTCGATACTTCGTCGCTGGGAGCGTTCGACCGCGCGGAACTGGTGCTGACGCCCCAGTCGGTAGGCACGACCTTCAAGTCGTCCTCGCTCCGCGTGCGCATGCTGGCCGACTCCGGCGATGCCTGGGTCGAGGGCGATGGAGGCGTCAACAACGGTCCGGCGGGCGAGATGACGTGGAACTCGAGGCCGGTGGGAGCTGGCGTGGAGGTGAAGGCTGCGGGTGCGGCGGTTGTCGCCAACCGACCGTTCGCGGTGGACGTCACCGCGCTCGTTCGGCAGGCGACGCAAGCCAACGGCCTGGCGTCCTTTCATCTCGACCTGCCTACCCAGGCCTCCGGCATGACACTGAACCTGCATGCACGGTCGGCGACCACCGTGGGCTATCGTCCTGTGCTGCGCGTCACGACGGCCAGTGGCGAGCCGGTCGCGGTGGATGACAGCGCGACGACTGCCGAGGACACGGCCGTCGTCGTGCCGGTACTGGTGAACGATTTGGACCCGGAGGGCGGGCCGCTGGTAGTGACGGGCGTGACGCAGGCCACGCGAGGCGCGACGACGTTGCTGGCGGACGGCACCGTGCGTTACGCCCCGCAGGCGAATTTCCACGGATCGGACAGCTTTCGCTACACGATCCGCGACTCCCAGGGGCTGCTCGCGACGGCGTCCGTGACCGTGGCGGTGACACCGGTGAACGACAGGCCCGTCGCGACCGCCGATACGGTGGTGACGCGGCAGGGCACTCGCGTCGATGTCCGGGTGCTCGCGAACGACGTGGATGTGGATGGCGACTCGCTGACGGTGACGGCGGTTGGTGCGCCCGCCCATGGCACGGCCGCGATCAACGCCGATGGTACCATCGCCTACACGCCCGCCGCCGACTTTGTCGGTTCGGATTCCTTCGCCTACACCATTCGCGATAGCCAGGGTGCGCAGGCGACGGCTTCGGTTTTCGTGCAGCTGCAAGCCTCCACGTCCTCGGCTTGGCCCCAGGCGACGTTCGCGCCGTATGTCGATGCGACCCTCTGGCCTTATGTCGACCTGGTGGCGACGGCCCAGCAGACAGGGCAGAAGCATTTTGTGATCGCCTTCATCACGGCCGATGTCAACAAGCAGCCGGCCTGGGGTGGCGTGATCCCGATGGCGGACGATTTTCGCCTCGCGGAGTTCCAGCAGTTGCGGGCCATGGGCGGTGAGGTGATGGTCTCGTTCGGAGGCGCCGCGGGCACGGAACTGGCGGCGGCGATCACCGACGTCAACGGACTCACGGCCGCCTACCAGTCGGTGATCGATCGCTACGAACTCCAGGTGATCGACTTCGATATCGAAGGTGCATGGGTTTCGCAAGTCGGACAGAAGGCGTCGATCGATCGGCGATCGCTGGCGATGCGCAAACTGCAGGATAACGCCACCGCGGCGGGCAAGTCGCTCGACATCTGGCTGACCCTTCCGGTCCTGCCCTCGGGGCTGACCGCCGACGGCATGTATGTCGTCCAGTCGGCGCTGGCCGCGGGCGTCCAGCTGGCGGGTGTCAACATCATGGCCATGGACTATGGCAGCTATGCGGCTCCCAGTCCGGAAGGCAATATGGGCGAGTACGCGATCCAGGCCGGTAACTCGCTCTTTTCGCAGCTGAAGACCCTGCATGCGGCCGCCAGTGTGTCGCGCACGGACGCGGAGTTGTGGCGGATGGTCGGGGTCACGCCCATGATCGGCCAGAACGATGTGCTGACCGAGCGGTTCTATGCGCAGGACGCGGTCGAGCTGCTGCAGTGGGCCGAGCAGCGCGACGTGGGGCTGCTGTCGATGTGGTCGCTGACGCGCGACAAGGCGTGCTCGACCCTGAACGTGGTCTCGCCCAGTTGCAGCGGAATCGCCCAGCAAGCGTACGAGTTCACACGCATCTTCGATGACTTCACCGGTTCCGCGACTCCGTCCATGTCGATCCAGGATGCGCGCATCTTGGAGGGGAACAGCGGCAGTTCGCTGGCCGGTTTCGTCGTGCGACTGTCTTCGCCCCAGACGGAAGCCGTCTCGGTGAACTACGCGACCGTGGGCTCCGGAAGCCAGTCGGCTGCCAGCGGCGTGGACTACACGCCGGCGAGCGGCACGCTGGTGTTCGCCCCCGGGGAAGTCGCCAAGACGATCCAGGTCTCCGTGATCGGGGAGACGGTAATTGAAAGCGACGAGACGTTCGCCGTGGAGCTGACGGGTGCCGTGGGTGTGCCGATCGCGGATGGCTCCGGACTCGGTACGATCCTGGACGATGATACGCCGTTGGTGCCCAAGGTATCGGTGACGGACGTTGCGGTGCTGGAAGGTAACAGCGGTTCGCGGCAGGCGAATTTCGAAGTTAGGCTTTCAGCGGCGACCACTTTGGCGGTGAGCGTGCCGTATGCGACGCGGAACGATACGGCCACGGCGGGTACCGACTACCTCGCGGTGTCCGGCACGCTTGTGTTCGCGGCCGGCGAGACGGTGAAGCAGGTGGCGGTTCCCGTGCTGGGGGATGTGGATGTGGAGGGCGTCGAGCGACTCTTCCTGGACCTGGGTTCGCCGGTCAATGGCGTGCTTGAGGATGCCCTGGGCATCGGTTCGATCCAGGAAGACGACGCGCCCGCAGGCGTGGCTGAGGTGGCGTGGTCCCCGATCAGCGTCTGGTCCGGCGGCTTCACCGCCAACCTGACGATCAAGAACGTGTCCACCACGGCTTGGTCGGACTGGTATCTGGAGTTTGACTGTCCTTACACGCTGGCGAATCTCTGGAATGCGACGGTCGTGTCCCGGGTGGCGAACCGCTATCGGGTACGCGCCGAATCTTGGAACGGCCGCGTGCAGCCGGGTGCCGCCATCGTGATTGGCTACGAGGCCGCCTGGACGGAGGCCGTCGCTCCGACCAACCTGACTGTCTTTCCCATCAGTTCTTGAGGGAACGCGGCGGTCGCAGATACTCCAGATGCGCCCGTGACTCGCCCAGGAGCCAGGACGCGTGGCCGATGAACTGCAGCGGAAAGGTGGCGAGGTAGCTCCATCCGTAGCCGGCGGCGGCACAGGAGCGGGCTGCCCGGATGAGGACGACGGCGAGGGTCAGTGGCGCGGCGAGCAGGTAGGCCAGCGCGCGGGCTTTCGACCATGCGAACCAGTCGGAGCGAACGCGCGCGAACTCCTTTCCTCGCGTAATACGTTCGTGGATGTATCGGCCGAGGGTCGTCTGGTGGTCATGGAGCACGACGGCATCCGGCTCAAAGTCGATGCGCGTCGGCAGACGCTGCAGTTTCCATGACAGGTGGGTGTCGCCGCAGAAGATATCGGCGTTGAAGGGACCTGCCTGCTGCCAGACCTGCCGCGCGAGGCAGGCGTTGGCTGTCGCCAGATCGGACAGCGTGCCGGCCCGGGCGCCCTCCAGGCACCAGTAGAATTTTTGGAGGTGGATGCCGGTTTCCAGCCAGTGAGGCCGGATGACGCCCATGCCGCCCACGACGGCTTGGCTGCCGCGATCCATGCGTGCGACGATCTTCTCCAGCCAGTCCCGGCAAGCGATGCAGTCCGGGTCGGTGAAGACGATCAGGTCTCCCCGGGTGTGCGTGACGCCCAGGTTGCGGGCCGCGTGTGGATAGAGCCGGACCGGAGACTGCACGAACCGCACTGAAGGGAATCGTTGCGTGACGATCTCCTGCGTCACGGTCTCCGGCGAACTGTTCACGACAACGATCTCGAAGTCCTGGTAGGTCTGGTCCAGCAGCGCGCGCAGCGACTCCTCAATCGTTCCATGGGAATAGTACGCCGGACACACGATGCTGACGCGCGGCTCAGGCTGCATAAGACCTCCTGCAGCGTTCCGCTTCGACCTCCCAGTGGAAGAGATCTTCCCTGGCGCGACCGACTCCGATGGAATAGCCGAGCGCCTCGCCAACCGACGCCCAAGCGAACAGGAGCAGTATCTGCGGAAGGGCTGGGAGGCAGGTCCACAGGGCATGACGCGCGTCCGCACGAAAGCGGAAACTGAAGAGTAATCGAGCCAGACGCATGGGTGTGGAGACCATTGGAGTGCCGACGGTATAGACCAGTCGCCGGAGCGGGCTCCAGTGGCTGCTGCGGCAACGATGGAAGGCAAGGAGGCGGGCGTAGGCGAAGTTCGCTGCCATAGTGGCCGGCAGGTGGTCAAAGTTCTGGTGCGATACCTCCGCGTTGGCGGCTACGTACAACGAGTGTCCTTGGGCCCGCAGGCGTTCCTGGAGGTTGTAGTCTGCCTCCAGCAGGTCGGAGAGTTCCGGGCCAAAGACGTCGATGGCTGCCTTGCGGTAGGCGACGTTGTTCCCCGGCAGTCGCTCGGCGACGCGAGACCTGGTGGGAAGCTGCCACGCTCCGTAGTCGAGCAGCATCCCCACGCGACTCGTCCGCGTCTGGGGATTCGCATTCTGGAATCCGTATCCGACCGAGGCATGGCCATGATGGAAGGCTTCGATCAGCGTTTCGGCCCATCGCGGGCTGGCGAAGCAGTGGTCTTCGATGAAGGCGACCACCGGCGCGGTTGCGTGCTGCAAAGCCTGGGAGCGGCAGGCTCCCCAAAAGGTTCCCTCGGGCACGCGGATTTGAACGAGTCGAGCGACGCCTGCGAGGACGAGGTCCGGATGGACGAGGGGATCGGCCGTGTCGATCACCACCAATTCCAGGCGTTCGGCAATCGACTGGGCCCTGATCGCGTCGACCGCTCGCTGCCCGCGGCAACGCAAGGATCCGACCACGATGATGACGCAGAGAAGTGGCGGGTGGGGTTCCACGATCAGCGCTCCTGCCGGGCGATCCGAAGGGTTGAAGGCACAGGTTCCGAACACGGAGCACCGGCGACTCCCCAGGCCCCCTTGGGCAGACGCCGAGGCAGTCGTGGCGACAGGATCAGACCAGAAGTCCGCAAGTTTTAAAGGCGAGTTTGCACCTCAATATAGGTCGCCAACGGCTGGCCGCGGAAGGGTGTCGCGGTCGGAAGCGGTGCCGAAGTCGAGTTGGCGGGCTCTGCTTTTGCCTGCCGGGAGCCAGGCCCGCCCTGGAGGCGATTCGGCCGCAGGCTACTGACGTTGACACTGTCGACCCGCAGCGGACATGATGTCGGCTCGGATTGTTCCCAGGAGTAAGTCCAGGGCCTGTCGCATGGCGCAACGACGCACCGATCTCGATGCTCTCCGCAGTTTTGCCATGCTGCTGGGAGTGGCGCTGCACGCGTCCTTGAGTTTCCTTGCGTTTCCCTGGCCCGTGCACGATACGCGGCGAAGCGACCTGCTGATGCTGCTACTGGCGGCCGTGCATGGGTTTCGCATGCCGCTTTTTTTCCTGCTGAGCGGCTACTTCACGATGCTCGTGTTCCGTCGCCGGGGTCTCCGGAGTTTGCTGGAACAGCGGTTCGCGCGGATCTTCCTGCCGCTGGTGGTTGCGGCCGTCACGATTGGGCCTCTGGATGCGGCCCTGGGGCGATACGCGCGGCAGGCGATCCGCCCCGAGCCCGCGGTCGCCGAGATCCTGGCGGGCGACGAGGCCGCGGTCCGACAGCGACTGGGCGTGCCCGGGGCGGTGGAGCAGCGGGACGCCTTCTGGCGGATCACGCCGCTGGGTTGGGCCACGATGCAGGGCGACCCGAAGATCATTCGAGCGGTGCTCGATGCGGGTGCTGACGTCAATGATCGAGATGCGGGTGGGAACTCGGTCCTGCACGTCGTGGCCTTGTTCGGTCGGGATTCAGCCGCCTCGCTGTTTCTGGAGCGGGGAGCGGACCCGCTGGTGCCGAACGTCGCCGGGCGTCTGCCCGCAGCGGCCACGGCATTGTCCGCCGACTCCGCCTGCGAGGTGGCGCCGTTCTTCGGCTTGGCCCCGTTGGCGGTGGACGAAGTGTTGCGGGGACGCGAGCGGATTGGGGCCCTGCTTCCTCGAGGCCCGAACGCGGAAGAGACACTCGGGGGCGTCCTCGACCGCCTGGCCCTTGCCAGCCAGCGAGCTCAAGCCACCGAGCGGTTGCGTCTGCCGTTGGGTTCGAGCTCGATCCATCTCATTCAGACCAACGTCTTTGATCATCTCTGGTTTTTGTGGTTTCTCTGCTGGTTTGTGGCTCTGTTCGCGGCGCTGGCATTCAACGGGTGGTTGCCGATGGGACGCGGAAGTTGGTGGTTTTTGGCCGCGTCCTGCGCGCCGCAGGCACTGATGGGGATGTCGCTTGAGGGTGCGTTCGGCCCCGACACGTCGTTGGGGCTTCTGCCCAAGCCCCATCTCTTCGCGTACTACGGTTGCTTCTTTTTCTTCGGAGTGGCCACGTTCGCCGCGGAGGGCATGGAGACTCGGTTGGGCCGGTCCTGGAAACTCCTGCTGCCAGCGGCGGTGGCCCTGTTGGTCGCCGGGATCGCGACGCGGAACACTCGCGAATTTGCCACCATCGTCCAGCCCGCGTACGCCTGGACCATGTCGCTGGGCCTGATCGGCCTGTTTCACCGTTTCTTTCCGAAGCCGCACCCAGCGGCGTCCTGGCTGGCCGACGGATCGTACTGGATGTATCTTGCGCACGTTCCGCTGGTGATGGTGGCTCAACTGGTGGTCCGGCCCTGGCCGTTGGCCGCGGGTTTGAAGTTTCTGCTGATTCTGGCCACGGTGACTCCGCTGCTGCTTTTGAGCTATCGCTTCGGCGTGCGTTACACCGTGATCGGCCGATGGTTAAATGGACCGCGTGGCGTGTCGGCCCAAGAGGAGGGCCGGCCCGCGCTGAATTCGTAGTCAGGCGAGAAGCTAGGGCTGGCGGAGAGTAGCATGGCGCGGATCGCGATCAGCGTGTGCGGCGAGGGCCGTGGGCACGCCAGTCGAATCGTGGCACTTGTGGATCGGTTGGGGCACGACCATGAAGTGCTTCTTTACGCCACGGCGGATGGCTACGAATTCTTGCGTCGTCAGTTCGAGGGCCAGCGTGGCCGAGTGGAAGTGCGGCAGAATCCCGGCATCGTGTTCCAGTACTCGGCCGGCCGTCTCCACGTCCTGCGTTCGATCGCGGCCGGTTTTGATTTCCAGGCTCGCGAGCTGGGTCCGCTGGTGGATCGTCTGACCCGCGAATTGGAGGCTTTCGGCGCAGAACTCGCCATCACCGATTTCGAGCCAACGCTGCCGCGGGCCGCGCGACGCCGACGCATTCCGCTCGTCAGCGTCGACCACCAGCACTTTCTCCGAGCCTACGAACTCAAGTCGCTGCCCCGCGCGTTGCAGTGGAACGCGTGGAGCATGAGTTACGCTGTCTGGATGTATGTCGTCCAGCCGTCCGACATCGTCGTCTCGGCGTTCTTCCGGCCCCGCTTGCGACGCGGCTGGCAGCATGTCGTGCAGGTGGGACCGCTGCTGAGAACTTCGCTGCTCCGCGCGGTGCCGGAGGACGGCGGCTTCGTGCTCTCCTATCTGCGACGGCACACGCCGCTGGCGGCGATCGAGGCGTTGGCCGGCTGTGGCACGCCGGTCAAGGTGTACGGCCTCGGTCGACGAACGCCTGTCGGGTGCGTTACCTTCCACGAGATCGACGAGCGGCAGTTCGTGGACGACCTCGCCGGTTGTTCAGCCGTGGTGGCCGCGGCCGGTAATCAGTTGATTGGCGAATCGCTGCATCTGGGCAAGCCCATGCTGGTGCTGCCGGAACGGGCGCATGCCGAGCAGCGGATCAACGCGCACTTCCTTGCGGGCATGGGCTGCGGGGAGTTCACGTTGCTGGAAGAGGTGACCGACGAACGCATCCGAGCGTTCCTCGAATCACGCGAACGCTACGCGGATGGGCTCGCCTGCGTGGCGGGCTGCATGGACGGGACGCCTGAAGTGCTGCGTGTGATCCACGATCGTCTCCAGCGGAGCAGCTCGCACGGCGACCGCCATCCGTCGAGGGTCCTGCACCATGGCGATGACGGAAATATGGACTGACACCGACATCGGGCCTCACGAAGTCGCAGTGTGAGCCGCCGTCGCCGACCGTTCGCGCGCCGCCGTTCATGGCCGCGTGAACGCTCGTCCGACAGCGATCGGCCGAAGTGGTGCTTCCCGTGATGCTTGGCCGGATGATGCGGCTACCGTTCGCAAGCCTCCGTGGGCATGGGCGGAGTTCGCAGTAGGTACGCTGCGCGAGGCTCGGGGCATCAGTAGCGGTGATCGTCGGGGTCGTAGTCGGGCGAAAGGAGCACGTTTCCCTGCGGATCGGCGATGTACTTGTAGCGGTGGTCCACCAGCCTCCGCAGCAACCGCGACCGCGCGATCCACGAGACGAACTTGCCGAACGTCTGGCCTTTGTTGTCGAGCGGTCGATCGGAGGAGAAGGTGAACATAGGCAACAGCATCTCGTCGTTCATCGTTTCGTTGTGCCAGACGTGCTCTGGCGGATCGGACGGGTTTCTCGGGTTGGCCGACGAGTTGTCGTAGGAACACTCGGCTTCGAACCGTGTACCGGCCGGGAAGCGGCGGGGCTGCTTGAGGTTGTACGGCGACTGCCAGTTGTAGTCCCACTGCGGCACCCGCAAGACCAGAAGCGGCTCTGGTTCGGCGGGCAGGTGG